>CAYYAM010000025.1:13120-29258 GCA_964469965.1 uncultured Muribaculaceae bacterium | reverse complement strand
CTTGCTGTAAGTGGTAATATGGGTGATGTAGATATTTTTGCCCTACTATTCGAAACCGAATTTGCCTACGGAAATTACATGAGACTTGTAAATGGCCATCTTATACAATCTATGAACATGGAGTTTAAGAACCCCCTAGAGGAGAGCGAAGAGAGTGTTATGAGTCTCTTCATTTCTGAAGTTTACTCTAAGTTTGGCAAGAGCAAGGGTGAGGTTATTGTTAGCCATCTACCCGATTTGGAAAGCTTCAGACTCAAGTGTCACATACCTGTAAGAGGAGACAAGAGCTCTCTTCTAAAGCTTAGCATTAAAAATGCCATGCAGTTGAAGAGCGAAAGGTTAAAACAGGAGGAGAGGATAAGGCCCGAAGATCATAAACGAAGGGTCACAGATACATTAATGAAAGACCTTGGTATGGACACACCTCCCCTTCATATAGAGTGTTTCGACAACTCCAATATACAGGGCAAATTTGCTGTCTCTGCATGTGTAGTATTCCGTGATGGACAGCCAAGTAAAAAAGAGTATAGGCATTTTAATGTAAAGAGCGTGGTGGGTGCGAATGATTTTGCAACAATGAAAGAGGTATTGAACAGGCGCTATTCCAGAATGATTGCCGAGAACACCCCGCTGCCTCAGTTAATTGTAATTGACGGAGGAAGGGGACAGCTGAATACTGCCTGGGAAGCATTAAGGGAGTTGGGTTTAGAAGATAAAATTAAAGTAATAGGAATCGCAAAACGTTTGGAGGAGCTGATAATTCCGGGCGATCCTCACCCTCTTTTTCTGGATAAAAACTCAATGTCGCTAAAGGTGATAATGCACCTTAGAAATGAAGCCCACCGTTTTGGAATTACCCATCATCGCAATAAACGCAGCAAAGGGTTCATAGAGGGGGAGCTGGATTCGGTTAAAGGGATAGGTGAGAGATCAAAAATTAAAATCTTAAAACAATTTGGATCGGTTGCCGCAATCAAAAGAGCATCATATGAAGAGTTGGAGAAACTTATAGGTAAGAGGGGAGCAAAAGCACTTAGCGATCACTTTTCGAAAGCTTAAGCCAAGTGTACCATCCGTTTATTGAATTTGCCAAATAGAAAAGCCACATTATTACCATTAAGGCCGAATGCGACTCTCCTCTGGACAAAGCAACGCTCCACATTATTACAGAGATAATATTAACCACTACCCAAAGAACCCACTGTTCCATATATCTTCTAACCATTAAAAACATGGCAATTACAGACAATACTGTGGTTGCGGAATCCTTCAGTGGTTGAGGATCTCCTGCCAGATCCAACAAATAGGCAACAATAAGAAGAGCTATCGTACTAATAACCAGTAGAATTACTCTCTCTACTTTAGTCATTCTCTTCGCCAAAATCGTAACACCGCCTCTTGCCCCTCTTCCCTTCATCCAACTGTACCAACCTATAAACTGCATTGGAAGGTAATAGAGGGCATTAAGGGCAGAATCGCCGTAAAGAGCCGCTTTAAATGATATGTATGCATACAATGATACATTTACAATACCAAAAATATAGTTTAGAATATTACCCTTAGCAACCAATACAACACATATGACCCCCGATATTGCTGCCGCCATTCCGGTGAAGTCGGCAACGCCTTCTAAATATGAGTAAATTGAACTCACGGCAATTACCCCTGCAATTAAAAACCAGTCGAAAGGGGATAGGGTATTGAGCTCTTTAAGTTTCATAAAATTAAGTTAAAGTGGTGTTTTAAATACAAATGATGCGTTAACAGATTTTTCTGCGGTTATACCACATTTTATTCCAAGTGTAACCGGATAAGATATTCCAAACAGATTCACCTCTGCAAGTAATGATCCCCCTCCCGAGTAGAGCAACTCTCTTCTTAACGGAGTTTGATTGATACAGCCATCTAAGTAGGGAATGAGTTGTACCCTTTTAACGTATAAAAGAGGAGAGAGTGAGAGATCGCCTGTATAAAGAGGCATAGCATACTCAAATTGTACAGTGAGCGCCTCCCTGCTGTATCTGTCGTCATAGCCGTATGGGAACCTTATTATATTACTCATAAGGTAGTTTTTCCCCTCATAAAACTGCTTTTGAGCGGCCACCATTACTCTTATACCATGACCCGTAGTTACTCCCGGAGCGTATAAGAATGTGGATAGGTAAGCCACGGTTCCAAAGTTCTCTCCTGAAAATGGTACGGTTGACAGTTGAAACTCTGCACCGGCTCCCGCCCTTGGAAATATATCTCTTTGTGCGGTGTTTAATATCTTATAAATTGTTACACCTGTATTTAAATAGTGATAGTTATTATAGGATTCTCTTCTGTAGGAGAAAAACGAGTCGTTTGTAAATCTATACATAAGCTTGGGAATTATACCCCTACTCCATCCACCCGAGGAGTATCGTAGAGGAAGATATACTCTCAAATAGGAGTCGAAATAGGGAGAGTTTACAATGGTATCTCTTTTTTGAAACCGTCTTCCCTGATGGTCGTTTTGAAGGGTGTACCTAACTCTGTCTCTCGTATTAACATTTATCTTTGTTTCAAGTACCGGATAGAGCCCTGTGTATCTAAATGAGAGGTGTCCCGAATGGAATCCCTGCTGCCAAGAGTATCCCAACATACCAAAAGCGGTGCTTAAACTGTTCTGGGAGTAGAGAATAAATCCCGGAGAGACAATATCGTAAACACTCTCATAGGAGAGACTTTTTATGTTGTCTATATTATAATACAATGGCGCCCAGGAGTGTACTCTAAAAATATTTTTACTCTTATTGTACCGTCCTCCCGAAAGCACCTTCACATCACCTATATTTAGTGTATCGGCTAAAAACCCTGCTTGTGAACCAATAGCAGATTCGATTGAGTTAAAATATGAACTACCTACTTTGTGAGCCCTTTTCCAAAGTAACGAGTCACTAACTTCAGATACAATACTGTAGCCATTGTATGTAAAATCGGAAAAAATAAACTTGCCCTCCTCCTCATCTATAAATAATCCATTAACTCCAAACCTACTGTTGGTATGCCGCCTTAAATCGCACCAACTCTCCACATCTACCGAATAAATATCTTTAACATCTTCAAAATGTGATATAAACCAAACTCTCTGCTGGTAGTAGTTGATAGATGATATCTCCTTTTTTGACCGGAAAAGTGGCTCACTCCACTCTAAATCTCCTAATTTTCTGCAATAGAGCAAGTAGCCCAAATCTGACTTAACAAGCAAATAAATTGTATCCTCCCACAAAACAGACTCCAGAGCACGAACACCTTTAGGCGGGCTGATGCTCATCTGTACAGACATTGATTCAGAGTCAACAATCTCAACTCTCTGAGAAAGATTGGGCAAGTTATTTATCCATATGTAGCTTATCCCATTATTAGATAAATTTGGAGAGGATAGGCGTTTGTTGGTGGTCAGCCGTTGGGTTTTGCCGGTTGATATATTATACTCAAAGAGGTCGGAAAAACTTTCCAACTCCCATCTCCCCAAAGAGGTATACTCAGTCCAGAATACTCTATCTTGCTTTACTCTTATTGGAGAACTCAACGCACTCATATATTTCAAAAAACTCTCATTACCAAGTGAGTCCAAAGCTATCAACCTGTCAATTCTGTCTAAATCTCTCTTAACGGCATAAAACTTATCTCCCCCTTTTGAAATAGGGTACAGATATGAGGTGTACGATTTGTTTGCTCTGTTTAAATAGCTGTATTCAGAGAAAGGTTCCCTTAAGGAGTCCTCTATCCTCCATTTTGCAGAGAGAGTCTCCTTTAGTCTATTAAAGTTCTCTTCCCGCGAATATCCCGTAAATTTTTTATATGCACTCTTCTCTGCAAAAGGATTATAGAACCGCTTAATCGCATATTTTGTAATCTTTCCCGTTATCTCTGTATCCTGTGTGGTAAACCTGAGATACGAATTGAAAAGATAACCAAAACTGTAGACATCCGGGACATACTCTTTGAGAGAACCTTGTGTCCATTGAACCCAACTCCTGAAGTCTCCTCTGGAGAATGCGGCTCTAAAATATATGAGATGATCTGGATCTCTGCCCCTTCCTGCAGAGGTAAACTCAGTTTCGGTAATCACGGCATCTCCCTCCAACTTCCACCTGCTCATAAAAAGAGCAGCCCCGATTGCTGCCGATTGCTCCCCTATCAGCCACCCCAATGGTTTAAACACCCCTTGAGTAAACATAGACATTTGACCTGTATGTCTCAACTCGTGCAGCACCAGACTCTTCTCCCAGTTGAATGAGAAATCTCGTATTAATGGGGGTGTGGTTATAAACTCCATTCTTGAAGGAGCCCAGCTTACCAATCCATTGCTTTTTGAGCTGAATGGATGCAGTATAACATCTATTCTTTTGGGAGAGACACCCAGCGGCGATAACACCGGCTCTCTTAACTCTTCCAGAAGATAGATATAGCTTCTTGCAGCAGAATCTATGGCTGTTGGGTATATAACCCTGTAGTTGTTGCTGGTTAAATAGCTCCATTTAACTCTTCCCGGGTTGTTGCCGATAGAGAAATACTGTGCATTTGCATTAAATGTTACAAAAATGTTAAACACAAACAAAAATGCAGCGCGAATGTAGCTTCCGCTGTTAGTGCGATTTATAAATTTTATGCAGATTTTTAACAAGACTCTCCTTTTACGCGAAGTTAATAAAAGGAATCAATTTTTTGAGTGGCTTAATTATATGATTTATATTTGCGCAAAATACAACCATTACAATATGAAAATATTATTTCAGGTTTTTGAAGTGCTTGGGGCTTTGGGGCTCTTTCTATATGGTATGACCCTCTTAAGCGAATCGCTGCAAAAAGTAGCCGGAGACCGAATGAGAAGCATTTTAGCTGCAATGACATCTAACTCCTTCAAGAGGGTGCTTACCGGTCTATTTATTACAGCTATAATTCAATCTTCCAGTGCAACAACCGTAATGGTTGTAAGTTTTGTAAATGCGGGATTACTCTCTCTTGCCCAGTCTGTTGGAGTTATTATGGGAGCCAATATAGGCACAACCGTCACTGCCTGGATAATCTCCCTTTTAGGTTTTAAAGCAGACATAGCGGTATTATCAATCCCACTTATTGGTTTTGGTTTCACCTTTATGATGTCTAAGTCAAAAAAGAAGAAGTCTATTGGTGAATTGATAATTGGGTTTGCACTTCTCTTCCTTGGGCTTAGTTTCCTAAAATCTTCGGTACCCGATCTTAAATCGACCCCCGAGGTTCTGGAGTTTCTTAAAGAGTGGACAAGTTTTGGATTCCTCTCTATAATTCTTTTTGTTATAATAGGAACACTGCTCACAATCATCCTCCAATCTTCCAGTGCAACCATGGCACTTACTCTTGTTATGTCTAGCTATGGTTGGATACCTTTTGAGATAGCGGCAGCTATGGTGCTTGGAGAGAACATAGGAACAACCATAACTGCAAACATTGCAGCAGCAGTGGCTAACGTCTCGGCTCGAAGGGCGGCACTTGCCCACACTGTTTTCAATATATTTGGAGTAATTTGGGTACTCATATTTTTTGCCCCAATACTTAGGCTTGTATCATCTATTGTTGTCAGTTTTGGAGCAGAGAGTCCGTTTACAAATTCATCATCTACCCTTTATGGGATCTCGCTTCTCCACACAATGTTCAACCTCACCAATACTCTCATTTTGGTTTGGTTCACACCTCAAATTGTGAAGTTGGTTACATACGTTATTAAGACACCAAAAACAGAGGAGGTTTTCAGACTCCAATTTATACAGGGTGGTATACTTAGTACTGCAGAGCTCTCTCTTACTCAGGCAAAACATGAAATTGTTAACTTTGCTCGTTTGGCACAGAGGCAGTATGAGTATGTTAGAGAGGCCATTCACGATTGCGACAAAGATAATTTTGACGATCTGTTTGCAAAACTGGAGCACTACGAACAGATTACAGACAGAGTTGAGCTTGAGATTGCAAAATACCTCAACAGTATATCTGAGGGTCAAATCAGCGAGGAGAGCGGCAGAAGACTTCAGGCAATGTACACCATAATCAGTGAAATAGAGAGTATAGGTGATTCAGGGTATAACATTGCAAGAATCCTTCAAAGGAAGAAGGTGTATAAGAGTAAGTTCGACCAAGAGATGATTAAAAAACTGGATCATATGTTAAATCTTATGGATGTAGCTTTCAAGCATATGATTTACAACCTTGAACAAGGATATACAAAGATAAGCAATATAGCCAACGCCGAAGATGCAGAAAACTCAATAAATGAGTACCGTAACCACCTCAAAGAGGAGCACCTGATGAATCTTGAAAACAATGTTTACAACTATCAAACCGGAGTGTTCTACATGGATGTTGTTGCCGAATGTGAAAAGGTTGGCGACTATATCATTAATGTCTCCGAAGCGATTATTGAGATTCAATAAATATTAGAGAATCTAAACTGTAAAGTTATGTATAAAACATCTCTGTTTATCTGGATATTTCTGTGGTTATTCATCTCTCCGGTAAAGGGGAGTGACTCCCTTACGTTAGTTAACGGCCCCTGGCAAAGCAGAGAGATAAAAAGCGGAGTCTTTCATAAAACTGCACACTATAACAGCAATAATCTTTTCTTATCTAATCAGTACATTAATATTATTGAAATTGAACCAAACAGAGGGTACTCAGTTGAAGTTGCAATAAGCCCGATTCTTATTGAGACCTCGGTACTGGCAAAGGAGAATGCTGCCATAGCCGCAATTAACGGATCTTTTTTCAAATTCAATTATCAGCACAACACAGAGGACTATAACTCTGTAGATTACATAAGGAAGGGTAATATTGTTAAAGCACCTAACACATATACCTCCGGCAGAAGAGCGATGCACCAAAGAGGAGCCCTGGCAATATATGACGGGCGTCTTTACATACTCAAAGCAGACGAACTGAAGGATTGGGAGAGATACATTCAAGCCGGTGAGGTTATAACATCTGGACCGCTTTTAAGAGTAGGTAAAATAGATGAAGAGCTTGAAAATTCATCGTTTTATACAACCCGGCATCCTAGAACAGCCGTTGCAATCAAAGAGAACGGAAATATTCTGTTTGTAACAGTAGACGGTAGGGCGGCAGAGTCGGCCGGAATGTCGCTGGAAGAGCTGCAAAAGTGTCTCAGGTGGCTGGGAGCATCGAGCGCAATCAATCTCGACGGTGGAGGTTCAACTACAATGTATATAGATGGCATAGGTACCAATGGCATAGTAAACCATCCATCAGACAACAGAAAGTTCGATAATCTGGGAGAGCGTAAAGTGGCCAATATTATCTTGGTAAAATAGATTCAAATAACAACCCGATATGAATGGATGAGAGAGTTCTGTTTGTTTATACTCATCCCTCTACTTTTGTAAAGGGAGACCTTGCCATTCTAAAAAGAAGCTTTAGGGTAGATGAGTACCATTTTAAAAACAACCCTAAACATCTCCTCCCAATCTCATTGGCAAAACAGCTTCTCTTCCTGCTTTTAAACATTTGGAGATACCGTCATGTATACATATGGTTTGCAGATTACCACTCTCTCCTGCCTGTGCTCTTTTGCAAGATAACCGGTAGGGATAGTTGGCTGGTGATAGGTGGTTACGATGTTGTTAGAGATAGAAAATTCAAATACGGCTCTTTTTACAAACCCTTGAGAGCTTGTTTTACAATAAATAGTATAAAAAGATCTTCGGCAAATCTTTGTGTATCTAAAAATGTATTGAGGGTGGTAAAAAGTATCTCGCCAAAATCTCAATCATATCTGCTATACAATGGTGTAGAACTCTCTCCCACTGCGGATACCAACTCAAGAGAGATATTATGTGTTGCTCTGGTGAAAACCGTTCAGGCATTTTTTATAAAAGGGATAGACAGATACAACAATCTTGCTGCATTGCTACCCGATTTAACCTTTAATTTAGTTGGCTGTTCGGGTGAAATCTTTGAAATTGCAGGAGTAAAAAAATCAAAAAATCTTAATGCAATCCCGCCAATCAATCATAAAGATCTGGCAGCTTACTATGCCCGAGCACACGTCTATTGCCAGTTATCAAGAAGGGAGAGCTTTTCGTTATCGCTTGCAGAGGCAATGTCTTTTGGTCTGATTCCTGTTATCTCAAATACAGGAGGAATGCCCGAAGTGACGGGAGAGTTTGGATACGTCACAGATGCAAACAATCTGATAAGCGTATCTGAGGCAGTATCAAATGCCTTAAAAAAAGAGAAGAGCCCACTGCATAGAGAGCGTATCGCTCAAATATTTTCAATAGAAAAAAGAGAGGAGAGGTTGATCTCTCTAATAACAAAAAAGAGGACTAACAAATAAATTGTCGTCCTCTTTTATGTTGACCTACCAGGATTCGAACCTAGACAGACAGAACCAAAATCTGTAGTGCTACCGTTACACCATAGGTCAGTACTTTGTATTTTGGGACTGCAAATATATTGCTTTTTTTATTTCCTGCAAAATTAAAGTCCTAAAATTTTACTTCCCAATACCATATACAGCCCTATCCACACTCCAAATCTGATAGATCGGCCCAGTAACATATATACAGCGCATTTTAACACATCTATTCTGTAGAATCCAAGTGCGATAGCCAAGACATCGCCAACAAGGGGCATCCATGTAAAGAAAGCTATAAGACTTCCGTATCTCTCAATTCGGGCTCGTTGTCTAATAAGTCTCTCTTGCTTTACACCAAACCATCTCTCAATTAAAGACCATTTGCCAAGGTATCCTGCAAAGTAGGTTGTCATGCCTCCCAACCAATTGCCTGCTGTTGCAGAAAAAAATGCGTGTAAAGGGTTTACTCCGGCTATCAACACCCCGGTAAGGATAACCTCCGAACTGAACGGCACAACGGTAGCCGCCATAAAGGAGCCCAAAAACAGACCCACCAAACCATAACTCTGCAGTATCTCAATAATCTGTTCCATCTAAATCCCGTTGTTCCGCTTCTCTCTAAAATACCCTTTTATTATTGATGAACACTCCTCTTGGAGAACACCTTTTGTAACCTCGCATTTAGGATGAAGCAGGTTTGGAGAGAAGAGTGTGTAACCTCTTTTTGGGTCATCTGCTCCATAGACCAATCTGGTCACTTGCGCCCAATTGAGAGCGGCAGCACACATAGGACACGGTTCAAGAGTAACATAGATGGTCATATCTGACATATACTTACCGCCAAAGCTGCCGGCAGCCGATGTAATGGCCTGCATCTCGGCGTGAGCAGTTGGGTCTTTGAGAAGTTGGGTAAGATTGTGAGATTTGGCTATAACTCTCTTTTTATGAACAACAACACAACCTACGGGAACCTCATCTCTCTCAAGTGCTATTTGCGCCTCTTTTAGTGCCTCCCTCATAAAGAGAGTATCTTCGCTATTTGTCTCCCTGCTATTCAACTCTTAAAATTTAACTTGAGTACAAATATAGATAAATAGATATCATCTTAGTATGACAAGCATGTAAGACATTTTGTCAGTAATGCCATTTGGCACCTATTTTGTTTAAGTTGGCTTAGAATTATGCAATTTATAAACATATAACAAATAACTAAAATCTATTAATTATGAACATCAAACCATTAGCAGACAGAGTTTTAGTAGAGCCAAAAGAGGCAGAGACAAAAACAGCAAGTGGATTGTACATCCCCGATACAGCAAAGGAGAAGCCTCAGCAAGGCAAGATTGTAGCTACCGGAAACGGTAAAAAAGACGAGCCAATGGAGCTAAAAGTGGGCGACGTTGTTCTTTACGGAAAGTACTCGGGAACCGAAATCAATGTAGAGGGAAAAGACTATCTTATGATGCGTCAATCCGACGTTCTTGCAGTAATTGGATAATTACGGATGTATAAACTTTCTTATTTAACAACAACTTAAAAACAGATAAATATTATGGCAAAAGAGATAAAATTCAACATAGATGCACGCAACCTTATGAAAGAGGGTGTTGATGCACTTGCTAATGCAGTTAAAGTAACGCTTGGCCCAAAAGGCAGAAACGTAGTTATAGATAAAAAATACGGCTCTCCTCAAATTACAAAAGATGGAGTAACTGTAGCAAAAGAGATTGAGCTTGAAGATCGCTTTGCAAACATGGGAGCTCAAATGGTAAAAGAGGTTGCCTCTAAGACAGCCGATCAGGCCGGAGACGGTACCACCACAGCTACGGTACTTGCACAGTCTATCATCACTGTTGGTTTAAAGAACGTAACCGCCGGTGCAAACCCTATGGATCTCAAAAGAGGTATAGACAAAGCTGTTGAGACTGTTGTAAAATCTTTGAAAAATCAGAGTCAGTCTGTTGGTGACGACATTACTAAAATTGAACAGGTTGCTACAATATCTGCCAATAACGACATAACAATCGGTAAATTGATAGCAGAGGCCATGGGTAAGGTTAAGAAAGAGGGTGTTATAACCGTAGAAGAGGCCAAAGGTACCGATACAGAGGTTAAGGTGGTTGAAGGTATGCAGTTCGACAGAGGATACATATCTCCATACTTTATGACAAACCCAGAGAAGATGGAGGCAGTTCTGGACAAACCGCTTATCTTAATTACAGATAAGAAGATCTCTACCATGAAAGACCTAATGCCAGTTCTTGAGCCGGTTGCTCAGGGGGGTATGTCTCTTCTAATTATTGCAGAGGACGTAGATGGAGAGGCACTTGCCACTCTTGTTGTTAACCGCCTTCGTGGAACTCTTAAAATTGCCGCTGTTAAAGCTCCGGGCTTTGGAGATCGAAGAAAAGAGATGCTGGAAGATATAGCAATCCTCACAGGAGGTACTGTTATCTCAGAGGAGAAAGGTCTGCGTTTAGACGCTGCCACTGTTGAGATGCTGGGACGTGCCGATAAAGTCTCTATAGACAAGGAGAACACAACCATTGTTAACGGTGCCGGAGAGAAGGCAGAAATTGAGAAGAGAGTTGGTCAAATCCGCAAACAGATGGATACTACAACCAGCGATTACGACAGAGAGAAACTACAGGAGCGTCTTGCCAAACTTGCCGGAGGTGTTGCAGTTCTTTACGTTGGTGCAGCCACCGAGGTTGAGATGAAAGAGAAAAAAGATCGTGTAGACGATGCACTCAGCGCAACAAGAGCTGCCGTAGAGGAGGGAATCGTTCCGGGTGGAGGTGTTGCCTATGTAAGAGCAATCAACGATCTTAAAGACCTTAAAGGCGAGAACGACGACGAAACTACAGGTATTGCCATTGTTGCAAGAGCTATAGAGGAGCCACTAAGAATGATTGTTGAAAACGCAGGTATTGAGGGAAGCATTGTTATTCAAAAAGTTAAAGAGGGGAAAGATGACTTTGGATACAATGCACGCACCGACAGATATGAGAATCTCTATCAAACAGGAGTTATTGACCCTACTAAAGTAACAAGAGTTGCCTTGGAGAATGCCGCCTCGGTAGCAGGTATGTTCCTTACAACAGAGTGCGTACTGGCAGAGAAGAAAGAGGAGAATCCAGTACCAATGGGCGCTCCGGGAATGGGCGGAATGGGTGGAATGATGTAATATTTCACACTTAAAATTGAAAATTCTGAAGGCCGCTCGGTGTTACCGGGCGGCCTTTTTTACGATTGAACATTTATGATTGTAAGGTGTTTATTAAACAAAAAAGTATGTTAAAAATTGGTGACAAAGCTCCTGACTTCAAAGGTGTAGATCAGGATGGCAAAGAGGTATGTCTGGATGATTTCAGAGGATTTAAGCTGGTTCTTTACTTCTATCCAAAAGATAACACTCCCGGTTGTACAGCAGAGGCGTGCGATTTAAGAGATAACTATCACAGGTTTGAGTCTCTTGGATATAAAATTTTAGGAGTAAGCAAAGACAGTGAAAAATCTCACAAAGGGTTTATAGAGAAATATAATCTGCCCTTCTCTCTCATATCAGACAAAGATGGAGTTATACTCAATGCATATGAAGCTTGGGGGAGAAAGAAATTTATGGGCAAAGAGTACGATGGGATAATTAGAAAAACCTTTATAATTGATCAAACAGGAAGTATTGAAGATATTATTGAGAAGGTAGATACAAAAAGACACGCATCGCAGATTATCCCACAACCCAGGCCATAACATGATTATCGAAGGTGTCGTAACAGAGTTCAAACTCCTGTTCGGCACCCTCTTTGTCTCTGAAAATTGCAGTAAGCTCACCTTTATCTTTTGGATTAAACCGCTTTATATAGATCTGTTTGGCAAAGTCAATGTCAGATCTTGACATTCTTTTGTAAACTGCCTCTTTTGCACACCAAAATATTGCAAGATGCAGGTTAATCTCTTTTTCACTCAGATTGTCTATCTCCTCGGGAGACAATGCTCTCTTTTTAACTGCAGAGAAGTTTCTCTCTAAACTCTCAATATCTATACCTACACTCTCGTGGGGATGAGTAATGATGCATGCGTATTTTCCTGTATGAGAGATACTGATCTCAGTTAAACTATTTTGAAGATATGGTCTGCCATTATCGTGGTGCCCAAGATAGACTTTGTCGTCGAAAATGGTACAAAGCAGAGCCCTTACAGCCAACTTCTCCCTTCTTCTGGAGATACTTTTGATGAGCTTAAGCTCCTCCAGCTCATCATTGGGAACAGAGCTCAGCTTTAAAAGCTCCTCTTCGCTCTCTGTAATCTCCCATACAGAGATTGAGGCCCCGTTTTCCAGCTCTTTTGTAAAATAGAGTCCCATTTATTGAATGATATTTATTTTATCAGATTCGTCCGAAATCTCTCCAACTATCTCTTCAAGCACATCCTCCAATGTAACAATCCCGTCGGTGCCCCCATACTCGTCTACAACAAGCGCAAGGTGAATTTTCTTCTGTCTAAACTCCTCAAGAAGATCGTCAATTTTTTTGTTTCCCGGCACAAAATAGGCATCTCTAATATGTTTTTGCCACTCATAAGACTCTCCCGGCTCCATAAGATACTCAATCATATCCTTTACATATAGAAAGCCCTTTATGTTATCTATGTCGTTCTCATAAACCGGAAGTCGGGAGAAACCACACTCAACAGCTATGCTCATAACTTGTGAGGGGCTCATTGCAGTACTAACGGCAACAACCTCTACTCTTGGCCTCATAATATTGTACACCGATGTTTTTGTAAGAGAGGTGATCCCCTTTAAAAGATTACGGTCGTCGTCTGAGACCTCTTCCAGGGTTTGAACATCCTCCTCTTGATTATTTCCTGAAAACCAATGCTCAATTCTCTTTACAATTATATTAAATGGAAAATTTAGAATATAGATTATAGGCGCGGTGAAATGAATTGCTTTAGCAAAAAATTTATTTGCTTTTACCACAAGAAAATTAGCCAGTGATTCTATTACCAATATTAGGGGAAGAGCCACTGCTACAGCCACCGGCAGGCCCACTGTATGCAATGATAGTAAAGTAAAAACAATTAAAAACTTAAGAAAGAGGTTGAGTTGAGCTAAGCTCCCCTGGGCATAACTACGAGAGTCACTAGAATTCTCGTCTGCCCCAGCTCTGTTTTTAATGAGTTCAAAACCATAGACTAGGACATAAGCCAATAAAGAGAGGAAAAGAGTTAACCCCTGGGAGAAATAATCATCTAAAACACTACTGGGAGGTTCCAATTTAAGCTAACTTTTGTTATATGGTTGCAAATATAATTTAAAATAATTCTGCACGAAATTTTTCCAACATAAATGCGGGATAATAAGACTCTTTTGCTTTTCTTAAGCCCTCATCTCCAATATCGTCCTCTCTATTAATATATTTGTATCCGGCAGCAATTTTTGAAGCAAACTCTCTGTTTATCATTGGATATGCTCCTCTTACGTCATAAAAGGCCTTCTCTATATGCACTATAACTGTATCTGAGTTGATTACCTCCCCTACCGAATAAGCTACAATCTCTCCATCGACTCTAAGAATACCGCCTTTAACATTAAGTGCCTCATAATTTCCAAGGCATTTTTCAACGGCACAACTCTCCCAGCTTAATGTCTCAACTTTTTTGCACTCTACCCTTCTGCACCACTCATCGTTGAATGCATGAACCTCATCTATCAAACGCGGTGTAAGATCTTGATAACTCCAATTGTAATTGTTAATAAAGTAGTTCAAGTGATTTCTTTTTGGTTGGAGTCTCTTTCCGGCTAAGGTTATAAGTTTCTCACTATCATAGATGTAGTCGAAACTATCTCTCACCGCTGTAAACCTGAATTTATGGGGGAACATCTTCTCGAGCTCCTCTCTGCTCTCTTTAGTTACCCCTATTATAGAAAATGGAGAGCCATCTTTAGCCGAGTCGGCCTCCAATATCTCTATAACCTCCCTAATATCTCCTCTGCCGGCCGGATAGAGATAGTTCCTCTCGCCGGGGTCTCCGGTGCGAAGCAGTAGAAAATCTTTATACCTGCCAATTTGTGATTTGTATATACCATCCCAAATAAAGAGATTGGTAAAGCAGTATTCTGCTCCCCTATAGTTTGAGAATGCCAATAACCTATCTGCCCACTCTTTATCTTGTAGTTCAATTGTTTTAAATTCCAGCATATTAAATTGCTATTCGTTAATCCAGTTCCCCAGTTTTAATATGGCTTCTGCTCTTATCTCTTCTGGGAGTGTAGATATTCTTGCCCTATGGCTACCTTTTGGATCAATGTAAAGAACAACGTTCTCACTTTTTGGTTCATTTACCATCACTGCACTCCAAGGATCGTACTCCCCATAAATAAACATCATCTTATTACTTGTGTTCGCTATGAACCTTTTTACCTTACGATAGAGCGACTTGTTGAATTTGAACTTATAACCTTGGGGCATAAAGATTCTGTCAAGATAACCTTTAGAGCTTTTAATAGTTAACAACCCTTTAAAGGGCTTTGTATCGTAGCCATAATAGCCCAACTCTTTGGCTGCTTGAACAAAGAATGGAGTGGTTGGAGTATCGTTCACAAAGTAGTCGGGAGACGATATCTTCATCCAATAGCTAAAAAGCTCTTTTGCCGATGAACCGGGTGCGGGAATCCCGTCAATAGGACTCCCCCATTGCCAAAAGGCAAAAGGGAGCTCCAGAACGGAGTAGTCGTAAATCTCTGTTAAAGGGAGTGTAAATGTATAGCTTTTTGCACTGCAAAGCGAGTCGAACATTGGTTGTAACTCATCTCTTCTTAAAAGAATCTCTTTTTGAAGGTCCTCTAACCGTTTTCTCTCCGCTGCGGTTCCTGTTTTCTCTCGAAGAAAGATCTCATGCCTTCCATCCTCTTTACCTCTACACAAAGGGGCAACATAGGGCACTGTTATATCTACATCTCCGGGGAACCATGCAGTGTAGAGCATAGCGGTCTGCCCACCTTTGCTTATTCCGGTTGCTATCCACTTACCCTTATAGAGTGATGCAAATGTAGATCGTACGTTATGAAGGTCGTATGCCGAATTCTCTGCAGTGAGATACCTCCAATCTCTATTCTTAGGAGTAGATTCCAAAAAGTATCTATGTTCAACAAAAATAATGTTTGTATTGAACAGCCGAGATATCTCCTCTCTATAGGCAGGATTGTTAACATAGCCCGCTCCGTACCCCTCTGTAACTATAACGGTTGGACTGTCAAGAGATATATTCATAACAAACACTCTCTGCTTGAATGTGCCGGCTGATGGGTTTTTATGGTCTAACGGCTGATCTATATATAGAACATATTTTTGATTAAAATCTTTAGAGTTCAATGCTTTTACCTCTGTAACTCCCTTTAAAGACTCTATTCTTGATATAAGGGTATCGCTCTGAGACCAGAGTTGAGTATTTGAAGTGAGAAGTGTAATTACAATAAACCAAAGAACGGCAGCGCGAATATTGAGTAAGTTGAGTTTTTTCATATGGTTTCAATAATTAGGCGTGTAGATTAAACTTGATAATGAGTAAGTAGACAAAAGTAAAGAAAAAACCTTACTTTTGCCCAAAATTAATAACTGAGATGAGCAACTTTGTAAATGAACTTATGTGGAGGGGAATGGTCCACAACATTATGCCCGGGACCGAAGAACAACTTGAGAGAGAGCAGACAAGCGCATATGTTGGGATAGATCCAACTGCAGATTCACTTCATATAGG
>CAYYAM010000025.1:0-13020 GCA_964469965.1 uncultured Muribaculaceae bacterium | reverse complement strand
GAGTATACATTTCTGCATTTCATACGTGATATAGGAAAGCATATTACCGTAAACTACATGATGAGTAAAGACTCCGTAAAGAAGAGAATCAGCGGAGATGAGCGTGAAGGAATGTCTTTTACCGAGTTTACGTATCAGCTTGTGCAAGGGTACGACTACCTCTACCTTTACAAACACCTTGGCTGCAAACTGCAAATGGGTGGAAGCGATCAGTGGGGCAATATTACTACAGGTACCGAGCTGATTCGTCGCAAAGAGGGAGGAGAGGCCTTTGCCCTCACATGCCCTCTGATTACAAAGGCCGATGGCGGAAAATTTGGGAAGACAGAGCAGGGTAATATTTGGTTAGATGCAAGATATACTACTCCTTATGCCTTTTATCAGTTCTGGCTCAATGTGAGTGATCAAGATGCAGAGAGATATATCAAGATTTTCACAATGCTATCAAAAGAGGAGATTGAGAGCGCTGTTACCTCACATAGCCCGGCGCCTCATTTGAGAGAGCTGCAGAAATTACTGGCAAAAGAGGTTACAACTATGGTGCACGGTACTAATGAATACGAAAAAGCTGTCAAAGCATCCTCTATCTTGTTCGGAAACTCTACTTCAGACGATTTAAGAGAGCTTGATGAGAGAACTTTTCTAAGTGTTTTTGAGGGGGTGCCCTCTTATACAATAACGCGGGAAGATCTTAACCTGCAACTAACAGATATACTGGCAGTAAAAAGCTCTGTATTCCCATCAAAAGGGGAGTGTAGGAAGATGATTCAAGCCGGAGGTGTTAGTATAAACAAAAACAAGGCAATATCGGCCGAAGCATCGTTATCGGGAGAAAAGCTGCTGAACGACAAATATATCTTGGTTCAAAAGGGCAAGAAGAATTACTTTATTTTAAAAATTGAATAACTATGGAGGGAGAGAGCACAAGACAACAAAAGGTATCGAGACAGCTTCAACGAGATCTGTCGGAGATATTCAGAGAGAAAGGTACTGCCGTGTTTGGTGGAGCCATGGTCTCGGTTACGGCTGTAAGGATAAGTCCCGACCTCTCTGCAGCCAGAGTATTCATCAGTATCTTTCCATCTGAGCGGGCAAAGGAGGTTTACAAGCTGGTTGAGGGCTCCTCTAAGTCTATTCGAGGCGAGCTTGGCAGGAGAGTTTCAAAGCAGCTTAGAATTGTACCGGAGCTGCAATTTATAATAGATGACTCTTTAGATTATGTTGAGAAGATAGATAAACTTTTAAAGAGTTGAAGCTACCAATCTTCATAGCCGGGAGATATCTTTTTGCAAAAAAGTCTCATAACGTCATCAACATTATCTCGTTGATAAGCGCAGGCGGAATTGCAATCGGAACTGCCGCTCTAATTATAATACTATCTGTTTACAATGGATTCGAGGGGCTCATCAAAACCCTATACTCTACGTACGAATCTGATTTACTCATTACACCCGTAAAAGGGAAAAGCTTTGTTCCCCACTCAGCAGAGTTTGACTCTTTGAGGAGAGATTCCAGAATCATTGCACTCTGCGAAGTTGTAGAGGAGAATGTCTTTGTTAAGTACTCCAATCAGGAGTCTGTTGCCTCAATAAAAGGGGTAGACTCCTCCTTTGCAAGTGTAACAAGAATTAAGGATTATATAAAAGAGGGCGATTTTTCTCTATATCATGGAGAGATTCCTCAAGCTGTAATGGGAAGATCCCTGGCATTTAGTTTGGGCCTTAGAGTGCACTTTATCGAGCCCATGATGCTCTATTTTCCCTCTAGAAGCGGCACGCTCTCTATGATTAATCCAATCTCGTCACTCAATATAGAGAAGGTGTTTCCTGCCGGTCTCTTCTCTATTGAACAGGGTTTCGATAAGAAATACATCTTTATTCCTATCGAGACAGCAAGGGATCTGCTGGAATACTACGATGAATGTTCTTATGTAGAGATTTACCTTAAAGAGGGTACCGATGTACAATCACTTAAAAAAGATATAAAAAAGCTACTGGGTAACAGCTATCTTGTAAAAGACAGATATGAACAGAACGAAACTCTATATAAGATGATGAGATCTGAGAAGTTGTCGATATATATAATTTTGCTTTTTGTTTTGATAATCATATCATGTAACCTTTTTGGATCACTATCTATGCTAATAATGGAGAAGAGAGAGGATACCGAGACACTTATAGCTCTTGGAGCAAGGGATAGAACAATTAAATACATTTTTGTTCTGGAGGGGTGGATGATCTCTCTTGCAGGAGTGTTAACCGGAACCGTTGCAGCTCTTCTGTTCTGCTTTGCTCAACAAATTTTTGGTATAATCCCAATGCCCGGGAACTTTATTGTTGAAAGCTATCCGATAGTAGTAAAATTTTTTGACGTGATTATAACTATCTGTGGGATAGCAATAATAGGACTTCTTGCATCTATGTTACCCCTGGCATTTGTAAAAAAAATAGAAAATTTTTAAAAAAGTATGCAACGTTTTACAACTACGCTGCATCTTATTGGTGTAGGTTTAGGTTTTAGTACACAAAAAAGGGGTCGATTTCTGTAGCAGGGGGTCGGCCTTTTTTATATTTTTGTCAAATAAAAAAAGCACCGGTATGTTAAGAAATCTATTTATATCCATTGTCTCTCTCTCTTTTTTGCTTTTTACATCAACTTTAACGGCAACACAAAAACCGCGAGTAGTAATATTGGCAACAGGCGGAACCATTGCAGGTTCGGCCGGCACCTCTGTGCAGGCATCTTACCAGCCCGGTGTTTTGAGTATAGAGAGAATCATTGCCTCTGTGCCCGAAATAGACAAGCTGGCCGAATTAAAAGGTGTGCAGATATGCAATATCTCTAGTCAGAATATGGAGGAGAAGATTTGGCTTGAGCTGTGGAAGGTTATAGATAACCTGTTCACTCACAACTTATGTGACGGAGTAGTTATAACACATGGTACAGACACGATGGAGGAGACTGCCTATTTTCTGAACCTTACGGTAAAGCATTCAAAACCGGTAGTAATAACAGGAGCGATGAGAGCTTCTACATCACTGAGTGCCGATGGTCCTTTTAACCTTTACAATGCAGTAGCCGTTGCATCTAATGTAATCTCTCATAACAGGGGGGTAATGGTTGTGATGAACGACATGATTTTTTCTGCAGACGATGTCACCAAAAGCAATACGGTAAATACCGATGCATTCAGTTGTCCTAACTTTGGCCCTTTAGGAAGGGTGAGAGACGGGTTACCAACCTTTTTCAGAGAGAGCACATTCACTCACACCTCCTCATCGGAATTCGACATAAAGGGGCTTAAATCTCTCCCAAAAACTGAAATCCTGTATATGTATGCATTTATGTCTGATGTGGCATTTAATGCCCTTGCAGAGTCGGGGACGGCGGGCATAGTGATTGCCGGAGTTGGTCATGGAAACTATAATCGAGCAATAGCTCAAGCAATGGAGAGGGCTGCAGAGAAAGGTGTAAATATTGTGAGATCTTCCAGAATTTTAACAGGAGGTGTAGATTTGGCTGCAGAGGAGTACGATAAAAGATGGCCTGTAAGCTTTTTTAAAACTCCTCAGAAGGCAAGGATTCTGCTGATGCTGGCGCTTACAAAGACAAATAATCCCCTAGAAATACAAGAGATTTTCAAAAAATACTAAAGCTATACTCTGAATAACCCAAAAAGTGACGAGCCACTGCCGCTCATAGATGCATACAAAGCACCCCTGGCATAGAGATCTCTTTTTATATCGCCCAAGATAGGGTATTTTCTAAAAATGTGGGATTCAAAATCATTTTTTAGATGATCTCTCCAACTCTCAATGGGCATCTCCAGTATCTGCTCTATAGGTATTGGCGGAATTTGCGGTGTAACTCCCATATATGCCTCAGCAGTAGATACAAATATATCGGGTGTGTGAATCTCTACCCTAATATCATCTAATGCCGGTATTGATAAACGTCTCAACCTATCTCCTCTTCCTGTTACAAGAACCGGATTAAACCTGTTATCTGTTTGGCTGTGAGCATAAATAAAATAAGGACAATCGCTTCCAAGTGAGGCAGATAGCGTTGCCAGACGCTCTTCTGAGAGATTCAACCCAAAGAGCTTGTCCAAAACTATAAGGGTACACGATCCGTTGGAAGATCCCCCACCCAGGCCTGCTCCGGAAGGTATACGCTTCATAAGGTGAATCTCTACCGGAGGGATGTTATAATTCTGCTTGATTAGGTTATACGCTTTTATGCAGATATTATCCTCAGGAGCACAGTCAAGTTCTGCTCCGTATAATTTTATTGAGAGTTTACTGCTCTCAACTATCTCCAATATGTCGGATGGCGAGGAGGAGTCAAGAAAGAGGCTCTCCAGGTCGTGAAATCTGTCTTCCCTCTTTCTTAAAATCCGTAATCCTACGTTTACTTTACATTTTGGATATATTATCATCTATCCGCATTTTGAGTTTCCACAGGCCATACATGTAAGGCAGCCCTCTTGGTATACCAGGTTGTCGGATTTGCACTTTTCGCATTTTTTCCCCGAATCGTCTTTGGTTCCGTCGGGGATGTATCTTTTAAGTGTTCTCTCAACCCCATTTTTCCATGTATTTATGGCTTCACTGTCTAACTGGAGACCTGCAACAAGGTTTACAACATCTACAATAGGCATTCCGTTTCTAAGCACTCCGGAGATAAGCTTTGCATAATTCCAATACTCCTTGTTAAACATGTGGGATATACCCCCCACAATGTTTCTGTACCCATATTTGTCTATATAGTGAAAGTCATACCTGGTGTTATTGTTTTCGTCCTTCTCCTTTACAATATAACCCATTGTAACCGACTTAGGAATACTCCTGGTATCTTCGTCTATAAGACCTGTAAAAATCTCATAAGGCACCCCTTTAAGCATACCCACAAGGGCAATCCACTGTTCTGCACCGTTTTTAAATCTGATAACCTCGGCATCTAGCGATTTTGGTCTCTCTTTTTTCTTTAAAGAGGCCTCTTTGCTCTCATTCTCTTTTGTAGATACCAGCACTCCCGATCTAGACCCGTCTCTGTATACCGTAACCCCCTTGCAGCCATACTCCCATGCTGTTTTATAAACCTCCGACACTAGCTCTTCAGACACGTTGGAAGGCAGGTTAACCGTAACGCTGATTGAGTGGTCTACCCACTTTTGCATCTTACCTTGCATCTTAACCTTGGCAGTCCAGTCTATGTCGTTTGATGTTGCTTTAAAATAAGGAGACTCCTCTACCAGCTTCTCAATCTCACTTGCCGACATGGCCTTAATGCTCTCAGAAGTGTATCCATTCTTCTCACACCAGATGATAAAGTTGTGATGAAATACATAATACTCCTCCCATGCGTCTCCAACTTCGTCTCTGAATGTTACATTCACATTTTTGTCGTTCGGATTTACCTTCCTTCTTCTCTTATAGAAAGGCAGGAATACCGGCTCTATGCCAGATGTGGTTTGGGTCATAAGCGAGGTTGTTCCGGTAGGTGCAATGGTTAGCATGGAGATATTTCTTCTTCCGTGACGCACCATCTGTTCGTAGAGCAACTCATCTTCGTTTTTTATTCTGGCAATCATTGGATTGCCTGTCTCTCTCTTTGCATCGAATATTGGGAACGCACCTCTCTCCACCGCCATTTGTGCCGACGATCTGTAGGCCTCTACTGCAAGCGTCTTCTGTACCTCAACTGCAAAATCGGTTGCCTCATCCTCTCCGTATCTCATACCCAATGCCGCCAACATATCTCCCTCGGCTGTTATACCCAATCCGGTTCTTCTTCCCCCTAAAGTCTTCTCTTTAATCTTTTTCCACAGAGTTATCTCAGCAAGTTTAACCTCATGATCTTCGGGATCGTTCTCAATTTTAGATATAATGGCCTCTATCTTCTCCATCTCCAGATCTATGAGGTCGTCATTCAGGCGCATTGCCATTCTCACATGCTCTTTGAAGAGTTCAAAGTTGAATTTTGCATTTTTTGTGTATGGGTTCTCTACATAGGAGTAGAGATTTATGGCAATTAGACGGCAAGAGTCATACGGGCATAGAGGTATCTCTCCGCATGGATTTGTGCTCACTGTCTTATAGCCAAGATCGGCATAACAATCGGGTATAGATTCCCTTATAACTGTATCCCAGAAGAGTACACCCGGTTCGGCCGATTTCCATGCATTGTGTATGATTTTTTTCCATAGTGCAGCTGCATCTACCTCCTTAACATAGGTTGGATTATCTGAATCTATTGGAAACTGCTGGCGGTATGGTTTATTATGGAGAGCGCACCTCATAAACTCGTCGTCTATCTTAACCGAGACGTTTGCTCCTGTTACTTTTCCCTGCTCAAGCTTAGCGTCTATAAACATCTCGGAGTCGGGGTGCTTAATTGAGATGGTAAGCATAAGGGCCCCTCTTCTACCGTCTTGTGCAACCTCTCTGGTAGAGTTTGAGTACCTCTCCATAAATGGAACAACTCCGGTAGAGGTAAGTGCACTGTTCAAAACCGGACTTCCGGCCGGTCTTATGTGCGAGAGGTCGTGACCCACACCCCCCCTTCTCTTCATAAGCTGAACCTGCTCCTCATCTATTCTCATGATCCCACCGTAAGAGTCTGCCGGCTTTCTGTGCCCTATTACAAAGCAGTTAGAGAGTGATGCTATTTGAAAATTGTTCCCTATGCCCGTCATAGGTCCTCCTTGAGGTATCACATATTTGAAATCTTTTAGCAGCTCATATATCTGCTCCTTGGAAAGGGGATTTGGATAATTAGACTCTATTCTTGCATACTCTCCGGCCAATCTGTGGTGCATATCGTCGGGGGAGCACTCATAGAGATTCCCGAAAGAGTCTTTCATTGCATATTTATTTATCCATACAGATGCGGCAAGTTCATCCCCTTTAAAGTACTGCAGGCTCGATGCCATGGCCTCTTCGTAGGTGTATTTTTTCATATTCTGTAAATTATAGTGGAAAGAAAAAGCCGAAGGATTCCTCCATCGACTTCGACAAAATTATATTATTTAGATCTATTAAACCCCGAAAAGCTTACTTAGTTATCAACAGGGTAATCAACATGACAAAACGTCTATTTTGTGCTAAGTGTTTAGTTTTGTGCGCGTTCCCACGTTTGATTCCTCCCTAACAAACCCGATTTGTCTAGAGATCCTCTAACTTTTAGCTTTCCGCTTTTTTTATCTAAAGAGATTGTACAGTTGTACACTTTGCCATTAGCAGGGTCCAATATGGTTCCTCCTGAAAGTTTATCTCCATCCTCTTTCAGCCCTTTAATAAACCTCATTCCTGCAATTGGCTTATCCTTATCCTCTCCGGTACAGTTTACGCATCTCCTTGCCGGATCTCCTGTAAGAAGCTTCTCAATGACCCCCTCATAGGTGTTGTTTGCCCCTTTAGAGATTACAACAAGCGATTTTTTATTTCCCTCTTCATCTATTGTATACCATTTGCCAACTATTTTACCCGGTTGAGCGGTGGTTGCAGCAGGAAGAATCATCATAACTGCAAAAATTAATAAAGCAATCTTTCTCATTTTTTATTCGGTTTAGATTAACAACAGTTCATACTACAGTTGGTACAGTGTTGAAACTCTCCTCTAAGTCTTGACTCAACAAGATCGTGCAATCTCTCTCTTAATTGAACATTGTCTATTTTTTCCAATACGTCATAGACAAAGGCCAGCTGCTGTAAAAGTTTAGCTTCGGCCTTCCCAATACCCCTAGATCTCATATAGAACAGGGCATTATCATCTAATCGGCCACTGGTTGCACCGTGCGAGCATTTAACATCGTCGGCATATATCTCCAGTTGTGGTTGAGCATAGGCCTTAGCACCTTGAGAGATAAGCAGGTTGTGGTTGGCCTGGTAAGCTTGTGTTTTTTGAGCATCTTGTGCAACAACAATTCTACCCGTAAAATATGCCTTGCCACTATCGTCGAGTATGCCTTTAAAAAGCTGACTACTAAAGCACTCTCTAACCATATGGTTCATTACCACATTAGTTTTAATTACCTGCTCTCCATCTACCAGATATACCCCGTTGAGTTCGCATACAGCCCCTTCACCAATAAGCTTTACATCAAAATCGTTCTCCAACAGTGCTCCATGTAGAGTAATCACGTTTATCTTTAAGTAGGAGCTTTGGTGAGACTCAATTACAAATTTTACTCTGTGAGTTGAGTGGTTATGCTCATTTTGCATAACTACTATATTTGTATTCGAACCCTTTTTGGCCTCAATCTTAATAACCTCCTCTGTTGAAAAGTGGTCTAGAGTAAGGGTATGTGTACACAACAAAATTGACGAAGAGGAGTTCTCCTCCAGCAGCACTCTGTTCTCAAAGCGCAGTTCATTGGTATCTGTAGAGTCTCTAAAGCTTATTATCTGAAGCGTCTGTTCGCACTTTGATCCGCTCTTAACCTCAAGCGAAAAACCTCTTATATCTGATGGTTTAAGAGAGAGCCCCTCGGGAGAGTAGAACTCCTCCCTCAACACTCCGTTGGTCACATAAGATTGCCCTGTACCCTCCATTGGTACTCGACATCTAAAAACCTCGGGAATCTCGGGTGTATAAGTATATTTTGCCTCTCCCATTTTACAATCCGTTAATGAGCCAATCATAACCCCTCTGCTCAACCTCCAGAGCCAACTCTTTGCCTGCGCTCTTAATAATTCTTCCGTCGTAAAGAACGTGAACAACGTCGGGGATTATATAGTCTAACAGTCTCTGATAGTGAGTTATCACAATAAATGCGTTGTCGTCTCTTTTAAGCTTATTAACTCCCGATGCCACTATTCTAAGTGCATCTATATCTAGTCCGCTGTCTGTTTCATCTAAGATAGACAGAACCGGATCTAGCATGGCAAGCTGAAAAATCTCATTCCTCTTTTTTTCTCCACCTGAGAAGCCAACATTCACTCCTCTGCCGGAGAATGAGCTGTCCATCTCTACAACAGCCATCTTCTCTCTCATCATCTTTAGAAATTCTGCCGCGGTGATTGGCGGAAGAGCCCTAAACTTTCGCTGCTCATTGATTGCAGTCTTCATAAAGTTAACATTACTAACTCCCGGTATCTCTACAGGATACTGAAACCCCAGAAATAGCCCTTGTCTTGCCCTCTCTTCGGGTGAGAGCTCCAGCAGATTTAGTCCGGAGAAAGTAACCTCACCTTTAGTAACCTCAAAAGTGTCTCTTCCTGCAAGAACTGCCGACAGGGTGCTTTTACCCGATCCATTGGGACCCATTATTGCATGAACCTGACCTGCCTTTACAGAGAGATCTATCCCTTTTAATATCTCCTTACCTCCTATCGAGGCGTGTAATCCCTTTATTTCTAACATTTTATTTTAATTACATTTTTAATTATCTCTTTTCCATTCTCTCCTCCACATAGCAAACCCAAAGAAGGCCAATATGAGGTAACCTGCACTAACCATTGGTAAAAATGCCATGCCGGCAAGGATGTAAAGAGTTATATTCGTTATATTTACTGTGAACCATGCAGCCCAACACTCCAGTTTTTTTTGAGCAGATAGATACTGGGCAGTAAGAATAGTTATGGTTACAAAAGCATCTAAAAAAGGTTTTTTTGCTTCGTCGAAAATTGTTGGGAATATGTTGTCTAAATAGGTTAGTACTATCCCCCAAAGTGCTGCAAGAACCAGAATCTGAGCTACAAAATAGACCCTTTTGCCATTTGAAAGAAGGGTAACCTTTAACTGATGTTTACTATTCTCTTCTCCCTCTTTTGGGTGAGTCCACCTGTAGTGACCAAAAAAGTTGATTATAAACGACACCGGTTGAACCAGCATGCTTGAGTACAACCCCTTTTGATAGAATAGCATAAACAGAAGAATATTGTACAGATACCCCATCCAAAAGTTTGCCACCTTGGCTCTTGTGGCCAGATATACACAGGTTAACCCACTGATTACAGAGAGAATCTCAAGAAGGGAGACCCCTTGATTTCCTATTGTAAATAAGATGTTGTCTGTACTGAAGATCTCTAAAAACATGCCCATTTATGTAAATATTATTTTAACCTACGCTCCCCTCAAGTGTTATCTGCAAAAGTTTTTGTGCCTCCACGGCAAACTCCATAGGCAGCTGATTAATAACCTCTTTTGCATATCCGTTAACAATCAGACCAACTGCATCTTCTGGACCAATTCCCCTTTGAAGACAGTAGAAAAGCTGGTCTTCGCTTATTTTAGATGTGGTTGCCTCATGTTCAAGAATGGCAGTGTCGTTCTCGTTTTCTATATAAGGGAAGGTGTGAGCTCCGCATCTGTCTCCTAGAAGAAGAGAGTCGCACTGTGTAAAATTTCTTGCATCTTGTGCATTCGGAAGAATTTTTACAAGACCTCTGTAGCTGTTTTGACTGAAGCCGGCAGAGATTCCTTTACTTACAATTCGGCTCTTTGTGTTTTTTCCAATATGGATCATCTTTGTTCCCGTATCGGCCTGCTGATAATGGTTGGTAACAGCTACCGAATAGAACTCCGAAATTGAGTTGTCTCCTCTAAGGATTGTGCTGGGGTACTTCCAAGTTATTGCAGAACCCGTCTCTACCTGTGCCCAGAAAAGTTTGCTGTTCTCGCCTTTACAGATTCCCCTCTTTGTAACAAAGTTATAAATCCCCCCTACACCTTTTGAGTCTCCCGGATACCAATTTTGTACTGTTGAGTATTTTACATGGGCATCTTTCATAACCACAATCTCTACAACCGCAGCATGAAGTTGATTTTCATCTCGCTGAGGTGCGGTACACCCCTCTAGATAGCTCACATATGATCCCTCCTCTGCAACTATGAGTGTTCTTTCGAACTGGCCTGTTCCCTTTGCGTTAATTCTAAAGTAACTGGAGAGCTCCATTGGGCATCTTACGCCTTTGGGGATATAGCAGAAAGATCCGTCGCTGAATACTGCCGAGTTAAGGGCGGCAAAGTAGTTGTCTCCGTAAGGTACAACAGAGGCGAGATATCTTTTTACAAGATCGGGGTAGTCTCTTACAGCTTCTGAAAAAGAGCAGAATATTATACCCTTCTCGGCCAATTGCTCCCTAAAGGTTGTCTTAACAGATACGGAGTCGAACACCGCATCTACGGCAACTCCTGCAAGTACATTCCTTTCATGAAGAGGGATACCCAGCTTTTCGAAAGTCTCCTCTAGCTGCGGATCTATCTCTCCTCCGGGATTGAGCTTTTTTGGGGCTGCAAAATAGATTATATCTTGAAAATCGATTTTTGGAATCTTAAGTTGAGCCCACTCGGGCATCTTCATGGTTATCCATTTATTATACGCTTTCAGGCGAAACTCAAGCATCCACTCAGGTTCGCCCTTTTTTGCCGATATAGCTCTCACTATATCTTGGTTGAGTCCTTTAGGAAAATACTCCTGTTCAAGCAGTGTTTCAAAACCATGCTCATATTCCGACTCGGTAACCTTCTGTATTATTATTTCGTTTTCATTCATCGCGGCGCAAAGTTAAATCTTTTTAAACTATTTTTGTGCACAAACAGAGTACTATGAGCAGCAGAAAAATGCCCCTAATCATTGAACTTCTCTCAAAAAGCGGACATAAGCCCTTTGAAGAGAACATCCTTGATAACTCCAACTATATATACACATCTTCTCACAAGGTATTAAATGAGGGAGTAGATTTCGATATAGCATATACACCCCTGAAACACCTTGGGTTTAAATCTCTACTATCGGTTATTGGTCCTCTGTTTGCAGAGGGTTTTACTCCCGATTCCCTCTCTGTTATCATCTCTTTACCATCTCATTACAAAAAATCGCAGATAGTGGAGCTGTGGGACGGAGTTACAGCAGGAGTATCTCATTATGGGATTCAAACTGTAACCTTAGACCTTCAACCCTCACTCTCTGCACTATCTATTTGTCTTTCATCTCAAGGAAAACAAAAAAAAGAGCTCTTTGTTCAAAGAAAAAAGAGCAAGCCAGGAGATATAATTTGCGTCAGCGCCGATTTAGGTGCAGCATATATGGGGCTTCAGATACTTGAGAGAGAGAAGAGGGCTGCAGACGGCTCAAATGTTAAGCCCATTCTGGAAAAATACAAATATGTTTTACAATCTTATCTTAACCCTTTTATAGATATAACCCTGTTTGAGGCAATGACCGGTGCTTCAATCACCCCGTCTGGAGGAGAGTTCTCTTTAAGTGGCCTGGCAGATGCTATAAAGAGACTCTGTATTAAGAGTGATGCCGGGGCAAAGATCTTTATGAGCAGGATTCCTATTGCAGCTCAAACCTCGGGGGTTGCCGATGAGTTGGGTATAGATCCATTCACAGCTGCGCTTAATGGAGGAGAGGATTACAGCTTTGTCTTCTCATTCCCTTTAGAGCTACATGAAAAAATAGTTAAAGAGATGCCTCAACTAGACATTATAGGACACCTATGCGATTCCAATGCCGGGGCATCATTCATCTCTCCCGATGGAAGAGAGATGGAGTTAAAAGCTCAAGCTTGGGATGAATAGATAGTTTAAACCCCTTGAGTTAAAATATTCCAGCAGATCTGTACTTAGAGATATTTGGTATTGGCCCGAGTAGAACTCTACTGCTATTTTGTTTTGGAAATCTACAAATTTTACAATAAGATTGGTTCTCCCTTTGTTCTCCTTTATTTTACCCAAAAACTCCTTTCTGAATCCGGGAGATACCTGCTTAACAGGAACATTAACGGTAATCTCCTTTATAAACTCCTCTTTAGTATTTGCAAGGTGCCTTATCTTTCTAACTTTAAGCTCATAGTCTACAGGTTTAGAATCCTCCCCTTTAGATGCAGAGTAGCCGAATCTTGGTGCTATAGCACATTTTAAAATGAGGGGTATATTAACCTGCATATACTGCATAAAGGCCTCGTAATCTTTTCCATATACAGCAAAATTAACCGATCCGTTAAAATCTTCCACTGTAAAGTTTGCAAACGGTTTTCCCGTACCTCTGGTATAAGAGACCTTAACACT
>CAYYAM010000024.1:9199-33380 GCA_964469965.1 uncultured Muribaculaceae bacterium | reverse complement strand
TAAACCTTTTACGGATCTAATATCTCTTGTAATGTACTCGCAACTGACCCATAACTTGTTTATGGGTTGAACAAAGTGTGTTTAAGGCCCCTAATTTATGGGGCTTAAAACACCTTTGTGGAGGTTTATATTTTTCGGGAAAGAGTTGTTATAAATCAAAGTCATCGGCAGGGTTTTTAATGTTTTGAAGACCGGTCATACTAACGTGGGTGTATATTTCTGTTGTTTTACTGCTTTTGTGCCCAAGCAACTCTTGAATGTATCTCAAACTTACCCCCGCCTCTAAAAGATGAGTTGCGTAGCTGTGCCGCAGGCAATGCAGCGTAAAGTTATGATTTTTATATATTTTACCCAAATATTTATGAAATATTTTTTCAAGACTTGTTTCACTATAGCTATTACCTTTAAACTGCCCCTCTATCAAATAATTAGAAGGTCTATACAGTTTATAATACTTGATAATCATTTTCATAAGCTTCTCACTAACCGGCAGTACACGGTCCTTTTGTCCTTTCCCGTTTACAATGGTTACTGTTCGTCTTTTTGAATCCAAATCTTTTAGGCGCAGATTAATCAGCTCGCTCCTTCTTAAACCGCAAGCATATATTAAGGTTAGGGCTGTTTTATGTTTAAAGTTCGGGATAGATGTGAGCATCTTCTCAACCATCTCTTTTGGAATCACTCTGGGTAAAGGGTTGTATCTCTTAGGTCTTTCAATATCCTCAATAGAAAGCGCTCTGTTCTCTACTTTTAAGTAGAAAAGCTTGATTGCATTTATTACTTGATTTTGATAAGATGCAGAATAACCATTTTTTAAAATGAAATTGCTGTTAAACAGAATAAAATCCTTGTTTGAGATTTCGGCGGGATCTCTATCTTCAAAATACTTTAGAAAAACCTTTAAGGCCTCTGTATAGGTTTTAATTGTACTATTACTGTATCTGCGGCTTTTGAGCCAAGCCTCGAAATAGGCAATCTGCTTTTGAATCTCTTTCTCCATATCTCTCTCCTCATTTGTATGTGCTAATTTAACAATAATTATTCAACAAAAGCAAAGCTTCTATTGCTTTTATAATAAGCGCTTCTGTTATAGTCCAAGTTCTTTCTTAAGCCATAACTTTAATACCGGGTCGGCTAGATAAGTTTGCTTATTCTCGGTCTCAATTAGCTCCTTTTTAATAAGAGCTCGTTTTATAATGCTCACATTTGCAGAAGATCCTAACTGGTATTTTTGAAGAACCTCCTGTGTAGAAAATTCGCTTTTTACGCCATCTACTAAAGCTCTTAAAAAATTCAACTGATATGAAGAGAGATTCTCGGTCTGCTTCTCAAATAAAGGAGAATTTTGGTCGATAAGATCTTGATATGCTTCTGCAAAATTTTCTTCGGTTGCCTTTTCCTGAGTATGAATCCAAATCAACCATGCCAATTGCTGAACATATGACGAATGATTATCTACCGTAAGGCAAATTTTTTCTGCTAACTCTTTTGATATTGATTTCCCGGTATATTCAAAACGTTCACATATATATCCAATCCAATCATCTGTTGATATTTTTGGGAGATACATTACATCTCCAAACTTATATAATGGTAGACTTTTCTTCTCGAAAAGCTCATTCATCAAGTGTTTTTTACTACCAAACAAGCAGTATGAGACCGACTGTTGAAGTTGCCAGACAGAACGCAGATGCTTCTGAAATGATTTAGAATCATTGAACTCAGCTATTTGCTGAAATTCATCAATACATATGACTATGCGAAAGCCTTTCTCTTTTGCAATCTTCTCCGGCAATTGCAAAATTTCATCAATATCATTGCCTTTTTGGTTTAATTCTATTGATATTGAAAAGTCTCTCATAGGATCGGGGCCGATAGTAAATTTTGGACTGATGCGAGTTAAAAAGTGCTTGGCATTCTCAATTATATCCTCAAATTTTGACGAGGTTTGTTTTAATACAGCTGAGGTGAATGCGGTATAGAACTCTTTGTCAGTTCGGCACGAGAATATGTCTAAATAAACTATTCTTAGTTGGTTTGACTGAGCGAGATTGCATACTTTTTTTACTAAAGAGGTCTTGCCCCATCTGCGAGGTGAGATCAAGATGGTATTAACCCCGTGTGTAAAATTTGAGAGCAATCGGGCTGCCTCCTTTTCTCTGTCTGTAAAGTTGTCTCCCGATGTTGCTACTCCAAATATGAATGGTTTGTTTTCCATAATGATGTAAAATATTTCTTTCAATAAAGATACATAATAAATTTATTAGTAATAACATTATTAGTAACAATCCCCCTTATATAGTTCTTGGGTTACCTCCCGACCATTCCAGGATTACGTCGCGTTGCTCCGTGATCCTGGAATGGTCGGCAAAACAGCCCAAGAGAAGAGAACCCCGCGTGCGATGCCCTGCGGGGTTTATTTGTTTTACGTTCGCCTCCAAGCAAGCTTGGGCGAACTTCAAACAAAAAACCCCACTGCTGTGCAGTGGGGTTCTCTTCTCTTGTAGCGCGACCCAGGATTGAACTGGGGACCTCATGATTATGAATCATGCGCTCTAACCATCTGAGCTATCGCGCCGGAATTGGAGTGCAAAAGTAATACTTTTTTGTAATGTGGCAAATTCTTTTGGCCTATTTGTAAATCTTTGGGCTATGTTCTCTCCAACAAAACTGTGGCGTAAGAGACAATGCCCTCTTCTCTGCCTACAAAACCAATACGTTCAGAGGTGGTGGCCTTTACAGAGACTGCAGAGAGCGGGCACTCCAGAGTAGTGGCAATGGTCTCCCTCATCTGATCTATATAAGGGGCAATTTTTGGACGCTCCAGAACAACGGTAATATCGGCATTAACAATTTTATAACCCTCATTACCAATAATTAGATTAACCCTCCTTAGCAGAATCTTGCTGTCTATACCCTTAAACTCGGCAGAGGTATCGGGGAAGTGCTTGCCAATATCACCCAGCGCTAGGGCCCCAAGCATGGCATCGCAAAGTGCATGCAAAGGAGCATCGCCGTCGGAGTGAGCAACGCACCCCTTAGTATGGGCAACTTTAACCCCGCATATCCACAAAGGGAGACCCTCTGCAAGAGCATGCACATCGTAACCATTTCCTATCCTGTACATATTATGTTCCTTTAAGAGGAACAAAATTACTATATTTATTGTTATCTTTGCATATATAAAAACAAGGAGATGGGTCTTAACTTCAGCTTTTTTAAAACCCCCAAACACAGGGTTTTCAACTATCAACCCCGCTACTACGACGCTCGCAAAGAGGCACTTGAAGAGAGAATTGCGCGAGCACGAGAGCAGCAAGGGGGCAAAGAGCACGAGTATATACCCGGCAAAAACATAAGAAACAACTTTCGCAAAGCAATCTACGAAAACAGAAAACAACCCGGTTCACCCATGATATTGAGGGTGGTGATCCTTTTATCTATCCTGGCACTGGCTGCTGCAATGTACTATGTAGCACAGTCTATAGGACTCTTTTTTATGTAGCTAAATTTTTGATTTTTTGATGATTCAGGTACTACCCGGTCATATTTCCAATCTTATTGCTGCGGGTGAGGTTGTTCAACGGCCGGCCTCGGTTGTAAAGGAGTTGATGGAGAATGCCGTAGATGCGGGAGCAACTTCGGTTCATGTGCTGGTAAAAGACTCCGGCCGAACACTTATTCAGGTAATAGACAACGGATGCGGAATGTCTCCGCAAGATGCGGTAACGGCGTTTAAACGTCACGCCACCTCTAAAATATGCACCATAGAAGATTTAAACACCATTCTCACATTCGGGTTCCGGGGCGAGGCGCTGGCATCGGTATGCTCTGTAGCAGAGGTAACACTGCGCACAAAAAGAGAGGAAGACCCAATAGGAACAGAGGTAAAATATGCCGAATCTAAACTCATGTCTCAAACAGAGACAGCCACTCCAAACGGATCGAACTTTATTGTAAGAAACCTCTTCTATAATGTACCCGCCAGGCGCAAATTTCTTAAGTCCGACTCCACAGAGCTGAGGCAGATAGTAAATGAGTTCTCGCGAGTAGCCCTTACACGCCCCACCATCTCGTTTAAACTCACCCACAACGGAACAGATATGTACAACCTCTCCCCCGCTCCGCTCAAAAAGCGTATTCAGGAGATTGCGGGCAGAGAGATTCAGAAAGAGCTGGTAGATATCTCTGTAAATACATCTATCATAACTATAAGCGGATTCATCGGCCGCCCCGAGGATGCCCGCAAAACCCAGGGGAATCAGTACCTATTTGCAAACAATCGCTTTTTTAGAAGCTCCTACTTCATGAAAGCTATTCTTAAAGGGTACGAAGGGCTAATCCCCGAAGGTCATTTGCCCTCGTTCTTCATATACTTTGAGACCAACCCCAACAGGTTAGATGTGAACATTCACCCATCTAAAACAGAGATCAAGTTTCAAGACGACTTTGCCATATTCGACATCCTTCACTCGGCCACCAGAGAGTCGCTGGGTAAGAACTCCTTTATGCCAAGCATCGATTTTGATATGGAGGGGGCACCTGAGATACCCAAAATAGACAACTCACGCTTTGTTCCCCCTCCCAAAATAGATTACGACCCTCTCTTCAACCCCTTCACAAGAGAGAGCAGCAGAGAGAGCAGAGAGGGCACACCTGTAGAGTACCAAACCTACCAAACTTTCGACAGTCGCCTTTTTGGCGAAACCGAAAGCACACGCAAACCGGTACTGCAGGTGGCAGGAAAGTTTCTCATAACCACAATAAAATCGGGGATGGTGCTTGTAGATATAAGACGCGCACGTGAGAGAATACTTTACGAGAAGTACCTCAACTCCCTAACAAATGAAGAGACACTTGTTCAACAGTCACTTTTTCCTGTCACAGTTTCACTACGTAACAATATCGTCTCACTTTTAAGTGACAACAGTGACACATTGGCCAAAATGGGTTTCAACCTTACAATAGAAGATAACCTGGTTACCGTAAACACATTACCCGAAGGGTTCAACCACTCCTCCGAGTCGTTGGGTGCAGTATTAGATCAGCTCGCCTACGAATTGAGTGAAGATGGCAGGGATTTTGGAAATAAGCCCAAGGAGAGAGTTGCGCAACAGCTTGCCCGTTCGGGATCTTTGGGTAAGATAGAACATATGAACACACTAGAGGCGCAAGCTTTAATAGATACTCTTTTTGCCTGTAACGAACCAACACGCACACCTCATGGAAAACTGTGCATGAGGGTTATATCGGCAGAAGAGCTGGAGAATAAACTTTTATAAAAAAGAGCAATTATGTATGTAAGCAGAGGTTCGGGTTTTTGGGGGGCGATGCCGCCTGTGGTAAAAAACCTGGTTGTCATAAACGGAGTGATGCTGCTCATCACCTTTCTTACGGGCGACTTCATGTATGAGAAGTTTGCCCTTTTCTACTTCCACTCGCCGCTTTTTAAACCATACCAACTTGTAACGCACATGTTTATGCACGGGAACTTTATCCACCTGTTCTTCAACATGTACTCGCTCATTATATTTGGGATTGTGCTTGAGCAGGTGTGGGGCAGTCAAAAGTTCTTCATCTACTATATGGTTACCGGATTGGGTGCAGCCGTGCTCCACTCCCTGGTGCTGCACATAGAGTTCTCATCTTTGAAAGCAGCTGCCGAGGCGGGTAATATAATGGCTGCAAACAGCATAGAGATGCTTAATATAACACCAACCGTGGGGGCTTCGGGTGCTGTATACGGGGTTCTGCTGGCCTACGGGATGCTCTTCCCCAACAATGTGCTTCAGCTCATATTTCCTCCCGTTGCACTCAAAGCAAAGTGGTTTGTGCTTATCTTTGGTGCAATAGAGGTGTATCTGGGCTTCTCTAACACACAGAGCAACGTTGCACACTTTGCTCACCTTGGGGGGATGATCTTTGGTTACCTGCTCATAGTTTACTGGAGAAAAAAGAATAGAATGTACTTTTAAACAACTCATCTACACATGAGTAAAAAAAGAAAGAGATCTCCCTGGCCTGTTGCGCTTCTGTTCAGACTGCTGGTATTTTCGGCAGCTGCTTCGCTGGTCATCTCCTATGTCTCTATCTTTATCAATCCCGCCGTAACTTCCCTTCCCCTCTTTTTTGGGCTCTATTTTATCCCTCTGGTTATCATCAATCTTATCATACTAATTGCCGGTATTGTAAGAAAAAGCGGAGTGGCCTGGACCACCTTTGTGGTTCTGCTGCCGGCAATCATCTTTGCCGAACTCTTTGTAAGGTGGGGAGAGGTAAAAGAGGGTGAGAACGGCATAGCCCTCAAGGTGTGTACATACAACGTAGGGCTCTTCTCTCAGGGCAGCAATAAGAGCAGAGATTTCAATATTAAGGGCATAGAACAGTTTATTGCTAAAGAGAACCCGGCCATTGTGTGCCTCCAGGAGTTTCATGTGAGAGACACCGCCTCTATAGCAAAGATGTTTCCATCTTACCCATACCGTCACTACCACCTGTTCAACGGGCGCAAGGGCTCAAAATTTGGGAATGTTACCCTTAGCCGGTTTCCAATAACTCATCGCGGTGAGATAACCTTCAAAGGGAGCACCAACCTGTGCCTCTACACCCACATTGAGCACTACGGAAAGACCATAAGAGTCTACAATGCGCATCTTGAGTCGCACAGCATCTCATTCACCACCCTCATAAAAAAGATGCGAGAGAGCAATCAGGTTACAGAAGATATCTACGAGGTGCATGACAAAATGGCCGGAACCTTTCGTCGCAGAGCAATGCAGGTAGATTCGGTAGTTAAACACACCCAAAATACCGAGGCAATCTCAATAGTGTGCGGAGACTTTAACGACACTCCAATGTCGTACACATACAACAGCTTAATCAAAAACAGAAAAGACAGCTTCCGGCAGTCGGGAAAGGGGTTCAGCGCAACCTATTCACTCCTGTGGCCACTGCTTAGAATAGACTACATCCTCTATCCGCACCCCGTATGGAGTATAAGCCATACAACCCCAAAGATAGAGTTTTCCGACCACTATCCGGTTATATCTGAGCTAATTATACCCTAGTCAAAATGTACAGAATAGGATTCGATGCCAAGAGGGCCTTCAAAAATTTTAGCGGTCTGGGTAACTACAGCCGCTCCACAATCTCTTCACTCTCTCAACTATTTAACTACAACGAATATTACCTCTATACCCCCGTTTACAAGGAGCACCCAATTCATAAATTCTCTGAATCGTCTAACATATTTATAAAAAAACCTAACGGATTCATAAGCCACTTCCCGGCTCTGTGGCGCTCTTATGCACTTAAAAAAGATCTAAGGAGTGCTAACCTCCACCTCTGGCACGGACTAAGCGGCGAGCTGCCCCTTTGTAATATTGATGCGCCCAAAATAGTAACTATCCACGACCTTATCTTTTTACGATTCCCAAGCTTCTATAAACCTTTAGACCGATGGTTTTATCGTAAGAAGGCCGCCCACGCCGTAAAAAACGCCGATAAAATAATAGCTATCAGCAAACAGACGGCAGACGACATTGTAGGGTTCTTTGGAGTAGATCGCTCAAAGATAGAGGTCATCTACCAGAGTTGCGACAGTCAGTTCTACACCAGGGCAACAGAAGAGCAGATAAAAAGAGCCGCAGCTCTGTACAACCTGCCAAAGCGGTTTATTGTTGCCATGGGTACTGTAGAGGAGAGGAAGAACCTGGTAAATGTAGTTAAGGCGCTACCTCGGTTGCCTAAAGATGTAAAGCTTTACTGCTTTGGCAAATGGACACCCTACGCAATAAAGGTAAATGCCGTTGCCGATCTTCTTGGTGTAAAAGATAGAGTGGTTATGGTTCACGATGCCGATTTCTCTCTTATGCCTGCCGTCTACTCCCTTGCAGAGTGTATGGTATATGTCTCTCACTTCGAAGGTTTTGGAATACCTGTACTGGAGGGTATAACCTACGGACTACCTGTTGTTACTTCGGGAGGATCCTCCATGCTAGAGGCGGGGGGAGACTCGGCCGTTTATGTAAACCCCGACTCCCCAAGCGATATTGCAGACAAGATTGAGATGGTATTAACCTCTCCAACACTAAAGAGAAGCATGATAGAGAGGGGATTTGCACACGCCAAAGAGTTTAGGAACGATAAGGTTGCCGAGCGGCTTTTTGAGCTATACAAAGAGACAATCAAAAACAAACACAATAATGGAACTTAAGAGGGCGGCAGAGGAGGCCGCAACAATTATCAAACAGGGCGGAGTTGCCATTTTTCCCACCGACACAGTGTGGGCTATAGGGTGCGATGCTACAAATCCACAGGCAGTAGAGCGTTTAAAAAAACTGATAGGAACACCCCACCACCAAGGGGTTGTAACCATTGCCAAAGATATGAATATGGTTGCCCGCTTTGTAAAGGAGGTGCCCGAGATTGCCGAACAGTTGCACGAAGTTAGCGACACACCCCTTACAATAGTATACTCCAAAGCAAGCGGAGTTGCCCCGGGAGTTGCCGCACAAGATGGCTCCATTGCAATTAGAGTGTGTGAGAGCCCCTTTTGCAACATTTTGCTCACAAAGTTGGGCCGATTGGCAGTAGCTGCAGCACTGCCCTCCAACTTTAACGGCGCCGTAGATTACACTGCTCCTCAAACTCTTGATGAGGGTTCAACCGGCAAACTCTCCTCTATCATATATATAGGAGATGGAGGTATTGTTAAGATTATCAGAAAATAACTACCCATTATGGACTACATTCTCTTAGTTATTGGATTTGTGCTGCTCATTGCAGGTGCCGACTATCTTGTAAAAGGGGCCTCATCCATTGCAGCAAAGCTGAATATACCCAATCTTATTATTGGGCTCACCGTGGTCTCAATAGGCACATCTGTCCCCGAACTCTCTGTTAACATACTTGCAAGTATAGAGGGGTCGTCTGGCATGGCTATCGGAAACGTAGTGGGGAGCAACATCTTCAACTTTCTGGCTATACTGGGCATCACAGCCCTAATTAAGCCCATAAACTTAAAGACCTCTCTGGTTAAAGTAGAGATACCTTTTGCAATTGTTGCCTCTCTTGCCCTTATCTTTCTTGCGGCCGATCAACTCATAGACGGAACAGACGGAATCATAACCAGAGGAGACGGGCTCACCCTGCTACTCTTCTTTGCAATATTTATGTACTACATATTCCTTTCGGCAAAAAAGGGGGAGATCTCTCAGGAAGAGGCAGTAGAGGAGCAGAGTGTAAAGCACTACTCTGTATGGCTCTCGGTTGTTATGATTGCCGCAGGCCTGGGTGCTCTGTTGTGGGGTGGCGATATCATAGTTGGCAGTGCAACCGCATTGGCACAAAACTGGGGTATGAGCGATACTGTGATAGGGCTTACGGTAGTTGCAGCGGGCACCTCGCTTCCCGAACTTGCAACCAGCGCAGTTGCTGCTTACAAGGGCAACAGCGACATAGCCATTGGAAACGTAGTTGGGTCTAATATCTTCAATATTTTTATGATTCTTGGAGTAAGCTCAATTATAACGCCTCTACCCTTTGCTCCTGAGAGTTTCATAGATACCGCCGTTGCAGCAGCAGCAACAGCGCTGGTTCTATTTTTTGGATACAGAGGTAAAGGGCTTAAGATAGACAAGCGCGAAGGGGCTATTCTTCTATTGTGTTATATTGCGTACGTAACCTACCTTATCTTAAATAGTTAAGATAGACAGCAGTAACAGCAGTAAGAGCAGCTGTCTCCACGCGAAGTCTGGCACTGCCCATATGAAACATCTCAAAACCGCTCAAAGTGCCTCTCTCTATCTCCTCAACAGAGAAATCACCCTCTGGACCCACCATAATAACCACCCTCTCTCCCCCATTAGAGAGCAACAGGGGCAGGGCACTCTTCTCCCCCTCTCGGCAGTGCCCCATAAGTTTTAAACACCCCTCCCGGGGCATCTTCTCTAAAAAGGCAGATGCCAATATAGGTTCGTTCAACTTTGGCAGACGGCATTTGAGCGACTGCTTCATTGCCGACATCAGCACCCTCTCTGCCCTATCATAATTGAACACCTTTCGCAGAGAATGGGTGCAAACCAGCGGAGTAATCTCATCTAATCCAAGCTCTGTGGCCTTCTCCAAGAACCAATCAAATCTCTCGGAATTTTTTGTAAGCGCCACTGCCATATGCAGATAGTAGCCCCTATCCTCTCTTGCGGCCACCCCGTTAAGGGCCAAAACAACCTCCTTGGGCGACGCACTTAAAATGGTAGCATTAAACATCTCCCCCATTCCGTCTGTAACCAGAACATTGTCTCCCGGTTTGTTTCTGAGCACCTTTGTACAGTGCAAGGCCTCTCCATCTGTTAAAAAAGCCTTTGACCTATCAATATTTTTGGTGTAAAAGAGTTCCATAATTAGGGCAAATATATTTAAAAAGGTTATTTTTGTCTGCAAATAGTTGAAAAAATGAATAACCAACTCACCCAGAGATACACGGCACTAGATGTGCTTAGAGGGATGACAATCGCCGGAATGATTCTGGTAAACAACCCCGGAACTTGGGCAAAGATCTTCCCCCCACTTAAACATGCCGCCTGGCACGGATGCACCCCTACCGACCTTGTCTTCCCCTTCTTCCTCTTTATAGTTGGGGCAGCTCTCTCATTTGCATTTGCAAAATACAACGACACACTCAACAGAGACTCGGTGAAAAAGGTTATCAAAAGATCGCTCCTTATATTTTTAACCGGTCTCCTTCTTAATGCATTCCCTTTTTACAACACCTCCCCAAACCCCGACCTCTCCTTTGCCGAGAACTGGCTCAACTACATAGATCGGCTGCGAATATTTGGAGTTTTGCAAAGAATTGCACTCTGCTACCTAACCGGAGCACTGCTTGCACTCTGGTTGCAGAGAGCTAATAAAATTATTGTGGCCGGAGTTGTGCTAATGACACTCCACTGGCTTATACTGGTAATCTTTGGTACAGGCGACCCATTCTCTAAAGAGGGCACCATTGCCGGAGCAATAGACGTAGCACTGATTGGCGAGTCGCATGTATACAAAGGATTCGGGATGCCGTTCGACCCCGAGGGTCTGCTTGGCGTACTGTCGGGATCGGCAACAGTTCTGTTCGGTTATCTCATTGGGGGCATGATTCGCAAAAGCAAAGAGAAGATAGCGGCAGTGGGAGATCTCTACACCATAGGGCTAATCTCACTGGGAGCAGGTATTGTAATGAGCACATTTATACCAATCAACAAACCCCTTTGGACACCCTCTTATGTACTCTATGCCGGAGGATGGTCTGTGCTGATGCTGGCACTGTTTATCTACTTTATAGATATAAAGGGCAAAGAGAAGATCTTCTACCCATTTAAAGCACTTGGTCTAAACCCGCTTTTTGCCTTTGTTATGGCCGGCATATTTGCCAAAACATTCGGACGCATAATTAAGTGGCAGACACTTGTCCCTCAAGAAGACGGCTCAATCAAAGAGGTAACCATAAATGCAGCAAGCTGGTTCTACCAAAATGTGTGTGTAGCTCTGCTTGGCAACAATGAGTGGGGATCGCTGCTCTACGCAATTATCTATGTAACCATTTTCACATTAATGGCTATATATCTGTATAAGAAAAAGATAGTAATTAAACTATAACAGAATGGCCATAATTGGGCTCCTCTCCGACACTCACGGCTACTACGACCAAAAGCTCGCCTCATTCTTTGAGGGGACCCACGAGATTTGGCATGCCGGCGATTTTGGAAACAGAGAGGTGTCCGACGCTATCTCCTCACAAAAAAAACTAAGAGGTGTGTACGGGAACTGCGATGGGCAAGACATAAGAACCATTCACCCATATATTCAAAATTTCCAACTTGAGGGGATGCGATTCCTTATGATGCATATTGGCGGCTACCCGGGCCGTTACGACTACAGGGCCCTTCAACTCATTAATGATCACAGGCCCGATGTGTTCATCTGCGGTCACTCCCACATATTAAAAATTATAAACGACAAAGCAAACAATCTTTTATGCATCAACCCCGGTGCTGCCGGCATACAGGGGTTCCATGCAGTTAGAACGGCCATAAGATTCAAAGTAGAGGAGGGAGCAATCAAAGAGCTGGAGGTTGGAGAGTGGTCGCTTGGAAGATAGAGAGCTAATAAGATATTTCACAAACCAAATAATATACTTAATAAAATTATTCTCAATCATGAAAAAAACAACTCTTTTCTTGCTCTTGATAGTTGCCTGCACGGTAGGTTGGGCTCAGCAGATCCCGGTTACCAAGGCAAACTACGACCTTGCTGCGAGATTCTCTCCCAAAAAGGTAAACAAACTGGTATTCTCTACTGCAGTTAATCCAAACTGGTTTAAAAACTCCGACAAGTTCTGGTATGTTTGGCAAACACCCCAAGGTACATTCTACTACATAGTAGACCCTGTTACCGGCCAAAAGAGCCCTCTCTTCGATAACGCAAAGCTCGCCGCTCAACTTACCGAGATTGTAAAAGATCCGTTCGACGCTCAGAACATACCACTAATGAGACTAAGATTGGTAGACGATAAAAAGTTTACCTTCGAAATCAGAAGCACAGCCGAAGTTGAAGTAAAAGACGAGAAGACAGGTAAACCAAAAAAAGAGAAGAGGGTTCACGGTTTTGAGTACGATATTGCAACCCGCACCTTAACAGAGATTAAAGATTATAAAACCCCAAAACCATACCCTTCGTGGGGTAACGTCTCTCCCGACAAAAAAACGGTTGTATTCTCAAGAAACTTCAACCTCTACTATATGGATATGGAGAACTTCGAGAAGGCCCGCATAAATGAAGAGGACACCACAATTGTAGAGCACCGCCTAACCACAGAGGGAACAGCCGAGTTTGGATTCGGATCGGGCAATACCGACATCTACGCTACAGATAAGGAGAAAAACAAGAGGAGCGGCGCCTTTGTTGTGTGGTCGCCCGACTCTAAGAAATTTGCCTTTATCAGAAGCAACACCTCTAAAGTTAAAGATCTCTGGGTAATTAATGTTTTGGCAGAGCCAAGACCTAAACTGGAGAACTATAAGTATCACATGCCGGGCGAGTCTGAAGCACCTTCACGCCACCTCTTCCTCTTTGATATGGATACAAAACAGTACAAAGAGATAAGCACCTCCGCTTTTAAAGATCAGGAGCTTAGAATCAGTATGGAGCCACAGCTTAAAAAGAATATGTTCGACGAAATGCGCCATATGGTTTGGCTGGGCGATTCGGAGAAGTTCTACCTTACAAGGGTTAGTCGCGACCTTAAACGTACCGATTTTTGCGTTGCCTACACCGGTGCCGACTCTGTAAAGGCCCTGGTAGAGGAGCGCCTTAACACCTATATAGAGACACGCCCAGCCCGTTTGGTAAACAACGGAAAAGAGTTTATCTGGTGGTCTGAGAGAAGCGGTTGGGCACACCTCTATCTTTACGATGGACAGGGCAACCTTAAAAATGCAATAACATCGGGAGAGTTCCATGTAGAAGATGTTGTTGCCGTAGACCCTGTTGCAAGAGTTGTATACTTTACAGCCAATGCTCGCGAAAAGGGAGAGAACCCCTACTACACACATCAATATAGAGTTAACTTCGACGGTAGCGGCCTTAAGCTGCTCAATCCCGGCGACTTTAACCACGAAGCCAATGTATCTGATAACGGCAAATACTTTGTAAACAACTACTCAAGAGTAGACACAACCCCTCGTTCCGAACTTTACGACCACACCGGCAAAAAGATTGCACATCTTGAAGAGGCCGATCTTAGCCAACTCTTTGCAATGGGTTACAAGTTCCCCGAACGCTTCACCGTTAAAGCAGGCGATGGCAAAACAGACCTTTACGGTGTAATGTACAAACCATTCGACTTCGACTCCACAAAGCTCTATCCAATTATCGAGTATGTCTACCCGGGTCCACAGACAGAGGCAGTGAACGCATCCTGGACAAAGAGTATGGACAGAGTAGATCGTCTTGCTCAAATTGGATTCATAGTTATCACCGTTGGTAACAGAGGAGGTCACCCTGCGCGCTCTAAGTGGTACCACAATTACGGTTACGGTAACCTTAGAGATTACGGACTTGAAGATAAGAAAGTTGTAGCAGAGAAGCTGGCAGCAAAACATAAATTCATAGATTTAAATAAGGTTGGTATTCATGGCCACTCAGGCGGAGGATTTATGTCTACCGCAGCAATGCTTGTCTACCCCGACTTCTTTAAAGTTGCAGTATCCAGCGCAGGTAACCATGAAAACAACATCTACAACCGCTGGTGGAGCGAACAGCACCACGGAGTTCTAGAAGTTGTATCGGAAAAGGGCGACACTACATTCAAATACAGTATAGATCGCAACTCTCAGATAGCTAAAAATCTTAGAGGAAGACTCCTGCTTGTAACCGGCGACATAGACAATAATGTACACCCTGCCAACACACTAAGAATGGCAAATGCCCTAATTAGAGCAAACAAGAGATTCGATATGTTAATCCTTCCTGGTCAAAGGCACGGCTTTGGCGATATGACAGAGTACTTCTTCTGGAGAATGGCCGACTATTTTGGCAAACACCTCATAGGAGACTACCGGGACGAAGTTGAGATTCCGCATATGAATAACGACTAACATTATAGCTCTGTAAAATACACCCCGGTCACTCTGCAAGAAAGATGGATTGGGGTGTTTTTTTTGACAAAATAATATTTACACTTTTTATCAATTATAGTATATATATAATTACTTGTCTTTCTGCCTGTTTCTCTTAAGTGGTGTTTTTGAGTATAATCAATGCAATTAAATATTAGATTTGCCCACACTAAAATCTAATAGAAATGAAAAAACTTACACTACTACTTTTGGCCAACCTGGTTGGTCTTAGTCTTATGGCAGAGGGTTATCAGATAAACTCTCAGAGCGCCCGCCAGACCGGTATGGGTCATTTGGGTACCGCCCTCAGACTTGGTTCAGAAAGTATGTTGTTCAATCCTGCCGGTATGGCATTCATGCAGGGCAAGTACGAGCTCTCATTGGGTACAACAGCTATCTTCTCAAAAGTTAAGTATATGAACGATTCATACTCAACTCAAACCGATAACCCAATTGGAACACCTCTGTTCGGCTACGCCGGCTACAGAATCAACAACAATCTGGTTGCCGGTATAAGCATCACCAATCCGGCCGGTAACTCGCTGGTTTGGCCCGATGGTTGGGTTGGCTCACACCATATTCAGAACATCTCTCTAAAAGCATTCTCAATACAACCAACTATCTCATATAAGTTGAACGATATGTTCAGTTTTGGAGCCGGTCTTATGGTGAACTTTGGTGACTTTACAATTGAGAGAGGTTTAACCAGAATTGGAGCACTCAACAACCTGGGTCTCATGATGCCTCAATACAAGCCAATCATAGATATGTACGCTGCAGTTCCATCTATAACAGCGTCTCTAGAAGGCACATCAAAAATGTCATTTGGCTTTAACGCAGGTATTCTATACACACCAAACCAAAGATTGAGCATTGGGGTCTCGTATCGCTCAAAAGTAGATGTAACGGTAGAGGATGGTGTTGCCGCCATTGGCTACGCAGGACCTGAGATGCAGGCACTTGTTACAGGGGTTAACACCGCCATGCCCGGTACAATTCCGGTTCCCCCTATAGATGGCAAAAAATTCTCTGCATCACTACCTATACCATCTAACCTTAACATTGGGGTTGCCTATAAAACTACCGACAAACTACTCCTCTCTGCAGAGCTTCAGTTTGTAGGATGGAAGGCCTACGACCAGCTGGTATTCCAATTTGGAGCAGATGCGGGCAATCTGAAGCTGGCTTCAAAGAAAAACTTCAAAAACACAGTTATCTACCGTATTGGCGGCGAGCTTGAAGTAAGCGACAAATTTATCTGGCGTTTTGGAGGAATCTACGACATGACCCCTGTAGATCTAAAACTATACTACCCCGAAACTCCAGGCGCTAACAAACTCAGTGCAACCACCGGATTCTCATACAAGCCAATAGAAATGTTAACAATAGACTTTAGTGTACAGGCCCTTGTAGGTGAAAAGGTGAGAGGTTACGTTCCCGAAACATGGAACCCTAACGTTAATTTTGTTGGAGACTACAGAGCAACTGCAGTATTGCCGTCTCTAGGTTTAAAATTCAATTTCTAAAAATTTGACTACTTTTGCGTAGATATTAGAAGCTATGTCAAAAGAGATAGAGATAGACGAATTTCTAGAGTTATCCAAGATATTTCCAGTAATAGATGTAAGATCCCCGGGAGAATACGAGCACGCTCATATTCCCGGGGCTCTCAATTTACCCCTCTTCTCAAATGAAGAGAGGGCAGAGGTTGGCACAATCTACAAAAAGAGAGGACGTGTAAATGCAGTGATGAGGGGGCTTGAGATTGTGGGGCCAAAACTCAAAACATTCTCTAAACAGGCACTCGCTCTCAACAGTCCCAATCTATTAATCCATTGCTGGAGAGGAGGTATGAGAAGCTCTTCTATGGCCTGGCTGCTAGAGACGGTGGGTTTGAGTTGCTCCATTCTAAAAGGGGGCTACAAAAGCTACAGAGCGCACACCCTCAACTCCCTTTCGCAACCTCTAAACATAATACTCCTTGGCGGATACACAGGATCGGGCAAAACAGATCTTCTAAAACTGCTGGAGGAGTCGGGCCAACAGGTGATAGATCTGGAGGGTATGGCAAACCACAAAGGTTCGGCCTTTGGTGCATTAGGTCAACCTGCACAACCTTCAACAGAGATGTTCGAGAACATGCTCTTTCATAAAATTTCCGCACTTAACAAATCGGCAGCTGTATGGGTAGAGGATGAGAGTCATAACGTGGGAAAAGTGTTTATACCTGAGCCGTTTTGGAGAGTTATGAGACAATCCCCTCTGGTTGTTGTAAACACCCCTTTCAACACAAGACTTGAGAGACTCATGAGAGATTACGGATGCTACTCGCAAGAGATGCTTGTTGCCTCCATAAAGAAGATAGAGAAGAGATTGGGTTACGACAAGTGCAAACTTGCTCTCGACTCCTGCCTAAAAGGAGAGATAAAACAGGCGGCAGAGATATGCCTTCTCTATTACGACAAAGCATACGGAAACCAACTGGAGACCCGTTACGGAGAGTTGCTAAAAGAGATGCCGCAGATTGGATTTATCCCCGGGAGTGAGGAGGAGACAGTGGCACTATTAAAAAATATAGCACAAAAATATGAGAGAGAGAGATTTAAACAGTAAAATTGCCATTGTTATTAATAGTGATGGTATGGGAGATGCTCCACAAGAGCTCTCTCACACATTGATTAAAAATTACCTTAACCTACTGCTCACAGAGAACAGAGTTCCTGCATACATCTGTATCTACGCCAATGGTGTAGTGCTTGCATGTGAAGGGTCTCACATTTTGGAGGAGCTCAAGAGAGTTGAGACTGCGGGAGCTAAGATTGTGATATGCAAAACCTGCCTTGTGTTCAACTCACTTCTAGAAAGAGTTGCCGTTGGCAGCGTAGGTACCATGCTCGATATTCTGGACATCCAACACAACAGTACAAAGGTAATTACACTTTAAAAACAGTTATTACACCAAACATAATGGAACAGATAAGACTAACACAGTTCAGCCCGGGAGCGGGCTGCGGTTGTAAAATAGCACCCAAAGATCTGGAAGAGATCCTTAAAAGCACTATCTCCCACAAAACCTTCCCTCAACTACTTGTAGGAAACGATACAAAAGACGATGCTGCCGTATACGATATAGGCGGAGGATTATCGGTTATAAGTACAACAGACTTCTTCACACCCATAGTAGACGATGCTTTCCAGTTTGGAAGAGTTGCAGCAACCAATGCAATTTCAGATATCTATGCAATGGGAGGAAAGCCAATCATGGCTATTGCCATTCTTGGTTGGCCGCTAGATAAACTCCCGGCAGAGGTGGCAGCTCAGGTTGTAGAGGGGGCGCGCACGGTTTGCGACCAGGCCGATATCCCCCTTGCCGGCGGACACAGCATAAGCAGTGCCGATCCCATTTTTGGGTTGGCAGTAACAGGAGTTGCAGAGAGCGGTAAAATACGGAAAAACAGCTCTGCCAAAGCAGGCGACCTGCTTTTCTTAACCAAACCTCTTGGTATAGGATTGGTTACCACAGCAGAGAAGTTTGGGCTTGCCAAAGAGGAAGACAGAAAAATGGCGCTGGAGCTTATGACCACACTAAACAGTGCAGGAGCACTGATTGCCAATCTTAGCCAAGTACATGCAATCACAGACATTACCGGTTTTGGGCTTCTGGGGCATGCCCTGGAGATGGCTGAGGGGAGCTCTCTAAAGGCCGTAATAGATTACAACACTATTCCAAAGATTGACGGGTGCGACTACTACATAAAACAGGAGTGTATTCCCGGAGGAACCAACCGCAATTTTGCAAGCTATGGTCACAAAGTGTCACCTCTCACTTTTCAACAGCGAGCACTTTTATGCGACCCACAAACCAGCGGAGGGCTCCTTATAGCAGTAGAACCCGGTGGGGTTGAAAAACTTATGACAATGGCAGCAGAGAACTCATTTATGTTATTCCCCATAGGGAGTCTGCAACCGCTCTCGGGAGAGTTTTTAATTGAAATTATTTAACTATTTTTATGGCCTAACCAACATTATTTAACAAATACTAACCCAAAAAATTATGTTAAAAAAATCATTGATTATTGCCATTTTCTCAATCTTTACCATTACTCTGTTTGCCCAAAAGGTAAAGACAGGAGCCGAGTCGGTAGAGGAGTATCTTCCTCTTCTAAAAGGTAAAAAAGTGGCAGTATTAACAAATCAGACAGGAGTAATTGGGAAAACACACCTTGTAGATTCTCTGGTAAGTCTAAAAGTGAATATCGTTGCCATCCTCTCTCCCGAACACGGCTTTAGGGGCGATGCCGATGCCGGCGAACATGTTGCAAGCTCGGTAGATGCAAAAACAGGCATCCCAATCAAGTCGCTGTACGACGGCAACACAGGCAAACCATCTGTAGATCTTATGAAACAGATAGACGTTCTTCTTTTCGATCTTCAGGACGTGGGTGTAAGGTATTACACATACCTCACCACTATGGCCAAAATGATGGAGTCTTGTGCAGAGAACAATGTAAAGATGATTCTCCTTGACAGACCTAACCCTTTGGGTTTCTATGTAGACGGCCCAATTCTAGATCTTAAATACCGCTCGGCTGTAGGATGGTTGCCAATCCCAACCGTTCACGGAATGACCCTTGGAGAGCTGGCCGGCATGATTAACGGAGAGAAGTGGCTCGCAAACGGTGTTCAGTGCAACATAACCGTTATTAAGTGCAAGAACTATACACACAGCACAATGTACGAACTTCCCGTTAAGCCCTCTCCAAATCTCCCTAACATGAGGTCTATCTATCTCTACCCTTCTACCTGCTATTTCGAAGCAACTCCGGTTAGCTTGGGCAGAGGAACAGATAAGCCGTTTCAGGTTTACGGACACCCAAACATGAAGGGTTACGATTTTAAATTTACCCCAAGAAGTGTACCGGGAGCCAAGTTCCCGCCACAGCTAGATAGAGAGTGCTACGGAGTAGATTTGAGCAAAACCCCCTCTATAGATGAGATAAATAAAAACGGAATCAATCTTGAATATGTGATTGATGCTTACAATAATCTAAATCTCGACGACCACTTCTTCCGCTCGTTTTTTGAGCTTCTAACGGGGAGAGACTATATTCGAAAAATGATAAAAGAGGGTAAAAGTGCCGCTCAAATAAAGGCAATGTGGGCAGACGACGTTGCAAAATTTAAAGTCCAGAGAGCTCCATATCTTCTCTATCCAGAGAAATAGTAATCACTCTAGATTCGTCTTCCAGAACAGATATCTGTACCTTGAGTGTCTCTTGGGGCAGTATCTGTTCTATTTTTTGGGGCCACTCAATAAGGCACAGATCTCCGCTTAAAGCATACTCATAAAACCCTATATCCAGTGCCTCTGCCGGGCTCTCTATTCTATAGAAATCGAAATGATATACTGTTTGGCCCCTATCATCTCTATACTCATTAACTATATTAAATGTGGGGCTGTTAACATCGTCCTCTATACCCATCTCTGCACACAAAGCCCTTATAAATGTTGTTTTGCCGGCACCCATCTTACCATACAGAGCAATAATAGAGTAATCTTTGGTAGCTTTAATGAACTCTCTGGCCGCTTGCGGCAACTCCTTCAAACTCTTTACAACTATCCTCTCCATCATATAAGTTTTATTACAAAAGCAAACATATTATTACGGCTCAAAGATAGGTAAAAGTGACGCTACAAAGAGAGTGTTACTTCACTTTGTACTGTATTGCCTCTGCAATATGGCTAACTTTTATCTCTTTGGAATCTTCAAGATCTGCAATTGTTCTTGCAACTTTAAGCACTCTGCTGTATCCCCTGCCCGACACTCTTAGCTTATCTAATACCCTCTCGAAAAAATCCTGCTCCCCGGCACCAAGAGCACAAAAAAGCTTGAGCTCACGGGGGGTCATGGTTGCGTTGCTGCTAGTCTTGGCCAACGACCCTGCAAATCTTGCCCTCTGAATCTCTACGGCCTTAAGAACTCTGGCGGCCACAGCAGCACTGCTCTCACTCTGCCTTTGGTTAACCAGTGTCTTGGCAGGTACGGCGCTCACCTCTATATGCATATCTATCCTATCTACCAAAGGCCCCGAAACCTTAGAGAGATACCTGTTAATCATGTAGGGCATACATGTGCAATCGGCACTCTCAACTCCGTAGAATCCGCATGGGCATGGGTTCATAGAGGCAATCAGCATAAATCTGCATGGGTATATAACTTTATGCTTTTGTCGGGAGACAAGTATCTCACCCTCCTCCATAGGTTGCCTCAAAAGTTCAAGCACCCTTTTAGGAAACTCGGGCAACTCGTCTAAAAACAGTACTCCGTTATGTGCCAGGGAGATCTCTCCGGGGTGCGCTTTTACTCCCCCTCCGGCAAATGCTATAGGAGAGCATGTGTGGTGTGGCCATCTGAAGGGTCTTTTTTTTATAAGACCACCTGCAGTACGAGCAGCCCCCGACACAGAGTATATCATGCTGGTTTGAACCGACTCTTCACTGCTCAAAGGGGGAAGTATTCCGGCCGCTGCTTTGGCAATCAAACTCTTACCCGAACCGGGCGGGCCACAAAGTAATATATTGTGCATTCCTGCACAGGCAATTTCAACCCCTCTCTTCACATACTCTTGCCCCTTGATATCAGAAAAATCGGGGATATAGTCCTCCTTAGCATCTCCACTCCCGCACAAGCCAATCAGAGCAACATCTTCTGCTCTCATTGGCAGAACCTCTCCCTCCCCCAACAGAATAGATATAACATTGGAGATATGATTTACCCCATAAATCTCTATCCCCTCTGTTTCGCAACTCTCTGCTGCGTTTTCAACAGGAAAGATACAACCTTTAAAACCCTCCTTTCTAGCGTGTAGTGCGGCCGGAAGTGCACCGGGTACTGCTCGTAACGTTCCGTCAAGAGCCAGCTCTCCCATAATTAAGAATCCGGGCAGATCTATAAATTCATACTGCCCCGACCCTGCCAGTATACCTACAGCAATAGCAAGGTCGAAAGACGATCCCTCCTTTTTGATATCGGCAGGTGCAAGATTTACAATTATCCTCTTTCCCGGGATTCTGGCTCCAATACTCCCCAGTGCTGCAGATATCCTCTGCTGGCTCTCTCTAACCGCACTATCGGGGAGACCAACCATAAAAAAGCTTATTCCTTGAGATATATCTACCTCTATAGTTACTGTAATTGCCTCAATTCCAATAATTGCGGCGCAATAGGTTCTGCAAAGCATTCTTTTCTTTCAAAACTAACCTAATAATATGCAATTGCCTCAACTACTCTGCATATATATCTAATACTGTATTTAAATTATTTAAATTTAGAATTTCCCTATTAAATTTTAACTTTGTTGTTATGGAGGGATATCCAGTAAATCTAACAGAGTGCTCATCTCCCGAGCAAATTGTCTCCTTTATACCGGGAGACCGTAGGGTTATTGTTATAATAGACTCAAACGTAAAAAAGAGGTATGAAAACTATTTCCCTTACCCTCAAATAGAAATTGAGGCCTCCGAATCTTCAAAGACACTATTGTTGGTTGAGCAGATTTGCCATGAGCTTATGGAGCTTGGCGCAGATAGAGATACTTTCATTTTGGTAGTGGGAGGTGGAATTACTACAGATATAGGCGGATTTGTTGCCTCGGTATATTACCGTGGTGTCAAGTTTGCTTTTGTCCCCACTACTCTCCTGTCTCAGGTAGATGCAGCAATAGGAGGAAAGAACGGGGTTAACACAGAGGGTTACAAAAATATTATAGGGGTAATCAGGCAGCCGGAGTTTACAATAATTTGCCCGGAATTCCTCAACACTCTATCGGAGCAACACCTTAAGTGCGGAGTTGCCGAGATGCTCAAAACCTTCATAATTGGTAACCAAAATCTCTATTACAGTGCTATTGAGTATCTGAGTAAAAACAGATTTAACAACCCCGCTACACTGCAACCCTATGCACTCTCTGCAGCAAAGATCAAGGCCTCAATTGTAAGCAAAGATCTATATGAGAGGGGAGAGCGTAAGCTGCTCAATCTGGGTCACACCTTTGCTCATGCAATAGAGAAACACTCTTCAACTGCACACGGCCAGGCGGTTGCTACAGGAATCGCCCTTGCTGCCAGGTTATCTGTAAAACTGTCGGTAACAGACCCTCAAACAGCAAATACAATAATAGATAATCTTCATAATCTTGGCTTTGACACAAAAACCAATTTAACAGCCATACAGATGGCCGGTGCAGTTGCCAGAGATAAAAAGAAGTCGCACAAAAACGTCTCATTCATTCTTATAGAGAAAATAGGCAAATGTATATCATACCCAATAGAAATAACCCGTCTGGAGGAGGTTCTCAATGATCTGTCTTAGTATAGGCACACCCGGGTTGGCCAAAGTAAACGAAGCTCTGGCAACCACAAAACTTGCAGAGATAAGGCTAGACCTTACAAATCTTAACCGCGAAGAGACGGTTGCAGTTTTCCGTTCAAAAAAGGATCTGATTGCTACCTGTAGAAACTACAACCTAAGTCACGAAGAGAGCAAAAGGAGACTCTTTTGGGCAATGGTAGGTACAAGAACCAAAAAATCTACAGGCAGACGCTACATCGATCTCGATTTTGACTCCCCCGACGACTACAGAGAGGAGCTAATAACTGCTGCAAAAAAGAGAGGATTCGGAATAATTCTCTCATATCACAACTTTAACTCCACCGAGAGTTATGAGCGACTCCTGGAGATATACAACATCTGTATAGAGAGGGGTGCAAACATCGTTAAAATTGTAACCAAGGCAAAGAGTATACAGGAGTGTTCCCGAATCCTTCGTCTATACAAAGAGCTTCCAAAGAGCACTTTGGTAGCATTCTCTATTGGAGATGAGGCCAAGTTTACACGTCTGGTCTCTCACTTCCTTGGCTCTCCATTCATCTACTGCTCCACCACAGAGGATTCGTCTACCGCTCCGGGCCAGTTTACCCTGGAAGATGCCGAGCGTCTTCTCTCCAAAAAATACTATCCTCACCAGGCATCAAAAGACTCTCTGGTAAAAAAAATAAATGCACCGGCCTCAAAAAGCCATGCACAAAGGGCAATTTTAGCAGCAGCATGGGCAAAGGGGAAGAGCACTCTTTACGGATACACCCCATGTGCCGACAGTGAGGCAGCTCTTGCAATTATTAAGAGTCTTGGGGTAAAGGTAAAGGTTGAGAAGTGCAAGCTTCCAAAGTTCAAAATAGAGATTGTAAGCCCCGGTATAGAGGAGCTATCATCTAAGCTGTCTAAAGAGGAGCTCTTCTCAAAGCAGGTTAAGAGCGTAGAGCTCAATGTTGGAGAGTCGGGTCTCCTATGCCGTCTCATGATTCCTGTGAGCGGCTATTTTCCCGGAAAGAGCAGGGGTGTAGATAGGGTTACAATAACCGGAAGCGGAAGTATAATGAGAAGAGAGCTCTTCTCCCCCGATCAACCTCTTGAGGAGATAGGTCTTAATGTAGAGACCGTCTCGGGCAGGCTTCC
>CAYYAM010000024.1:0-9099 GCA_964469965.1 uncultured Muribaculaceae bacterium | reverse complement strand
CCGGGGAAGCAAAAGTATAAACCAAAGAGCTTCTTTCCAATTGAGGGCGACTGGAGCGGTGCATCTATGCTTATGGTTGCAGGAGCAATCACAGAGGGGGTGACTATAACCAACCTTCCCGTAGACTCTAAACAGGCCGACGAGAAGATTCTTGATATATTAAGGGGTTGCGGTGTTGAGATAAACATAACAGAGTATCCTAAGTATTTGGTTATGTGCGGCGATGTCCCTTGTGTTTTTAAAGAGGAGGGTAAAAAGGAGATCATTCTCGGGTCTAAAATTGAGATTGTCAAACCTAAGGGATCTCTTCTGCCGTTTGAGTTTGATGCCACAAATGCTCCCGACCTCTTCCCTACCCTGGTTGTTCTTGCACTTAACTGCAACGGAACCAGCCGCATTAAAGGGGTGCAGCGCCTCTCCAACAAAGAGAGTAACAGAGCAGAGAGTCTTCTTTGTGAGTTTACAAAGCTTGGGGCATCAATAGAGATAGAGGGCGACTGGATGGTTGTTGAGGGTGGTGCTCTGCACGGTGGGCTTTGCAGCTCTCATAACGACCACCGTATTGCAATGGCGTTGATTACCGCTTCGCTTAAGATTAAAGAGAAGCTCTATATAGACAACCTGGAGTGTATCTCTAAATCTTTCCCCGATTTTACAAGAAATTTTAAATAAGCCGGGCATAAGATGAACAGTTTTGGAAAACTCTTTAGAGTGGAGCTGTTTGGTGAGTCTCACGGAACAGCTATAGGTGTGGTTATAGATGGTGTGCCTGCAGGTCTACCACTCACACCTCAAGATTTTGCACACGATCTGCAAAGAAGGGCCGGAGGTAAAAAAGGAGGTACACCAAGAGTTGAACCCGACAGTCTTGAATTTTTATCGGGTGTGGTAAACAATCGCACAACCGGATCTCCACTCTCTGTTATAGTGAGGAATACAAATACAAGATCGTCTGATTACTCTTCTACTGCTCATATACCAAGGCCGGGTCATGCCGACTATGTCTCATGTTTAAAGCACGGTGGATTTGCCGACCTCAGAGGCGGCGGTCATCACTCCGGGAGGGTAACTCTTGCCCTTGTCATTGCCGGTGTAATTGCCAAAAAGATCATCAACCCCGCATCTATATCTGCAGAGATCATAGAGATTGGTGGTTCAACTGAGTGGGAAAATATTTTAGATTCCGCCCTCTCTTCCGGCGACTCTCTGGGTGGGATTGTAGAGTGCAGAGTTACGGGCCTCGAACCAGGTTTAGGAGAGCCCTTTTTCGACTCTGTGGAGTCGGTGATATCCCATATTGTATTTGCCATTCCCGGAATAAGGGGTATTCAGTTTGGTGATGGATTTGCTGCTGCATCTATGTGGGGTTCGCAGCATAACGACCCCATAGTCTCGGCTACGGGAGAGACCGCAAGAAACGGATCGGGAGGCGTGAACGGTGGAATCTCAAACGGAAACCAGATTGTATTAAGAGTAGCTGTTAAGCCAACCTCCAGCATTTGGGCACCTCAGGAGAGTTTTAATTTTTCTACCGGAAAGGTAGAGACAATCTCTATAGAGGGGCGTCACGACACCTGTTTTGCACTCAGAGTGCCTGTGGTTCTGGAGTGCGCGGTTGCATGTGCCCTTGCCGACCTCAAGGCGCAACAGTGTGCCTATAGCTCGCTTAGAGAGACCGTGATTAAATCTTTACAGTAGCAGGCTCTTTTCATATACGGGTACATTGGATAGTAGTCGAAGAGTCGTTTTACTGCGTGGTTATCTTCTAACTGAGGATAGGTGATGAGCTCTTCTACTCCGTATTTAAGGCAACTTCTGTTAATGCTTGTGAATATTACTGCATTCAGACCTTTATTGCGGTACTCCTCTTTAACTCCAATCATAAGCATCTCTATCTTTTTATATCTTCTCAGTGCTCTGTATATGTGTATAAATCCAAATGGGAAGACTCTTCCCGATGCTCTTTTAAAGGCGTGGGAAAGCGATGGGATAGTTATGGCAAATGCAACCACTTGTCCACTGTTATCTTTAATTATACATGTAAAATGGGGGTTAACTATTCCGGCAAATTGGTTCACGGCTTTTTCAATCTCATCTTTATTTAGTGGGTTAAAGCAGTATAGATCTTTAAACGACTCATTATAAGCTTCAAACATCTCTCTCCCCAACTTGAGTCTCTCTTTTCTGTTTGAAACCTGTGCAATCGTGAGATTATACCTCTCCAGAACAATAGATGAGAAGCTCTCCAATTTTTTGGGTATCTCGCGCGGAACAACCAACCTCCTCTGGCTCCACTCTGCCTCTTTTCTATATCCGGCAGCTTCAAGATGGCGGGCATAGTAGTCAAAATTGTATAGCGTAAAGGTGGTAGAGCTGTTCTGAAACCCCTCTGTGAGTAAACCTTGGGCATCTATGTCGTTAAAGCCATGCGGCCCACTAACTATTTGTGCTCCTCTCTCTTTTGCCCACTCCTCTGCTCTGTTTAGAAGAGCTTGAGAAATCTCAAGGTTGTCTTCAAAGTCAAACCACCCGAATCTTACCCTCTTCTCTCCCCAGATGAGGTTGCTTTTGCGGTTCTCTATAAGTGCTATCCTCCCGCAAACTCTGTTCTCTTTAATAGCCATAAAAAGGGTAGCACTGCAGTATGAGAATGCCGGGTTGGTTTTGGGATCTAACCTATCCAGTTCATCTCTTCTTAGCGGGGGAACAAAGTTATCTGCACCTTTGTAGAGTTGCTCGGCAAACTTAATAAACAAGAGGCGCTCACGCACTGTGAGCACCTCTTTGATATGTATTGAATTGTCTCTATTTTGCATTATCTGTAACAGCGCCGGCAACAATGTTGGCTACAAGAGCTCTGAGTCTTACAACACTACTTTTATCTACCGGATGCACTCTGTTGGCAAGCAGTATAACTGCTGTCTTAGACACAGGATCTACTATAAAAGAGGTCCCGGTGTATCCGGTGTGCCCAAATGTTCTGTACGGGTGAAAAAGGTTTCCGTTGTTAGATGCGTAAGATGAGTAGTTATCCCATCCCAGCGAACGTCCAAGCTGTTTTACCTCCTGCGGCACCCTTGTCATTGTATCTACAGTGAGTGTCCCTAAAATCCTCTTACCTTTATACTCTCCTCCATTCATTAGCGCAGCTGCAATTATTGCCAAATCCTCTGCATTAGAGAATACCCCGGCATTTCCCGAATTACCGTCGTTAAGCAATCTTGCAAGAGGGTCGTGCACCTTACCTAGAATAACAGATCCGTCTTTTTGCTTCTCTGTTGGGGCAATCATGCTGTATTTAGATGGGTTAGGGTTATAAAATGTATTTTTTAGGCCAAGAACATCAAAGACATTCTTCTGTGCATAGTGGGCCAAAGTCTCTCCTGTAACGTTCTGTAAAATATTCTGCAGAGTGATAAAATTGAGACAGCTGTATTGGAATTTTGTAGTTGGCTTAAAGTCTCTTTTGCAGTTTGATATATACTCCATAAGCCCTTTAGGAGATGGCGATCCATACTTTTTAACCAGTTCGTCGGCAGGAGCATATGGTGGTAAGCCCGAACTGTGTGTTAGCAGATCTACAACTCTTATCTCTATTGTCTTTCCTGTCTCGGGATCTACATACCCTTTGAAACCCTCTATGTACATAGATACATTATCTGTCAATCTTACTCTGCCCTGCTCTACCAACTGCATGAAAGAGATGGCCATTCCTACCGATTTAGATACAGATGCGAGGTCGAATATTGTATTAACATCCATCTTTACAGTTTGAGGATATACTGCTTTATTACCGTAGCTCTTTAGATAGACCATCTTTCCGTTACGTACAACGGCAATTACAGCTCCCGGTATCTCCTCGTTCTCTATTGAGTTGTTTATAACTCTATCTACTTGCGATAGTCGTACAGGGTCCATCCCTGCCTTTTCGGGTGCTACCCTCTCTAAGGGTTGAGAGAACATCCACATTGAGTGTAAAAGCAGCAGTGCAGAAATCAAAATTCTTTTCATCTTTTAACTGGGTTAGGTATTACTTTACAAAAGTCCAAAAAATCTAAGAGAAATCCAACTCTCAATATAGCTCAATAAAAAAAGTGTCCGGGAAAATCTCTCCCGAACACCTCTCTTTTGAAGGGCAAAACTATTCGCCTCTCTCTCTCTGTGGTCTTCCACCTTTGTCGTTACGACCCCTTCCGCCTCTTGGGCCTTTGTTGTCGTTTCTGCCGCCTCTGCGAGGTCTCTCGCTTCTGCCGCCCGACTGTGGAGCAGATGCTGCTGCTGCAACTCCCGAGTTAGGAGATAGATCTCTCTTACCGTAAACCTCTCCGTTGCAAATCCAAACCTTGATACCTATTACGCCTACCTTGGTGTGTGCCTCGGCGTGCGCATAGTCTATATCGGCACGGAAAGTGTGGAGTGGAGTACGTCCCTCTTTGTATAGCTCTCTTCTTGCCATCTCGGCTCCGCCCAGACGACCGCTGATAAGAACCTTGATACCCTCTGCACCCATTCTCATGGTTGAGGCCATTGCCATCTTGATGGCACGGCGATAAGATACCCTGCCCTCTACTTGGCGAGCTATGTTGTTTGCTACAATATTAGCATCAATCTCAGGTCTTTTAACCTCGAAGATGTTTATCTGCACCTCTTTGTTGGAGATCTTTTTGAGCTCCTCTTTAAGCTTGTCTACCTCCTGGCCGCCTTTACCGATTATTATACCGGGACGTGCGGTGTGAATGGTTACAGTTATAAGCTTAAGAGTTCTCTCAATCACTATCTTTGAAAGACTTGCCTTAGAAAGACGAGCATTCAGATACTCACGGATCTTTGAATCTTCAAGCAATTTTGAAGAATAGTCTTTTCCACCGTACCAGTTAGAGTCCCAGCCACGGATAATACCAATGCGGTTTGATATAGGATTTGTTTTCTGACCCATTTTATTGCTCCTCTTTTACGGTTTTACTTTTCTTACCCAACACAATTGTAACGTGGTTAGAACGCTTGCGAATTCTAGCTGCACGACCCTGTGGTGCTGTTCTTATACGCTTTAGAGAGCGACCCTGTCCAACCATTATGGTTTGAACACAAATGTTGCCGCTTTCCAACTCTTTGCGGTCTGCTTCGTTCTTAGCTTCCCAGTTGGCAATTGCCGAACGGAGCAGCTTCTCTAAACGAATAGATGCCTCCTTTTTGGTATACTTAAGTATATCCAAAGCACGGTTAACCTCCACACCTCTTACAAGATCTGCAACCAGTCTCATCTTTCTAGGAGAGGTAGGAACATCATTCAGCTTTGCTACAGCTGTCTGCTTTTTTATCTCTTTAAGCCTTTCGGCTGATTCTCTTTTTCGAGCTCCCATTATTGTGAATTTCTTTTACTCATTAACATAAATTAACGATTACCCGAGTGACCTTTAAAGGTACGCGTAGGTGCAAACTCACCAAGCTTGTGCCCTACCATGTTCTCGGTTACATATACCGGAATAAACTTGTTTCCGTTGTGAACCGCAATGGTGTGTCCCACAAAGTCCGGCGATATCATACTGGCTCTAGACCAGGTCTTGATGACCTCTTTTTTGCCAGTCTCATTCATGGCTAAAACTCTCTTTTCGAGAATTGCCTGTATGTAAGGTCCTTTTTTTAGTGAACGACTCATAATTCTCTTGTCAGTTTAATCCGTTATTTTTTCCTTCTTTCAATGATGAATTTCTTGGTCGTCTTTTTAGGGTTACGAGTCTTGTAACCTTTAGCCAGAAGACCTTTTCTAGAACGAGGGTGACCTCCGGAAGCACGTCCTTCACCACCACCCATCGGGTGATCTACAGGGTTCATCGCCACACCGCGAACGCGTGGACGGCGTCCCAGCCAGCGGTTTCTACCTGCTTTTCCGAACGATTCAAGATTATGATCTGCATTGGAAACTGTACCAACTGTAGCACGGCAAGCGGTAAGAACCATTCTCATCTCACCCGAAGGCAGTTTAAGAATTGCGTGTTTTCCCTCTCTTGCTGTAAGCTGAGCGTATGTACCGGCACTTCTTGCCATAGCGGCACCTTGACCGGGACGTAGCTCTATGTTGTGAACTAGTGTTCCCATTGGGATCTCTGAAAGAGGCAGAGTGTTCCCTATCTCGGGAGCAACTCCTGGGCCCGATGCTATAACCTGGCCCACTTTAATTCCGTTAGGAGCAATAATGTAGCGTTTTTCGCCATCGGCGTAAACTACCAGAGCAATACGTGCACTTCTGTTTGGATCGTACTCAATAGTCTTTACGGTTGCAGTGTACTGGTCTTTCTCTCTTAGAAAGTCAATTACACGATACATCCTTTTATGACCACCTCCTATATAACGCATAGTCATCTTTCCCTGAGCGTTTCTTCCTCCCGACTTGCGAAGCGGCTGAAGAAGAGACTTCTCCGGTGTAGAGCATGTAATCTCAGTAAATGCGCTAATTGCTTTATGTCTTGTACCGGGTGTAACCGGTTTGAATTTGCGTATTGCCATGGACTTAAATATTACTATAGAAATCTATCTTATCTTCTCCGGCCAACGTCACAATCGCTTTTTTGAAGTGATTTGTGCGGCCTGACAATAATCCCGCTTTGGTAAAGCGGCTCTTGCGTTTTCCGTGGTAGTTAATGGTATTTACATCCAACACCTTAACACCGTACATCTCCTCAACCGCCTTTTTAATTTCAATCTTGTTTGCTTGGCGGTCTACCATAAAACCGTAACGATTCAACTTTTCGCCCTGAATCGTCATCTTCTCTGTTACTATAGGCTTAATTAAAATTTCCATCGTTCCACGGTTTAATTATTTCCATACTGTCCTTGCAGAATATCCTGCACGCCGTCCATTAGGATAAGTGATGTAGAGTTTACAACGTCGTAAGTGCTTATCTCATTAACGTTTATAACCTTTACGTTTGGCAGGTTGCGAGATGATAGATAAATATTATTCATATTCTCCGGAAGCACAAAGAGTATTTTTCTGTCGTTAACCTTTAGGTTAGCGATTATCTTCATGAACTCTTTAGTTTTTGGTGCCTCCATAGAGAAGGTTTCAACTATTTTAAGCGACTCCTCTCTCATTTTGTATGAGAGTGCAGAGAAACGTGCAAGTTGCTTTAGCTTCTTATTTAGCTTAAAGCTGTAATCTCTTGGTCTTGGGCCAAACACTCTACCTCCGCCCACATAAATGTTAGCTTTGATACTTCCGTGTCTTGCTCCGCCCGATCCTTTTTGACGAATCACCTTCTTAGTACTGTAAGCCACTTCCCACTTCTCTTTTGTTTTGTGAGTTCCCTGACGCTGATTTGCCAGATACTGCTTAACATCGAGGTAGATGGCGTGATCGTTTGGTTCTATGCCAAAGATGCCCGGATCCAGAGTCACCTTCTTTCCCGACTCTGTTCCATCTATTTTGTAAACTGATAATTCCATAGACGCTTATTCCTCCACAATTACATATGAACCCTTAGCACCGGGAACAGATCCCTTTACAATAAGAAGATTATTCTCAGGAATAACCTTCAGAACTTTGAGGTTCTGGATTTTCACCTTGTCGCCACCCATTCGGCCGGCCAATCTTTTACCTTTGAATACTCTTGAAGGCCAAGAAGATGCACCCATTGAACCGGGAGCTCTGAGTCGGTTGTGCTGACCATGTGTCTGGCCTCCCACTCCCGAAAATCCATGGCGTTTCACAACACCTTGGAATCCTTTACCTTTGGAGATTCCTGTAATATCTACCCATTCCTGATCGTCTTTTCCAAAGACATCGGCAACGGTGATTGTATCGCCTAATTGAAGATCTTTGCCGTAGTCATTGATAAACTCGACAATCTTTCTCTTAGGTGTGGTGTTTGCCTTTTTAAAGTGGCCAAGTTGGCCTCCGCTGGTGTGTTTCTCTTTTTTTTCGTCATAGGCAATTTGTACAGCGGCATAACCATCTTTCTCTTCTGTACGAATTTGCGTAACAACACACGGACCAGCCTCAATAACGGTGCATGGAATATTTTTTCCATCGGCACCAAAAACAGAAGTCATTCCGACTTTCTTTCCAATTAATCCAGGCATTGGTTTTTAATTTGGTGTTTTTTAAATAATTAATAATTACCGCACAAAATTTGCGGGCTGCAAATATACGATAATAAATTTAAAAAGCAATACCTGTAAGCAAATAATGTGCTAATTAAGCAGTGTATGGAGGTTAGATACTATGAGCTTTACTGCTATGGCAAGAAGGATAATTCCAAAGAATTTTCTTAAAACATAAATACCGCCTTTCCCAATTTTTTTTGAGATAAAATCTATGTTTGCCAACACAAGATAGACAATAACAATATTTATAAAGAGCGAAATTATAATATTTACAATATCATACTCTGCCCTAAGCGAGAGAAGTGTGGTGAAGGAGGCGGCACCGGCTATAAGAGGAAAGACAATAGGCACTATTGTGGCCGAATCGGTTGGGCCATCGTCTTTAAAAACCTGTATCCCAAAGATCATCTCAATTGCAAGAACCAGAAGAACAAGCGCCCCTGCAACCGCAAACGACGATATATCTACTCCAAACAGACCCAACATTGCCTGCCCTACAAAGAGAAAGCCCACTAATATAGAGAAGGAGATGAGCGCTGCCTTTAAGGGGCTGAAGCTCTTTTTCCTCTCTTTCATACCTATGATTATGGGAACCGAACCCAGAATATCTATCACAGCAAACATTACAATGAATGCACTAAAGATCTCTTTAATGTTTATATTCATAAAAGTTCTGTTTAAATATTAATGGTAGATTAAAAAAAAGTGCTCGGGACGGGAATCGAACCCGTACGGACATTGCTGCCCACAGGATTTTAAGTCCTGCGTGTCTACCTATTCCACCACCTGAGCCCTTTAGACTGCATCTCAAAGATACTAATTTTTAAAAAAACCTCTCCTTTGCGGAGAGGTTTTGGAGAGCGGAAAACGAGACTCGAACTCGCGACCCTAACCTTGGCAAGGTTATGCTCTACCAACTGAGCTATTTCCGCGTTTGGGACTGCAAAAGTAATAATTTTTTTACAAGCTCCAAAAAATATTTACAGAACAGTTTGG
>CAYYAM010000023.1:28196-35718 GCA_964469965.1 uncultured Muribaculaceae bacterium | reverse complement strand
TATGAGAGCATCTTGTTTGATGCTCCTGAAAATCTTGACTCCTCAAATAAATTGGCAAAAAAATCTGCTCTGCTAAAAATTCTAACCCCTCAACAGGAGACAATCAATAAGATCAAACACTACCACCTTCCACTTACTATGGAGTAATTGTTCCACGAGGAACATTTTCTACCTCCCAAAGTAGACCAACAAAACAGAAATATCGGCTGGAGAGACTCCTGGAATTCTTGAGGCTTGAGATATAGTTTTTGGTTTGTGCTTATTTAGCTTATGTCTCGACTCGGTAGATATAGAAGTTAGTCTTGAGTAATCAAAATCTTCCGGTATCTTAACATCTTCTAACTTTAGTATCTTATCAGCTATCCTCTTCTCTCTCTCAATATAGCCCTTATACTTGATTCGAATTTCTGCTGCTTCCATGATCTCATTCTCTAAAAGAACGTGTGACAGGTTAGACGTAGTGGATGCATTGTGCTGGTATGGCAACTGAGTAACGTGCTGTGATTGCGCAACTTGTGCCGAAAATGTTTCTCGTGGAACATTCTGTATTAAATCACTTATAGAGATTTCGGGTCTTGATAAGATGTCTGAATATTTTTTCTTTTGATTTATTGGTGATGATTGCCGTTTCTCTAACACTATGTTTGCATCTTGTGCACTTAATGATTCTGTATTTAAAAAATTAACCAGAGCATCAATCTTAGAGTATTTATTAATCATAAGACTATATCTCTCCTCTGTTGCTAATCCAATTCTATAACCTATTTCTGTAAGTCTTAAATCGGCATTGTCTTGCCTGAGTAAAATTCTATACTCAGCTCTTGAGGTAAACATTCTATATGGCTCATCTACACCTTTAGTGACAAGATCATCTATCAGCACACCTATATACGCTTGATCTCTTTTTAATATCAAAGGATCTTTGCCATTTAAATTCAAATGTGCATTTATTCCTGCTATCAAACCTTGAGCGCCTGCCTCTTCATATCCGGTTGTTCCATTTATTTGGCCTGCAAAATAGAGATTTTTTACAAGCTTGGTCTCTAAAGTGTGGTGTAGTTGAGTTGGTGGAAAATAATCATACTCTACCGCATAAGCAGGTCGGAAAATAACAACTCTTTCAAACCCTGGAATAGAACGTAGTGCTTTATATTGTGTCTCTAGTGGGAGTGAAGATGAAAAACCTTGAAGGTAATACTCATTTGTATTCCAACCTTCTGGTTCCAGAAATAGCTGATGTGAACTCTTATCGGCAAATGTTCTTAATTTATCCTCAATACTTGGACAGTATCTTGGTCCTATTCCCGATATCTTTCCTGAGAAAAGTGGTGAGAATTCAAAGCCCTCTCTTAGTGCACGGTGAACCTCTTCATTAGTATGAACTGTATAACAATTCAGTTGATTAATTCCCGCTTGAATAGGTGATGGTATGTTCAAAAATGAGAACTTCTGAGGATTTGTGTCTCCATTCTGAATTGTCATATTCGTTAAATCAACCGATCTCACATCAATTCTGGGTGGAGTTCCGGTTTTCATCCTATCTACAACAAAACCGTGTGAAAATAATTGTTCCGATAAATGTAAAGAGGGTAACTCTCCAATCCTTCCTCCTACAGATGAGTTTTGTCCAATAAATAGCTTTCCGTTTAAAAAGGTTCCCGCAGTTAATATGATTGCTCTGGATTTAAACCTTGCTCCCATAGATGTTACCACACCCTCTACCCTATCGCCGGAAAATATAAACTCTGTAACAGTATCTTGCCATATATTAAGATTTTTTGTGTTCTCTAATAAGAATCTCCAGTTCAAAGAGAAATGTTGTCTATCACATTGTGCTCTGGGACTCCACATAGCTGGACCCTTAGACCTATTAAGCATTCTAAATTGAATTGTAGAAGCATCTGTGATCAATCCGGTGTATCCACCTAGTGCATCAATCTCACGAACTATTTGGCCTTTTGCAATTCCTCCCATAGCCGGGTTGCAAGACATCTGGGCAATTTTTCCCATGTCCATTGTGAGTAGCAACACCGATGATCCAATCTTAGCTGCTGAATAGGCTGCCTCACAACCGGCATGTCCTGCACCTATAACAATTATATCATAATTACTACTCATATCAGAAACTTCTTAATAAAAGTGCTCTCTCCTCCTGTTGTCTCATAATACTCTTTTGTTCCGCATTTTTATCATCGAATTTTAAGAGGTGTAGAATTCCATGAATAATAACTCTGTGCAGTTCGTCTTCAAATTTTTGATTGTAGAGCTGTGAATTTTTCTTAACAGAGTCGATACTTATTAATAGATCTCCACTAATAGATTTCTCTGTTGAGTAATCAAAAGTAATAATATCTGTGTAATAATTATGTTTTAAAAACTCAATATTAATGTTTAACAGGTATTCATCGGTACAAAATACAATGGAGATGTCACCTATAGATTTATTACTATACCCATGCGAAAATATTACCTGTTTTATCCAGGTAGAATATTTTTTTCTATTTTTTATTTTAAACCCCTTATAGTTTTCTATGTATGATATCATTTTTCTTTTGACCCCTCTAATAAATCCCAGTATTCAATAGCTCGTCTTGTGTGCGGAATAACAATTGATCCACCAACAAGGTTCGCAACCGAAAAGATTTCAAAAGCTTGCTCTCTGGTAACTCCCATTTCAAAACATTTTTCGATGTGATATTTAACGCAATCGTCACATCTTAACACAAGTGATGCTACCAATCCGAGCATCTCTTTCACTTGAGCACTAAGAGCACCATCTTCATATGTTCTGGTATCTAGATTAAAAAATCTTTTAAAAAATAAATTGTCTGAATCTAGTATTACTTTATTCATCTTGGCACGATATGTGCGGAATTGTGCGATCGAATCCATTTTGATTTTTTTGCAAAACTACAAAATAAAAAGTAAACTAAAACTCATTAGATTATGTCGAAGGTAACAGTAATCGGCGCGGGAAATGTGGGCGCGACTTGTACAAATGCTATTGCAAATATGCAATTTGCATCGGAGATCGTTCTTTTAGATATTAAAGAGGGGCTTGCCGAAGGTAAGGCAAAAGATATGATGCAAACGGCTAAACTATACCGTTTTTTTACTACAGTTAAAGGAGTTACCAACGACTATGAGGCAACAGCCAATTCCGATGTAGTTGTAATTACTTCGGGTATTCCTAGAAAACCGGGAATGACAAGAGAGGAGCTTATCGGAACCAATGCAAACATTGTAAGTAATGTTCTTGAAAATGTTTTAAAATACTCGCCTAATGCTGTTCTTGTAATTGTCTCTAATCCAATGGATACCATGACTTATCTTACATTAAAGAAGAGCGGTCTACCTAAAAAGAGAGTAATAGGAATGGGTGGAATATTAGACGGAAGTCGTTTTACAGATTATCTAAGCATTGCTCTGGATGTTCCATCTAGCGACATCGAAGGTATGGTTATTGGTGGTCATGGTGATACAACAATGATTCCTCTTGCCCGTTTTGCAAGTTATAAAGGTATTCCTGTAAATCAACTTTTATCGGAAGAAAAACTTGGCAAAGTTATTGCAGATACAATGGTAGGTGGGGCAACCTTAACTAAACTTCTTGGAACTTCTGCATGGTATGCACCGGGTGCTGCTGCTGCCGTTCTTGTAAAATCAATAGTGTTGGATGAAAAAAGAGCATACGCCTGCTGCGTCTCTTTAGAGGGTGAGTATGGACAAAACGATATCTGTATTGGTGTTCCTGTAACTATTGGAAAAGATGGTTGGGAAAAAATCATAGAGTTTGATCTAAATGAAGAGGAGAAGACGCTGTTTAAAAAGAGCTCCGACTCTGTTAGATCTACGAACCAAGTTCTTTTTGATATGAATATTATTTAGATATTAAATTATTTTTGCATCTTTGCGCTGCAAAAATAATGGGGTATTAGCTCAGTTGGCTAGAGCGCTTGCATGGCATGCAAGAGGTCATCGGTTCGACTCCGATATGCTCCACAAAGTTTTAAACAATTTTAAAAGAATTCTAACACGCTGTGTTTGTAGTATTTGGGATTATTTTACTAAAGTTTATTAACACTAAGATTTGGTAAATAATTATTTGTTTGTAAATTTACATTCCAAATTAAATCTGAACAGAAGAACGGTTATGGAAGTTAAAAAAACACCTAAGGCAAATCTCGAGAATAAAAAATTGTTATTCAGAGAAATAGGACTGATAATAACACTGCTTTTAGTTTTAGGCGGCTTTGAATACAAAACTTATGAGAAAAATTTCTCGGGTCTTGGAGACAATAACGCTGTTATTATCGAAGAGGAGATGATTCCTATTACAAATGAAACCCCTCCTCCTCCTCCTGAAATGCCTAAAATCCCTATGGTATCTGATGAGATTGTTATCGTTGACGATAATATGAAGATTACTACAGATCTTATTATTAATACAGAAGACGATAAAAAGCTTGGTGTAGAGATTAAAGAGTATGTTCAGGCAAGAAAAGATGAAGTCATTGAAGAGGAAGAGGTTCCTTTTGTAATGGTAGAGGAAAAACCTAAATTTATGGGTGGAGATGAAAATACCTTCACAAGATGGGTTGCCGAAAGACTTGTATATCCCGAAATTGCTAAAGAGAATAGCGTACAGGGTCGTGTAATTCTACAGTTCCGTGTAAATACAGATGGTAGTGTTAGCGATGTAAGAGTAGTAAGAGGTGTAGACCCTTCTCTTGACAAAGAGGCCGTTAGAGTTGTATCCTCATCACCTAAATGGACTCCCGGAAGGCAAAGAAATAAAGCAGTACGTGTAGTTTATACATTCCCTGTGATATTCCAGTTAAGATAAGAGCTTTATTAAAAACACTTATAAAGGCTGCTCCGTAAGAAGCAGTCTTTTTTAATTAAATAGATGGAAAAAACAGTATTAGTAGGTGTAGCAGGACCTAACGATGATGAGCTAAAGATTAAAGATAATCTTAGTGAGCTTGAATTCCTTGCAGAGACAGCAGGAGCAACCTCTATGAAAATATTCATACAGAACCTTGATAGGCCCAATCCAAAAACATATATAGGTAGCGGTAAACTAGAAGAGATTAAGAATTATATCACAGAGAATGAGATAAAACTTGTAATATTCGACGATGAACTAACCCCTTCACAGTTAAGAAATATCGAGAGAGAGCTTGAATGCAGAATCCTTGACAGAACTAATCTTATACTTGATATATTTGCACAGAGAGCAAAAACGGCCTATGCAAAAACTCAGGTAGAACTAGCTCAATATCAATATCTATTACCAAGACTTACCCGCATGTGGACACACCTTGAAAGGCAGAGAGGGGGTATAGGAATGAGGGGTCCCGGAGAGAGTCAAATTGAGACAGATAGAAGAATAATTCTTGATAAAATAAGCCGATTAAAAGATCATCTTAAAAAGATTGATCGGCAAATGGCGTCTCAGAGAGGTAATAGAGGATCTTTGGTTAGGATATCTCTTGTTGGATACACAAATGTTGGCAAAAGCACCTTAATGAATCTTTTGGCAAAAAGTGAAGTATTTGCCGAAAATAAGCTATTTGCAACTTTAGATACAACAGTCAGGAAAGTTGTTATAGAAAATGTACCTTTTCTTTTAAGCGATACTGTTGGGTTTATAAGAAAGCTTCCACATCAACTTGTAGAGTCATTTAAAAGTACCTTAGATGAAGTTAGAGAATCTGATATTCTTATGCATGTTGTAGATATTTCTCACCCAAATTTTGAAGAGCATATCTCTGTTGTAAAAGAGACACTTCTTGAGATAGGTGCTAAAGATAAACCTGTTTTTCTTGTTTTTAATAAGATTGATGCATATAACTACACTCCTCAGGATGAGTTTGATTTTGCGCATAAAAAACGTGAAAACTACAGTTTAGATGAGTTAAAAAACACATGGATGAACAAGGAGCACTCTCCTTGCATATTCATCTCCGCCAAAAACAAGACCAATATAGACAAACTTAGAAATGATCTATATAAAATGGTTGCTGAGATACATGCGGGAAGATATCCTTTTGATAATTTTCTTTGGTAACTTAATTGTTTGCCGGATAGTAATTATCTTCTGCTTTTTATGATCTTAACTACCGTCTCAACGGGTATCGGTTCTACGGTTCTTCCGTTGAATCCTGTCACTTTTGTAGCTTTAAAAAGAGAGTTTATAAGCGCCTCTTCTGTTGCCTCTATTGTGGCTAAAAAGAGTGCCGACATTGAGTGATTATGCAACTCTTGCGGTGCGTAAATAGCTGTGCCCTCATCAATTAAATTAGATTTTGCTGTAGACAGTGCTATAACATAGTCTCCACTACCATTAGATGCTATCCCGCCTGTTTTAGCCAATCCTAGCATAGCTCTTTTTGCTACTCTCTCTAAATTTCGGGATGTCACAGGAGCGTCTGTAATTACAACTATCATGCAAGATCCATCGGAGTACGAAGCTATATCCTTTTTAAAATCGAATTTATCCAGCAAAACACCAACTGGTGCTCCTGCTATCTCTAGTACCCCTCCATAATTTGATTGAACAATTACACCAACAGTATACCCTCCTAAAGATGGTGGCAAAACTCTAGATGATGTGCCAATCCCACCTTTATAGCCAAAACAGATAGTTCCTGTACCTGCACCTACACTCCCCTCCTCTACTAAACCATCTTTGGCACTGTTTATGGCATCTAACACATCTTGTGGAGTTACTCGTCTAGCCCTAATATTATTAAGACCTCCGTCATTTGTTTCGCCTACAACGCCATTTACCGACCCTATGGATTCATTCTCCTTAAATGACAAAGTATATGTTATAAGAGCTTCTAATGAGGGAGCTACACTTAAAGTATTTGTAAGAATTATTGGTGTTTCAATATTACCTAGCTCTTTAACTTGTGTGTAACCTGCCAGTTTTCCAAATCCATTACCTATGTAGATTGCTGCGGGTACCTTTTTTCTGAAAATATTTCCGTCGTGAGGTATTATTGCTGTTACACCTGTTCTGATATCATTGCCTTCAATTATTGTTTTATGGCCTACTTTAACCCCATTTACATCTGTTATAGAGTTATTTTTTCCCGGTTTAAATAAACCTATATCTATTCCATAATCTCTCAGTCTTCCTTGTGCTTGTAAGTTATCTGTCATAAAATTTATCGAAAACAGTGTTATGATTGCTATGATACCTTTTTTCATTTGTATAAATTTTCCAAAAAATTAATAATTATTTCGAATGTCTTCTCTCTCTGCTCAATAAATCCACAGTGTCCCGATTTGTCCAAAATTTTTACTGTTGCAGCCTCTATCTGCTGTTCAATTATATTAGCTACTTCAATGGGTATATAGTTATCCTCATTTCCGAATATAAACAGCGATGGCAATGCTATTTTTGTCATAGCTTGAAGATTATCTTCGCGAGACATCATTCCTCTTAAACAAGATGTAATTCCCTCTGGATCGTGTACCTCTGCTATTTCTGTTATCTCTTTTATCTTCT
>CAYYAM010000023.1:17280-28096 GCA_964469965.1 uncultured Muribaculaceae bacterium | reverse complement strand
GTAATTCCCTCTGGATCGTGTACCTCTGCTATTTCTGTTATCTCTTTTATCTTCTCTTCAAAACGACTTACGTTCTCATTTGCAAACATTTTGGGAATAGATAGTCTGAGAATTGTCTGCAACTTGTTTTGCATAATTAAAGAAATCTCCCTCTCTCTCTCTATTTTTTTCTCCTCTTTATCTGGAAAAGGTGTAGAGTGAAGCATAATTAGGGAGTTAAAAAGTGAGGGTTCTCTTTTAATAGCTTCAATTGCTACATAGCCACCCATTGAGTGACCTACTATTGAACAACTCCTAATACTTAACGACTTTAGCAAAGATATTGCTGTATCTGCACAAAAGTGCATTGTATTTATCTCGGCCGAACCGGAAAGACCGTGCCCAGGTATATCCATACACACCACTCTGTAATCGGGAGGAAAAAGCTTAATAAAGTCATCCCAAATATATAGAGTCTCTAGGTATCCATGTAAAAACAAAATACACTTCTCCCCCTTTTTTGTGTCGGATAGATGAACAGGTATTCCGTTACATGTAGAGAAATATTCCATAACATTCCATTTTTTACAAATTTAATAGAATTCAAGGTAATTTTGTATAATTTTGTCTTGCTTAACCAGAGCTTCTATTTTATTGTTTAACAGTTAAAAAAAAATTTATGAAAAAAGTACACAAATTATTGTCTGTACTTGCAGTACTTATAGCTTCATTTTCTATTGTAAGCTGTAACAAAGAGATAGAACCTATTGTTCTTAATGGAACTTGGGATCTGGATACAAATGCTGTAATTGTAAGGATTGTATATAGTCCTGTTGTTGCCGATGAATTTCCAAATTCAATAAAGTTTCTCGCAGAAAATATTCAAAAGATAAGAAGAGAACTTATGAAACCTCAACGAATTGTCTTTAAAGCTCCCAACGTGTCTGAATTCTATTATAACGATGTTCCTCTTCCCGTTACAGGAACATATCTACATGATAATGCATATTTTACTATTCAAAACGCCCTCTTTGCAGGTGGGCTGAACGGAGCATCGGATAACTTACGATTGGAGTTGTATTACGACAGAGATTATTTGATGACAATTTTAAGGCGATTTTTAACAGTTAACGACGACACTCCTGAGACATTCGATAGATTGATTGAGACGTTTCATGGTGTGGGATCGTATAAACGAATAAACTAACAAAATAATAAAATAAAAAGAGGCTAACCAATTACTTTATGGCTAGCCTCTTATTGTTTAAAAAAGAGCTTAGTCTTTTATTTTAGCTTTTAAGAACTCTCTGTTCATCCTTGCTATATGTGTAACCGATATGCTTTTAGGACACTCCATCTCACACGCTCTTGTGTTTGTACATGCACCAAAACCTAGTTCATCCATCTTAGCAACCATAGCTTTAACTCTTCTGGCTGCCTCAATTTTGCCCTGTGGTAAAAGGGCCAAAGAACTTACTCTTGCTGAAACAAACAACATTGCAGAACCATTTTTACAAGTTGCTATACAAGCACCACATCCTACACATGCAGCCGCATCCATACTCTCCTCTGCATCATCTCTTGGAATTGGTATAGCATTTGCGTCGGGCACACCTCCGGTATTCACAGATACATACCCACCTGCCTGAAGTATTTTGTCCAGTGCGTTTCTATCTACAATAAGATCTTTAATTACGGGCATACCTGCAGATCTCCAAGGTTCGATAGTTATGGTTTCACCATTGGTGAATTTTCTCATGTGAAGCTGACAAGTTGTAATTTCATCATCGGGTCCGTGTGCTCTTCCATTTATATAAAGGGAGCACATTCCACAAATTCCCTCTCTGCAATCGTGGTCGAATGCAACCGGTCCATCGCCTTTACACCCTTTATTTACCGCAACAGGGTCTGCTCCTTCACGTATAAGTTGATCGTTTAGGATATCCATCATTTCAAGAAAAGATGTATCAGGAGAGATATCCTTTACCTTGTATGTCCCGAAATATCCTTTATCTTTTGCGTTTTTCTGACGCCAAACTTTTAATGTAAAGTCCATATCTGTTAAATACTTATTCTTTGTAATTTCTTGTAGCTATCTTCACAAACTCATACTCAAGTTTCTCTTTATGAAGCTCGGGCTCCCGGTTGTCTCCTTTGAACTCCCAGCAGCTCACATACATGAAGTTTTCGTCGTCACGTTTAGTCTCTCCATCTTCTGTCTGCATCTCCTCTCTAAAGTGGCCTCCGCATGACTCCATTCTTACCAGTGCGTCTCTTGCCATCAGCTCTCCCATTTCAAGAAAATCTGCAAGTCTTAGCGCCTTTTCCAACTCCTGATTAAGCTCTCCATTTACTCCGGGCACAAACACCTGCTTCCAGAAATCTTCTCTTAGCTGTTTAATCTCTTCAATTGCCTTTTCGAGACCTTTCTCATTTCTGGCCATCCCTACATAGTCCCACATAATATGACCAAGCTTTTTGTGGAAATAATCAACAGGTTGATTTCCTTTTACAGAAAGCAGTTTCTCTATCTTCTCTTTTATATTACTCTCTGCCTCAACAAAAGCCGGATGATTTGTGTCGGTTTTCTTTACCTGTATTTTGCCTGCAAGAAAATCTCCGATTGTATAAGGCAAAATGAAATACCCGTCGGCAAGACCTTGCATAAGTGCAGATGCACCTAATCTATTACCTCCGTGGTCGCTGAAGTTTGCCTCCCCTATTGCAAATAATCCCGGTACTGTTGTCTCTAGGTTATAATCAACCCAAATTCCACCCATTGTATAGTGAATAGCAGGGTAAATCATCATTGGCTCTTCGTAAGGATTTACATCTGTTATCTTCTCATACATCTGGAAAAGATTACCGTATCTCTCCTCAATAACCTTCTTACCAAGTCTTTCAATAGCAGATTTAAAGTCTAAGAATACAGCCAGACCGGTTTCGTTCACTCCAAAACCAGCATCGCATCTCTCCTTTGCTGCTCTCGATGCCACATCTCTTGGTACCAGGTTTCCAAATGCTGGATACCTTCTCTCGAGATAATAGTCTCTATCATCTTCCGGAATCTGTGATGCTTTTATCTTCTTCTCTCTTAGCTTCTCTACGTCTTCTTTCTTTTTAGGTACCCAAATTCTTCCGTCATTTCTTAACGACTCACTCATAAGAGTTAGTTTTGATTGCTGCTCTCCATGCACCGGAATACATGTTGGGTGTATCTGTGCAAAAGATGGATTCCCAAAAATTGCACCCTTCTTATAACACTGCCATGCCGATGAGCCATTACTGTTCATTGCATTGGTAGATAGGAAAAACACATTTCCGTATCCCCCGGTGGCTATCACAACAGCGTGAGCGCCATAACGCTCTATCTCTCCGGTAACTAGATTTCTAACAATTATCCCCTTCGCCTCTCCATCTATCAAAACCAAATCAAGCATCTCCCTTCTGTTATAAGACTTAACATTTCCCAGATGTATCTGCCTGTTAAGAGCAGCATAGGCACCAAGAAGAAGCTGTTGACCGGTTTGGCCTCTGGCATAGAAGGTTCTGCTTACTTGCGACCCCCCAAAAGATCTGTTATCTAATAGTCCGCCATACTCTCTCGCAAAAGGAACTCCTTGAGCAACACATTGATCAATAATCAGATTACTAACTTCGGCAAGTCTATACACATTTCCCTCTCTGCTTCTGTAGTCACCACCTTTTATGGTGTCATAGAAAAGTCTGTAAACCGAATCGTTATCGTTTGGATAGTTTTTAGCAGCATTAATTCCGCCCTGAGCAGCAATAGAGTGCGCCCTTCTAGGGGAGTCGCTGATGCAAAATACCTTTACATTGTAGCCTAACTCACCTAAAGCAGCAGCAGCTGATGCTCCTCCCAAGCCGGTTCCAACAACAATTACCTCAAGCTTTCTTTTATTAGCCGGGCTTACCACTCGAATCTGAGCCTTATGCCTTGTCCACTTTTCTGACAATGGCCCCTCAGGAATCTTAGAATTAAGTTTTTCGGACATTTTTTATACCAATTTTAAAGTCCGCAAAATTACATATTTAAAGTAAGATTCGCAATTATATCTGGGCGTTTACCATTTTTTGTATCTTTACGCTTGTGTACAATAAGATTAATACAATGACCAGGAAAATTTCAACTCTTTTGGCTACTGCACTTTTATCTTTTTCTCTTTCGGCGCAAGTTAGCATAATACCTAAACCTCAAAAATTAAGCGTAGGGGAGGGGAGCTTTGTTATTGATAACAATACAACACTCTATTCTAACGAGAAGAGTTCGTCAAATGTTTTGTACCTCTCTCAAATATTAAAAAAAGCTACGGGATACTCTTTGCCTTATCAAAAGAACAAACCAAAATCTAACTACATCTCTTTTGAAATAGTTAAAGAGTCGCAAATTCCTGAAGAGGGATATCTCTTGGATATTGATTTGAACGGAGTGTCCATAAAAGCGTCGCACGAAGCCGGTATTTTTTATGGAATTCAAACTATTCTACAGATGCTTCCACCCTCTGTTTACTCTGGAAGAGTAAGTGGTAATGAAAAGTGGGAACTAAAATCGATTACAATTGAAGACAGCCCAAGATTCGGTTACAGGGGTATGATGCTAGACGTTTCAAGAACCTTCTTCGATGCCGAAACAGTTAAGAAATACATCGACTGGATGTCTCATCATAAAATTAACAAATTTCACTGGCACCTTACAGATGATAACGGATGGAGGATTGAAATTAAAAAGTATCCAAAATTGACCTCTTTGGGAGCATGGCGGGGACCGGGAGAGGTTTTAAGTGCTGCCTTCGGTTCGGGCAATCAAAGATATGGAGGTTTTTATACCCAGGAGCAGATTAAGGAGATAGTTAATTATGCAGCCCAAAGACATATCGAGATAATTCCCGAGATAGACCTTCCAGGGCACAGTAGGGCAGTAATTGCCTCATATCCACATATCGGATGCGATGGCAAAGATGGAGGATTAAGTGTGCAAGGAGAGAAAAACAATGTTTGGTGTATAGGTAAAGAGGCAAATTTTAAGGTTCTGGAAGATATAATAAAAGAGCTTGTTGTGCTGTTCCCATCGCAAAATATTCATATTGGAGGAGATGAGGTTAACTACGATGCCTGGACAAATTGTGCACATTGCAACTCTCTTATGAAGAGAGAGGGGATGGAAAAACCCGAACAGCTTCTTAATTATTTTGTTAGAAGGATGGAGAAGATAATAGAGAGGCAGGGAAAACATATGTCTGGTTGGGATGAGATTTTAGATGGGGGTGATCTTAATAAAAATACAAGAGTTTATGCATGGAGAAGTGTTGCTAAAGGCATTGAGTCGGTAAAAAAAGGACAACCAACCATAATGATGCCGGGAGAGTTTTGCTACTTCGATATGAAACAGTCTCCTGCTGAGAGGGGCCATAATTGGGCCGGCATTGTTACTTTGGAAAAGGCCTACTCGTTAGATCCAATAGGTACAGCAAATCTCAACCCACAGGAAGCCAATCTTATAGTTGGAGTGCAAGCTGCTCTCTGGACAGAGCTTTTGGGTTGGCCTCCACGTTTTATGGAGTATCAAACCTATCCAAGACTGGCAGCCATTGCAGAGGTAGGGTGGACAAACGTTGAGAACAAAAGTTGGGAATGTTTTTACAACAGAGTTGTTTCTCTCCACTTTGAAAGGATGTACCATATGGGAATAGCTTTTAGGGTTCCTCCTCCCGATGTAGATTACCAAGACGGCGCTGTAAAAGCTACTCTTCCTTACCCTTGGGCAGTTGTTAGGTATACAACAGACGAGAGTGAACCCACAATATACTCTCCTGTTTATAAAGGCGAGATAATCACAGATAAACCTCAGCAATTCAGATTTGCTACATTCTATAAAGATGAGTTAAAAAGTGTAACCACAGCACCTAAAAATGCACCTTACACATTCCTCACTCCAAAAACAACAATAGAGACCTCTATAGAAGAGAATAAAAAATTCCCATTAAGCAACCTTACCGATTATAAATTCTCTACCTACTTCAGAAGTGCAGGTAAAATTAAATCGGGGGATTACATTACATATATATTCGATGAGCCGGTTAAAGCTTATAGAATTACCATAGAGACAGGTATTCCCGATATATCTTTCTATGGAGTAACAGACGGATATGCAGAGTACAGCTACGATGGTATAAACTATATTAGAGCCGAGGATTTTTATAGAGGCAAAACTGTTATATATCCTAAAAATAGTGTTAAAAGTGTAAGGATTATTGCTACTGAACCTAATGATGGACACATTCTCTCGTTGCAAGATTTAAAAATTGAATAGATGAATATTTGGTATGGGATAATATGGGGTCTTTTTGAGCTCTTTCCCGGAACTTTGCTTCATATCATAAAAGATTCGATTGCCGGTGCAGTTCTTTTTCCGGTAGGGATATTGTGTATGTGGGGTGCGTATAAAAAGAGTGGTGTTTGGTGGCACATTCCGGCAACAGCCCTTATAGCTGCCGTGATTAAAATACCCTCTTTTGCTCTATCTTCACGTATAGATTTCATTCAAACCCTATACCCTTTTACCGCAATTATTATTGAGGGTTTAATCTCTATTCTGCCCATTATATACCTAACCAAAGAACAGAACAAGAAGCACAAAGGCAGCATTGTCAAGCCAATAATTGGCTTTTTTGCTGCCATCTCTTTATATAAAATTATCTTTTATCTATTCAAATCAACTATAAGATGGGGAGGTTTAAAGCCACTTGTTACAGACGTTGATATACCAAAAGAGCTTATCATTCTTTTTACAGATTCAATGATAAGCTCGGCAATTATTGGTATTGTCCTTACCTCTTCTGAGATTTGGAAGCTACTCTCTAAAGAGCGGTGAGAGATCGGTAAGAGCCGGTAAGAGCTTCATCGGCATCGGTATAGTATCGTAAAAGTTCATTTAATTTAAGCCCCTCTCTTCTCCATCTCTCAATAGGTTCTCTGAACAGACTCTCGATATAGTTCTCCGTTGATGATAGCTCCTGCATGTATCCACTCTTTTTACTATTGAAAATTAGATTAAAATTCATGTACTTCTGACCATTGCCTCTCTTTATTGAGAAGGTTTTATACTTTAGTTCCAATGCTTTATCGCACGCAAGAGCATTATTGCCAGAGGCCGATTTAATCATAGATGATGGTTGATTTTCACCGGCTTTAACCCATAGCGGCATTGCAACACCTGCAGGAGGATACCCCAGAATGGTCCACATTATTGTCATCTCTGGATTTTCTCCGTTCTTAACCCCTTGAATTGCAACAGATGCAGTTGAAGATTTTCTTGGAATATAATCTTGATCTACAACCCATCCCGAATTTTTTTCAGGAGAGTCCTGAGGAGCAGTAAGATCGTGCCTCATAAGAGAGTGGTAAAATGATCTTGAAAGTTTATTAAAAATCCACTGCGGTGTTATACCTCTCTCCGGAGCATAACGTGCTGTAATCTCAGATGCTGTTTGGTGTCTGATGTAACCCATCCCTTCATTAAAGCGGCCGGTATATGAGAAATTTGTATAAATCAAATATCCTTGAGGTGCAATTTTTGGATCATTTGCATCTAGTTTAACAAACTTTGTGTTATTTGTTTCGTAGTAAGCTGCTCCACCAAAAGCATCTATCACACCAAAATTTGCCTCTACTCTCATGGGTCTTGGAAGGTTGTTAAGAAAGTTCTCAAAATCTTCCAGTGTTTTACAAACCCCCAAAGCTTTAAACATTAAAGCACCCTCTTGGTCCATCTCTTTTACATCGTCGTCTTTAAGGTTGTAAGATGCTGTGTTCATTATTGAAAAACCTGCATCATTCGTTCCTATCCAAACTACTCCGCCTTTGTCTGGACTATTAACCAACCCTATAAAGTTATACCTCTCTCCTTTAAAAAACTCTACTCTATTATTATCCTCTCCGGTATCTCTGTGTTTCCATAGTACAGGCCTGCCATCTGCCGTAACCTTTCCGGTAAATATTGCAGAAGTACACGCATAAGACTCTGTATAAGAGAATATTAACAATGTAATAATAAAGAAGAAAAAATTTGTATTTCTCATATTTCTTAGATTTATTTATCAAAAAGTGTAAATTTTCCATCAAACTCTTTAGTAACACCCAAATGTTTGTAAGCCAATTCTGTAACCTCTCTACCTCTAGGTGTTCTCTGTATGAATCCCTCTTTAATGAGAAAAGGTTCGTAAACCTCCTCTATGGTTCCAGTATCTTCACTTACAGCTGTTGCTATAGTAGCAACACCTACAGGTCCGCCTTTAAATTTGTGAATTATTGTAGATAGTATCTTATTATCCATAGAGTCTAAACCTCGTTTGTCTATGTTTAGAGCATCAAGGGCAAAAAGGGTAATACTGTTGTCAATAACACCATCTCCCTTAACCTGAGCAAAATCTCTTACTCTTCTAAGAAGAGAGTTTGCAATCCTGGGCGTCCCTCTGCTTCTTCTGGCAATCTCCAGTGCAGCAATATCTTCAATTGGTATATTAAGAATAGATGCGCTCCTTTTAATAATACCAAGTAAAGTTTGAGCATCGTAGTACTCCAGATGAGATTGTATACCAAATCTTGCTCTTAATGGAGATGTTAACAACCCGCTTCTGGTAGTGGCTCCTACAAGAGTAAATGGATTAAGTGTGATTTGTACCGATCTTGCACCTGGACCCTTATCTATCATAATATCTATAGTAAAATCTTCCATTGCGCTATAAAGATACTCCTCTACAATAGGAGAGAGTCTGTGTATCTCATCAATAAACAGCACATCTCCCTTTTCCAGGCCTGTTAGTAACCCTGCAAGATCTCCGGGCTTATCCAGAACCGGACCGGAGGTAATTTTCAAATCTACACCCAACTCATTTGCTATAATATGAGCAAGCGTAGTTTTTCCAAGACCGGGAGGGCCATGTAGGAGGACATGATCAAGAGCTTCTCCTCTCATTATGGCAGCTTTTACAAAAATCTTAAGATTATCAATTATCTTATCCTGACCCGAGAACTGATTAAAATCTCTAGGCCTTATCTGACCTTCAAAATCTTTATCCTTATTATTTTTTTCGTATCTTGGATCGAAGCTGGCCATATAAAATCAACAATTATTAATATTACAAATATATTCTATTTTTATATATATATTTTTGTTTTGATGATAGGATGTTGATATGTTGATAAGTAAATATATTAACATAAAAATAGAGTTTTCAACATAATGTAACCAGTTTATTAACAACTTACTTCGGGCATAAATATATGTAATGCAAGTATATAAGATTAATAATAGAGGTGTTTTCAACACATGTTAATAATGTCACAAGGATTGATTTAAACAAACTAATAGTGTTGATAAAAGTTAGATATCTTTAGCATAAAATGGGGTTGAAAAATTTGGATATATTGGCAGTGTTTATATATATTAAAATATTGAATTTTTAAAAAAATATTTATCAATAATTATCAACACTGAATAGTTAATAAACTATATTTGCACCCTCGAAATGGGTAATACGGTTTCTGAACATAAATTTCTAAGGCAAGAGCCTGCCAGACAATTAGTTTCATGGTGTAAACAGGGAGTAGAAAAGAGAGTTCTTATAGAGGGCCTCTACTCCTCTGCAAAAGCATTTGCCATATCTGCATCTGCCGGGAGCGGTATCCACATAGTAATGCTCAACAATAGAGAAGATGCTGTTAATTGTACAGGAGATCTCTATAAGCTTATAGATAAAGAGAGAGTCTTCTTTTTTCCTTCATCAAAAAACCACTCACTGAAGAGTGTTAAAAGAGACTCGTCTCACCTTGTTCAGAGGACAGCTGCCATAGATGCCGTAAAGTGCTTTAAAGACAGATGTTTTAAACACCAGAGCATCATCTTGGTTGCCTACCCTCACTCTGTATCAGAACTTGTTCTAAATGAGAAGAGCATTAAGCAGTCAATCCTTAGGATATCTAAGGGAGATATGTTATCACACGATTTTATAAGAGAGACCTTGGCAGAGTACTCTTTTGAGAGGGTAGATTTTGTTACAGAACCCGGCCAATATGCTTTAAGGGGAGGTTTGATAGATCTTTTTTCATTTTCAGACAACAAGCCCTGGAGATTAGATTTTTTTGGTGACACTGTAGAGAAGATAAAATCTTTTGATATAGACACTCAACGCTCTCTTGATGAGCTTGAAAATATTGAAATATATCCCGACATTCACGAGGGGAATAGAGCAGAAAATTTGGAGAGTATTTTTAGCTTTTGTGAGAACCCAACATTGTGGATTACAGATAAAGACTACTTCCAAGAGCAGGTTAAGCTCATAGAGCAACACAATCCTGATACAAATCCAATACTTACTTCGGAAGGTTTAAACAAGGCGATTGATAGTTGCCAATCTATATTATTTGCCCCGGTCTCATCAATAGATAGAGGAACCGAGAGGATAACCTTTAACACGCTTCCTCAGCCAACATTCAATAAAAACTTTGAACTGCTGGCCAGAGATATCTCGGAGAAGGTTATAAACGGCTACGATGTATCTATACTCAGCGATAACCCCAATCAGATTGAGCGGATCAAATCGGTATTTGCATCTATTGATGGGGTTGATAATGTAGTATTCCAATCCGAGCCGTTTGCTCTTCATGAGGGGTTTGTAGATCACAATGCAAAAATCTGTCTCTACACAGATCACCAAATATTTGAGAGACACCATAGAGTCAAGCCTCAAAGAACAGTTGAGAAGAGCGAAAGATTGACCATTAACGAACTTAACTCTTTTGAAATAGGCGACTATAT
>CAYYAM010000023.1:7126-17180 GCA_964469965.1 uncultured Muribaculaceae bacterium | reverse complement strand
ATACTGGCTCTGCAGCATTTTAAAACATTCACCGGAAGACTTAAAGACTTTCCCTGCAATATCTCATACATAAGCCGTTTAAAGAGCGCCAAGGAGATAAAGGAGATATCACAACAGCTGGAAAAGGGATCGATTGATATAATTATAGGCACTCATCGGCTTTTAAATAAAGAGATAGTATTCAAAGATTTGGGACTGCTTATTATAGACGAAGAGCAGAAATTCGGAGTTGCAGCAAAGGAGAGACTCAGGCAATTAAAAATGAATGTAGATACTCTCACCCTTACAGCAACACCAATCCCGAGAACCCTTCAATTTTCTCTGCTGGGAGCAAGAGACCTTTCTATAATAAATACACCACCTCCAAACAGACTCCCTATTCAGACAGAGGTGATAGATTTTAATGAAGAGATTATAAAAGATGCAATTAACTACGAGACCGAGAGAGGGGGGCAGGTTTTCTTTATCCATAACAGAGTAGAAGACATCAAATCCGTAGAGGATATTGTAAGAAGATTGTGCCCAAATGTTAAAACCTGTGTAGGGCACGGTCAAATGGATCCCGCTACTTTAGAGAAGACAGTGCTCGATTTTATGATGGGAGACTACGATGTTATGATCAGCACTACTATAGTTGAAAACGGGATAGATATTCCAAATGCAAATACAATTATTATTAACCAGGCACAGAACTTTGGACTCAGCGATTTGCATCAGCTAAGGGGCAGGGTAGGGCGCTCTAATATAAAAGCATTTTGTTATCTTATTGTTCCATCTATGCTCTCTCTCACAGATGAGGCAAGAAGAAGAATAAGAGCCATAGAGACATTCTCTGAGTTGGGAAGCGGGTTCAATATAGCAATGCAAGACTTAGATATCAGAGGCGCCGGAAACCTTCTTGGTGCCGAGCAGAGCGGATTTGTGGCAGATATGGGATTTGAAACATACCAAAAAATTCTGGCCGAAGCATTTGCCGAGATAAGAGAGGAGCAGATGAGCGACTCTGTATACAGCGATGCCCCCTATATTACCGATTGCACAATTGATACAGATCTAGAGATACTCATACCCGACAGTTATGTATCATTAACCGCAGAGAAGATAAGATTGTATAAAGAGCTCGATGCTTTGAAAAGTCCCGAAGAGCTTACAACATTCATAGAGAGCATGGAAGACCGCTTTGGAGCAATGCCCCAAGAGGCAATACAGCTCACATATATAGTTAGATTAAGATGGTTGGCAATTGAGTTGGGTTTTGAAAAGATTATACTTAAAAACGGTATTATGTTGGCATATTTTGTCAGCAATCAGATGTCGGTCTACTACAGCTCTAAGAAATTTTCTGCAATACTCTCATATATTCAGAGTAAACAGAGACTATTCAGAATAAAGGAGCAGAAAGAGAAACTATACATAACCGTAGATAAAGTAACAAGCGTTGAACAGGCATATAACATATTTTTGGATATGAAGCTGTAATTTTTACCTTTGCAATCCGTGACAAATTTAATTGTAGATATAGGCAACACTTCTGTAAAACTTTCTGTTGCCAGGGGGAGTACTCTTGATGAAATAATAAGGTATTCGGGCGATGATATTTACCAATTCATCTCCGATAATGCTATTATGTGCTCTCCGGAGGTGATTGCAATCTCCTCTGTAAGAAAATTTCCTCGGGACTTTTTTTCTCCGCTGGAGAAGCATTGTAAAAGAGTTATTGTAATAGACAGCAACACCAGGTTTCCAATTAAGAATAGTTACAAAAGTAAAAACACGCTTGGGGCAGACAGGATACTGGCAGCAGTTGCGGCAGCTCACCTTTTTCCGGGAAAGGATATAATGATTTTCGATTTTGGAACAGCTCTTACTATAGACTTTATATCCAGCGGCGGTGAGTTTACCGGAGGGAATATATCGCTTGGGTTAAGAAGCAGATTCAGAGCACTTAAAGACTATACACACCTCCTTCCACTTTTGGATAATCCACGGGAGATTGCGGAGATTGGAACAACCACAGAGGAGGCAATTGGTGCAGGTGTTGTTTTAGGTCTGATTTTTGAAGTTGAAGGCTATATAAAGAAGTATCCCAACCATATTTACCTATTTACGGGAGGTGATGCGATTTATTTTGCAGAAAAATTGAAAAATTCGATATTTGTAGTTTACAATTTAGTATTGATGGGTTTGGCCCGTGTAGCAGAAGATTATGCAAAACCGGAATAGAAAAAAATTTGTGGCCATAGTTGCCACCCTGTTTCTTACAGGCTCTCTTGCCTTTGGTCAGAATACAGATGCATTGGGAACATTCACCCCTTACTCTGTGTTTGGAGTAGGAGATCTCAACCGTGCCGGTACTGCATTCAACAAAGCAATGGGAGGAATAGGGGTTGGACTGAGAGACAATCGCCTTATCAATTTTATAAATCCGGCAGCACTCACAGAGAGAGACACTCTTGCCTTTATGCTCGATTTTGGATTAGACCAAAAGAACATTTACAGTAAGAGCAACGGAGCATCATCGGCATACAATGTATTTAATATGCACCATATGGTAATGACCTTTCCTCTATATAAAAAATCGGCTTTTGCAATCGGGGTGGTTCCATTCAGCAGCGTGGGCTATAAATTTGAAGAGAAGGAGAAAGATCCCGTAATTATAGACGAAGTTGGAGACATCAGCTATCAAAGATACGGTACAGGAGGTGTAAATAAATCGTTTTTAAGTGCTTCGTTTATGATTGGAAAGAACCTCTCATTGGGAGCCGAGGGAATCTACTACTTTGGAACAATAGACAGAAAGTCCGATGTTATATTTAACACGAACACCAGCTACAGGTTCATTAATACCGGAATGGACTATGTTGTGAGTTCATTTTCGGGTAAGTTTGGCGCTCAGTACAAAAAAGAGCTTAACAAGGAGTACTCTGTTACTGCAGGAGCAACGTGGCTGATTGGATCTAAGCTCTCGGGAGATCTTACTCGCTACGCTTACGCAACAAGTATTAGCGGTAATAGAGATACTATTTTGCATCAAGTTGCAGACGGAACCTCAATGGAGATACCTTCGGAGTTTGCAGTGGGATTCTCTGTAAGAAAAAGAGATAAGTGGCTTATTGGTGCAGACTACACAAGACAAGATTGGAGTGGGGTAAAATTTGGAGCAACTACCGGTATAAGTTTTCAACCGGCAGTGACCAACTCATTCAAAGCCGGCTTTGAATATATACCTAACAGATACGATATTAGATACTATTCAAAAAGAGTAACATACAGAGGAGGGCTCTATTATGAGAACACATACATGAAAGTTGCAGGAAAGCAGATAGATGCCATGGGAATTACGCTTGGAGCAACGCTTCCTGTTCTTAGGTTCTATAACGGACTGGGTTTGTCGGTAGATATGGGTCAGAGAGGTTCTCTGCAAAACAACCTTGTGAGGGAGAGATATATTATGTTTAACATAAGCATATCGCTGTACGACATTTGGTTTGTTAAATACAGATACAATTAAATTTAAGTAATTATATAATTAACGTTATGAAAACAGTGCGCATATTATTTTCAATCACACTCTTCTCCTTCATAGCTCTCTCGGGATACTCCCAGGGACTTGCAAGCGCCAGTCCTGAGTGTCAGAGAAGTGTATCATTCTATAATGATTATATGAAGCAGGGGAATTATGCCGAGGCTGCGCCGCTATGGAGAGATGCATTCAAATATTGCCCTCCGGGAATTAGACAAGGGATCTATGTAGACGGCCAGAAGATATTCAAGTATTTTATAGAAAAAAACAAAACGAATCCTAATGTTAAAAATGCACTCATAGACTCACTATTTATGATGTTCGACCTTAGAGTGCAGCACTTCCCTACACATGCCGCATCTGCTGCTACTTTCAAGGTATACGATGTTTTGGAATACATGGGAGACAATGACGAGAAGGTAATGGAGGCAGTTAACAACGCAATTGAGGTATCAGGATTGGCAGTTGAGCCGGGAATTCTTGTGATTGCCATGGATAGAACTACAAAAATGTTCGCAAAAGAGAAGCTCGATGCAGAAAAAGTTCTTGAAACATACTCAAAACTTACTCCAATTATCGATGGTCTGATAGCTGCAAAGAAACCCGATGCAGAGCAGGCAAAAAAAGATATAGATAATCTTTTTGCCGTTAGCGGAGTAGCAAGCTGCAAAAACATTGTAGACCTTTTCACTCCAAGATTTAATGCGAATCCAACGGATAAGGCCCTTATATCTACAATAGTTAAATTACTCAGCGACGGAGAGTGTACCAGCGAAGAGCTATTCCTTAAGTCAGTTCAGGCCCTTCACTCTTTGGAACCATCTTTCCAATCGGCTTACTATCTATACAAGCTTCACGCGGCAAATAACGACCATGCAAATGCTATTAAATTGCTTCTAGAGGCAATTGAGAGCGATCAATCTACAGACGAGCAGGATGCAAGTATGTTGATAGAGCTCTCAAACTACTACATGCAGAAGATGGAGAATATTCTTAAAGCTGCCGAGTATGCAAGATTGGCCATGCAAAAGAGCTCAGCAGTCTCGGGAAGAGCAAACCTCATTATCGGGCTTGTTTGGGGTTCACTCAGATGCACGGGAAATGATGTTGAAACCAGAGCAAAATATTGGGTTGCAGTTGACTATCTCATAAGAGCAAGAAATGCCGACCCTTCACTTGCAGAGGAGGCAAACAGATATATATCTTCGTACAGTCAGTATTTTCCAGCTCAGGAAGAGGCCTTTATGTACGATATAATTGATGGTGCCTCTTATACTGTAAGTTGTGGAGGAATGAGGGAGAGCACTACTGTAAGAACCAGAAAATAAAGCTTATGAAAATTGCCGGACAAAAGGTAATTCAAAATATGGTAGCAGTCACATTTGTGATTGCTACTATTCTTTTGTCATGCAAAGAGGATATTCCAAGATCGGACATGCAGGCAATGGAGGGTATGCCCACTCAGAAAATTGAAAACATGAGAGTTGTTCAATTTTCAAAAGGTATTGCCTCCTTTATTGTTGAGGCCCCTTTAATGGAGAGATATACAGAGGTAGAGATTCCCTACGATGTGTTTCCTCAAGGAGTAAAAATGAGAGGGTTCACCCCCGAGGGTGTATTGGAGACACTGATTGTAGCCGATTATGCCAAACACGTTATAAAAGAGGCAGAGGAGATTTGGGAGGCCCACGGAAATGTAGTAATTAACAACTATATAAAAGGGGAGAAGATGGAGACAGATACTCTCTATTGGAATAAACTCAACAAAAGAATCTACACACATACCTGGGTAAAGCTTACTACACCAGATCTTTTTATGCAGGGTTATGGAATGGAGTCAGACGAGATGGCCAGGAATGCGGTAATAAAACAGCCGTTCGACAGTTATGCAATAGTGAATAGAGACTCAACTGAGATTGCCTACGTAGATACCGTTAACTTTATTGGACCCATAATAAAAAGGGTTAGATAGTTATGTTATATATAATTATTGCCATACTTTCAATAATACTAAGCTCCCTCATGTATGCCTTGGGTGGGTCGTTGAAAAATTTTAGCAGACTAAAGTTTGAAGTAGAGAAGAGACAGGAGAGGCGGTTCGCAATTATTTTAGAGGAGCTTCTTCTTAAGGAGCGTGAGCTCCAGTTTTCATTGAAAACAGCATCGGATCTCTTTTTGGTGTTATTTGGTGCCTCTCTATTTTTGGCCTTAAAGGAGAACCTTTTAACAGCAATGTTGGTTGCATTACCATCTGCTTTAATTCTTGCAAAGATACTCCCTATTATTGCTTCAAATACAAATGCCGATTTTATACTGGAAAATTTCATATATCTGGCCAAGGGGGCGTTTATTGTCTTCTCACCTTTTGCAGGGAAAACAGTTGAGCAATCAAAAGAAGAGAGTGAGGAGTCTATAGAGATGGAGATCATTCAAAATGCGCTCGACTTCTCCGAAGTTAAGGTGAGGGAGTGTATGATTCCCAGAACAGAGATATGTGCAATTGAACAAAACTCATCTAAAGAGGAGCTGCTCAATCGTTTTATGGAGTCGAAATACTCAAGATTGATTGTTTTTAATGGTAGCATAGATAAGATAACAGGTTATGTGCACTCAAAAGATCTATTTTCTGGAAATAGGGATATTGGAGAGATAATAAGGGCAATAGATTTTGTTCCTGAAGATATGGGTGCGAGGGAACTACTGGCGAGTCTTATTAAAAACAAGAGATCCCTTGCTGTTGTGAATGATGAATATGGGGGAACAGCAGGAATTGTATCTCTTGAAGATCTTATAGAAGAGATTTTCGGAGAAATTTCTGATGAGCTTGATAAAGAAGATCTTATAGAAAAGAAGCTATCAGATACCGAGTTTATCTTTTCTGCCAGATTGGAGATAAAGTACCTCAATAGAGAGTACAGCCTGGAATTACCCGACAATGAAGACTATGAGACCTTAGGTGGATTAATAACCTGGTTCAATGAAAACATTCCGGCAGAGGGAGAGATTTTAACCTATCGCAACTTTGAGTTCACAATTCTAAAAACCAGCTCAAACAGGCTTGAAACAGTAGCATTGAGAATTGTTGAGCAATAGTAAAATCATAAATAAAAAATTACTATCTTCGCGCCTTACAAGAAAATAAACAAATTAAAATAACAATCAAATGGCAGTTCTCGAGAAGATCCGCGTAAAAATGGGTGTCTTTATCACAGTTATCATTGGTATAGCACTTGTTTCATTTATAGTAGACGCAGACACATTACAATCGGCCGTATCTGTATTCTCATCGAAATACGATGTTGGTGAGATGAATGGTAAGGCAATCTCTTATCAAGATTTTCAAAAAAGGGTTGATTACTTTACCCGTGTTAACCAATTGATAACCGGAACATCTGCTCTGGACGAAAAGGGCTCAGAGATGATCAATCAGAGTGCGTGGCAAGATTTGCTAAGCGATAACGTACTCATTCCGGCCATAAAAGATGCCGGGTTTGTAGTAGGGGAGGAGGAGCTCTTCGACCTCAGTCAAGGGTCAAACATATCACAGGTTCTTCTTCGCGAGCAGGCGTTTGTTGGGGCCGATGGTATGTTCGACAGAAACCTGTTGGTTCAGTTTATCAGAGCCATACCACAGGACAACACAGGCAACCTCTCTACATATTGGAATTATCTTGAGAAGAACATGATAGTAGACCAGATGGTTGGTAAATATGTTACCCTTCTTGCAAAAAGTAATATACAGAACCCGGTTCAGTTAAGAAGAGCAATTGAGGAGAACAACGTAACGTCTGATGTCTCTTTTGTTATTCAGCCGTATGGTTTTGCCGAAGACACAACCATTAAAGTTTCCAGACAAGAGGTTAGAGAATACTATAACAAGCACAAACATAGCTTTGAGCAAGCTGCAAGCCGTGACATAGAGTATGTGGTTTTTGAAGTGGTACCTTCTCTTGAGGATATCAAAGCTGCCGAAGATGAGATTGAAAGACTTATAGATGAGTTCTCAACCACATCTAACCTAAGGGGATTTCTTATGAAAAACTCCGATAAACCGCTAGACACATATTTCTATAAAAAAGGGGAGTTGGCATCAAAATCGGCTGCTTTGGATAGTTTTGCATTTAGTGCAAAACTTGGAGATGTACTTCAACCATACAAAGAGGGAGATGTTTTTCGTGCAGCAAGGATAAACTCAATCAAGCAGATGCCCGACTCTGTTTTTGTACAGCATATTCTTCTTCCTAACTCAGATAAAGCTGCAGCAAAGAAGAGCGCAGACAGTCTTATAAATGTTCTTAGTAAAGGTGGTGACTTCTCCAACCTTGCATCTATCCACTCTTTGGACAAAAATCCTAATGTAGTGCCCGGAGAGCTTGGCTGGATGACTCAGGCAGCCACTATTCCGGGATTTGACACATGCTTTGTAGCCCCTGTTGGAAAGCCGTTTACTCTGGAGACCACTTACGGTTTACACATTATAAACGTTAAAGAGAGAACCAAACCTGTAACAAAGATTCAGCTTGCTGTTCTTGAGAAGGCCGCAATAGCAGGAAGAGAGACTTTCCAGAACTACTACTCAAAAGCAAACGACATCGCCTCTAAATCGGAGGGGAAAGTAGATAAATTCAACCAAATATTAAAGGAGAGCAATCTATATGCAATGCCTGCTTACAATATTGCAGAGGGTGCTCGTAATATTGGCAGCTATTCAAACGCAAGAGAGATTACAAGATGGGCATATCAGGCAAAAGTTGGCGACGTATCGCAGATTATATCAATTGATAACAAGTACTTTTTTGTGGTGACCCTCACCAAAGTAAGAGAGGCCGGAATTCCATCTATGGAGTCTATAGAGAAAGAGCTCGCCTCTGTAATCAGGAGAGAGAAGGCCAACTTAAAGATGTTGGAAGATGTTAAAGCAAGAGTTGCCGGCCTTAGCTCACTTGAAGAGATGGCAGATAAACTTGGAACCACAATAAGCAAGCAAACCGGAGTATCTTTTGGTGCCCCGGGTTCACAAACATTCGATCCTAAGTTTATAGGGGCTGTTGCCGGTGCTCAGGAGGGTATTGTAACCGGTCCTACTGCAGGAAACGTGGGTGTTTATATCTTTAGAGTAGATTCAAGAGAGACAGGAGCCTTCTTTACCGAAGATGATGCCAAAGCAAGATCTAACCAGGCATTTGCTTTTCAAGTACAGATGATACCATCTATTCTGGAGAAGAGAGCAGGTGTAAAAGATAACAGAGCTAAATTCTTTTAGCAGATAACCATTTAAAAAAGAGGCTGCCTTAAATATCGGGCAGCCTCTTTTTTTATATATGTATATTAATGAATGCTAAAGAGAAGTTTAGACATTAAATCTAAAATGCATTATATCTCCATCTTGAACAATATACTCCTTCCCCTCTACAGCCATTTTTCCGGCATCTTTACAAGCAGATTCGCTTCCGTATTTTACATAGTCGTCATATTTTATAACCTCGGCACGAATAAAACCCTTTTCAAAATCGGTATGAATAATCCCTGCCGCTTGAGGCGCTTTAATCCCTCTTACAAAGGTCCAGGCACGAACCTCCTGCACTCCTGCCGTAAAGTATGTCTCTAAATTTAAAAGAGCGTAGGCAGCACGAATAAGACGGGAAACACCCGAGGAGTCCAGACCTAACTCAGAGAGAAACATCTCCCTCTCTTCATAACTCTCCAGCTCGGCAATCTCAGACTCAATTTTTGCTGCCACAACAAGTAGTTGAGCATCTTCATCTTTAATTGCCTCCTTTACCATCTCTACATATTTATTACCCTCTTTTGCAGAAGACTCATCTACATTACAAACATACAATACCGGCTTATTGGTGAGCAGAAAGAGCTCTTTTGCCATCTTTGCATCCTCTGCATTATCGAAATAGACAGTTCTTGCCGACTTTCCTTGAACTAGAGCATCTTTAAGTTTCACCAGAATCTCATACATCCTCTTGGCATTTTTGTCTCCTCCTGTTTGCGCCTGTTTATAAACCTTTGATATTCTACTCTCTACTGTCTCCAGATCTTTTATCTGTAGTTCTGTGTCAATGATCTCTTTGTCTCTAACCGGATTTACAGATCCGTCTACATGAACAATATTGGGGTCGTCGAAGCAACGAAGAACATGTAATATTGCATCGGTTTCACGTATATTTCCTAGAAACTGATTTCCTAACCCCTCCCCTTTGCTGGCCCCTTTTACAAGCCCGGCAATATCTACTATCTCTACAGTTGCAGGTATTACCCTTTGAGGTTTTACCAGTTTTTCGAGAACTTGAAGTCTCTCATCGGGGACTATTGTAGACCCTATATTCGGTTCAATTGTGCAGAATGGGAAATTAGCCGACTGAGCTTTGCCCGAACTTATGCAGTTAAAAAGTGTTGATTTTCCTACGTTTGGGAGCCCAACTATACCACACTGAAGTGCCATTATGTTTTCTATTTAAATGAGCCGCGAAATTAACAAAAAAAGGGGATAATCCTAAAAAGGTTGTTTAATAAGGTAAA
>CAYYAM010000023.1:3977-7026 GCA_964469965.1 uncultured Muribaculaceae bacterium | reverse complement strand
CGCGAAATTAACAAAAAAAGGGGATAATCCTAAAAAGGTTGTTTAATAAGGTAAATTAAAGCGTCTTATATAAATGGGCTCTTTCAATTAGTAAACAGCGGTGTTATCTTAGATCTCTAACTTTGTGAGAACACCCAATGAATGCTGTTAAAACACTACTCTTTATTTTACTCATTTTCTGCACACCAACTAAAGGGTATGCAGAGGGCGATAAAAAGGAATACCTTGCAATTTTCTGGAATGTAGAGAATTTTCTAGACCCATTTAACCAAGAGGTTAAGCCGGGGTGGAGAAGGTTTAACAGAAAGAGAGATGAGATAGCTAAGTGTATAGTTGATGTGTCTAATGGGGAGTTTCCCCTTTTCATTGCACTTGCCGAGGTTGAAAGCAGCTATGCGCTATACTCTCTTGCTAAAAACAGTATGCTCTCATTTGGTAACTATGGCATTGTTCACAAAGACTCACCCGATAGGCGAGGAATAGACGTGGGTCTCCTTTATTCTAAAAACCTATTTAAGCTACTGGAGAGCAAGTTTTTATCTGTTCAACTAGACAAAATCACACACTCAAGAGATATTCTTTACTGCAAAGGTGTGATTGAAAAGTTAGATACTATTCATGTTATTGTTTGTCATTGGCCTTCACGCTTTGGAGGAGAGAAAAAGACATCGTCTAAAAGAGTGATTGCAGCAGAAGTTTTAAAAAATTTGTGTGACTCAATTCTGACGAATAGAAAGGCAAACATATTGGTTATGGGAGATTTTAATGATACTTACGGTTCGGAATCTTTTAATATCATCAAGTGCTTAAACCACATAAAACTCAATGGAAGAGTGGGGGGGACAATTAAATACAGAGGGGCATGGGAGTATATCGACCATTTTTTTGTTAGTGACAATCTTCTTAATAAAGATGAGCCCATATCTGTAAATGTGCACTCAGCAACCGTTCTCTCGCCATCCTATCTACTTGAAAGAGATTTTATATATACAGGATTCAAACCAAAAAGATGGTTTATAGGGCCAAGGTACAATGGGGGCATAAGTGACCACCTTCCCATAATTCTTACCATTGAGAGGAACTGGTGATTTTTGAATATCTTTGTTCCATGTATGTAAGGGCAAAAAAATCGCTAGGGCAACACTTTCTTAAAGATCATAAGATTGCTGCCCGTATTGTTGACTCTCTGTTATTGGAAGATAGGGCAGAGGTTCTGGAGGTGGGGCCGGGTACAGGGGTACTTACTCAGTTTCTTATCAATAGGGATGGGGTAAATCTTAAGCTGGCAGAGATAGACACCGAGTCGGTAGAGTATCTCAGGGCAACTTATCCCTCTTTGGGAGACAGACTAATAGAGGGAGATTTTCTTAAAATGGATCTCTCTGAGATGTTTAAAGGAGATTTTCATGTTATTGGAAATTTTCCGTACAATATCTCTTCACAGATATTCTTTAAGATTTTAGAAAACAAAGAGCAAGTACCTCAAGTTGTAGGGATGATTCAGAAGGAGGTTGCCGAGAGACTTGCCTCAGCTCCGGGAAAAAAGGCCTACGGTATACTGTCGGTACTGCTGCAGGCATGGTATAGTATAGATTATCTTTTTACTGTAGACGAGGGGTCGTTCATACCCCCTCCAAAGGTAAAATCGGCGGTAATAAGGTTGGTAAGAAACAACAGGGTTTCACTGGGGTGCAATGAACAGCTCTTTAAAGAGGTGGTTAAGACAACATTCAACCAAAGACGTAAGACAATAAGAAACTCAATAAAGCCGCTTTTAAAAGGGAGGGAGATAGAGAACACTCCGCTTTTAGATAAGAGGCCCGAGCAGCTTTCTGTTGAGGAGTTTGTTACTCTTACAAACTCTATTTTGAGTTGATTGCGTCTACAGGGTTAAGGTTGGCAGCTGTATAGGCAGGTAGAAATCCGGATACTATACCTATCACCGAGGAGATTACCAAACCTCGTATTATATTATAAATACTAAGCTGCATCGGGAATGTTTCACTACTCCCGAAAACAACCACAACAATAGAGACCAGCAGTATCCCTATTGCACCTCCGGCCAGAGCAAGCACAGCTGCCTCTGTAAGAAACTGAGTTAATATTGTGTATTTTTTTGCCCCCAGAGCTTTTTGTATTCCAATTAGGTTGGTCCTCTCTTTAACTGACACAAACATAATGTTTGCAATTCCAAACCCCCCAATGAGTATGGAGAACCCTCCTATTACCCAGCCCGCAAGGCTTATTCCTGCAAAAATTTCTTTTGTAGAGTTAAGAAGGAATGTCATCTCGTTAAGAGCAAAATTATCTTTCTGTTTTGGACTTAACCTTCTTACAGCCCTTAAAAGCAGCTTGATCTCCTGTATAAACTCATCTCTCGATACTCCTGCTTTTGGCTTAAGGCATATCATTGATTCCGATCGTTTTACATTGAACAGAGTGCCGGCGTAGCTGTATGGTATCAACACCGAGTTGTCTGTGTCGAAAATATTGACAATACTCTCCCCGGCCTTTTTCATTACACCTATTACTCGTGTGTTGCCATTTCCCAGTTTAATGATTTTATTTATGGGCTCTTCTCCGGCAAATAGATTCTCTGCAACAGAGTGACCCAAAATTGCAACCGGAACAGATGATTGTGTTTCAAAAACAGAGAAGTATCTGCCCTTCTCAATTTCAACATTTGCCACTTGGTTCCACTCAAAAGTAGGGGCAGTTACGAATCCCCCCCTAAAGGTAGAGCGTTTATATTTTATGCTAAGATTGGTGAAGGATACAAATGATATTGCATCCAGCGTCTTTGAATTGCTCCTTAAAAAAAGATACTCTTCATACTTTGGAACTGGCCTCGTTCTAAACTCCCACCACTTATACTCTTGCCCATCTTCTGGAGCAAACGGGAATTGCTGAACATAGACTGTAGTGCTACCAAAACTGTTCAGCCCTCTCTCTACATTCGACTGGAGAGCATCTATTGCAGTAAAGACAGTAACTATAGAAAAAATACCTATGGTTACACCAAAGAGTGAGAGAAAGGTTCTGAATTTAT
>CAYYAM010000023.1:0-3877 GCA_964469965.1 uncultured Muribaculaceae bacterium | reverse complement strand
ATAGAAAAAATACCTATGGTTACACCAAAGAGTGAGAGAAAGGTTCTGAATTTATCTCCCTTGAGAGATCCAAATGCAAAAATAATGCTCTCTGTTACCAATTTGAAGACCATTGTGAGCCTTCTGTATAGACTTACCATTCCTCCTCCTTAAAGACCGAGTCTCTTTTTTAAATTCCTTAATTTATCAAATGCATCAAGCGGCGACAGCGTATTGAGGTCTAGGTCTCTAAGCTCGTCCCTGATCTCTATCAGCAGAGGATCGTCCAGTTGAAAGAAAGATAGCTGAACAGCATCTTCGTTGGTAGATATCCTTTTGTCTACGCCACCCTTTTTGCCCCCTTTCTCTAACTGTTTTAAAACCCTCTCAGCTTTCATCACAACATCTTTTGGCATACCGGCCATTCTGGCAACGTGAATACCAAAGCTGTGAGCAACTCCCCCTCTGCACAATTTTCTCAGAAAGATAATATTTTTATTGACCTCTTTCACAGAGATGTGCCAGTTTTTTACTCTTTCGAATCTATCTTCAAGGTCGTTTAGCTCGTGATAGTGTGTTGCAAAAAGTGTTTTTGCCTTAAAATCAACATTTTCGTGAAGATGTTCTACAATAGCCCAAGCTATAGACATTCCATCGTATGTACTAGTTCCTCTCCCAATCTCATCTAACAGCACAAGCGATCTTGAGGAGAGGTTGTGAAGGATAGATGCTGTCTCCAACATCTCCACCATAAATGTAGACTCCCCTTTAGAAATATTATCCGATGCACCTACCCTGGTAAAAATTTTGTCTGTAATACCAATTCGTGCATATGATGCAGGTACAAAAGAGCCGGTTTGCGCAAGAAGTACAATCAGAGCCGTCTGTCTTAACAGCGCGCTTTTTCCTGCCATATTTGGACCCGTTAGTATAACTATTTGTTGAGAGGTGTTGTCTAGGTAAAGATCGTTAGCTATGTAGCTCTCTCCCGGCGGAAGCATGGCCTCAATAACAGGGTGCCGTCCATCTTTTATATCTAAAGAGAAGGAGTGGTCTAAAACAGGCCGGCAGTAACCCCTTTCAGAGGCAATTACTGCAAATCCGGTAAGAGAGTCGAGTCTTGCTATTAAAAGTGCATTCTGCTGTATAGGTGCAATAAATTTTTGAACTTCACTCACCAGTGAGTTAAAAATGTACTGTTCAAGTGTTAATATCTTCTCTTCAGCTCCCAGAATCTTCTCTTCGTACTCTTTGAGCTCTTGTGTGATATATCTCTCTGCGTTTACGAGAGTCTGTTTGCGTATCCAATCTGGCGGTACTTTATCTTTGTGTGTGTTACGAACCTCCAAATAGTAACCAAATACATTATTATAGCTAATTTTAAGGGAGCTGATTCCGGTTCGTTCGCTCTCTGTTCGTTGTATTTGATTAAGTATCTCTTTGCCGTGTCTTGCCACCTTTCTAAGCGAGTCCAACTCTTCGTTCACTCCTTGGGCAATTACATCGCCCTTTCCAATCATCCCTGCCGGATAGGGTAGCAGCTCTCTGTTAATTCTATCTAACAGCAGGGTGCACCTCTCCAGTCGGCCGCAAAGTGAGGATACATCTTCACACTCCAGTTTGCTGCATACTTGCTCTATAATAGGAATCTGTTCCAATCCGCGACGGAGCATTGTGAGCTCTCTGGGTGTAACTCTTCCTGCGGCAGCTTTAGAGACAATTCTCTCTAAATCGCCCGTCTCCTTAAGCGCATCTCTCAGTTCATCTCTGATTTGCGCCGACTTAAAAAGTGTGTCTGTTATGTTAAGACGGGTGTTGATCTCCTCTAAGTTTTTTGAGGGCATTGCAAGCCAACTCCTAAGTAATCTTGAGCCCATAGGAGTGGAACACCTGTCCATTATTGAGAATAGAGAGGCCGACCCCTCATGAGATCCACCAAAAATCTCTAGGTTTCTGAAAGTAAACTTATCTATCCATACAAATTCCGATTCATCTATTCTAGAGATAGAGCAGATGTGAGCCAGCCCCTCGTGCCGAGTAAGCTCAAGATAGAATAGAGTTGCTCCGGCGGCAGTTATGGCTAGCGGCATGTTCTCTACCCCAAACCCCTTAAGTGTGTTTATCCCAAAGTGCTGCTTAAGCTTCTCTTTTGCAGAGTCGTATACGAAGGCCCACTCATCCATGGCAGAGACAAAATATTGTGTGCCGAATCTCTCTTCAAATCCACTCCGAAACGATTTTTCTATCAGAATCTCTTTAGGATCCATACTGGACAAAAGCAGCTCGGCATATGTGTGGTCTCCTTCAGAGACCTTAAAGGTACCTGTAGAGATATCCAGAAATGCAACTCCTGCCCTATCCTTTGAAAAGGTAACAGAGCAGAGAAAGTTGTTCTCCCTGTGAGATAATAGCTGGTCGTTGTATGCAACTCCGGGAGTTACCAGCTCGGTAATCCCTCTTTTAACTATTTTCTTTGTGAGTTTAGGGTCTTCCAATTGATCACAGATTGCAACTTTGTATCCCGCCCTAACAAGCTTTGGCAAATAGCTGTCTATTGAGTGATGGGGAAAACCTGCAAGCTCAACAGAGGAGGCCACGCCATTTGCTCTCTTTGTAAGAACAATACCAAGTACCGAGGATGCTGTAATAGCGTCTTCTCCAAATGTCTCGTAAAAGTCACCAACCCTAAAGAGGAGTATAGCGTCGGGGTGCTTTGCTTTAATCGCAAAATATTGACGCATAAGCGGGGTCTCGGCTATTTTTTTATCGGTGTTCATTCTTGCAAAAATAGATATATTTTGTTTCAAAACCCTATCTTTGTACACTGTACAATAAAATATACAACTATGAAAAAAGTGAGCAGACTAATCTTGACTGTAATGGCTTTAACAGCTCTTATTGCATCTTCATGTACTGTGTCTAAAGAGAAAAAAGCCGCAAATGCAATGGCTGAGATAATGGAGAGGAGTAAGGCAGTGGGGTTGGCAGTTGCAGTTGTTAAAGATGGAGAAATTATTTATAGCAACTCATTTGGTTTCAAAAATCTGGAAGAGGGTGTTGCCTTAGGAGAAGGAGACATTTTTAGAATTGCCTCAATTTCAAAATCATTTACAACCACAGCACTCATGACCCTTGTTGAACAGGGTGCTCTTGGTCTCGACAATGATGTAAGCTCTCTGGTTGGCTTTAGTGTTAGGAACCCTCTATTTCCACAAGACACTATAACCTTGCGAATGCTCTTGTCTCACACCTCAAGCATTAACGACACTCAGGGTTATTTTAAACTAGACGTTCTTAACCCGTTAACCAATCCCGAATATGCAAAATGTTACAACAACTATGCTCCGGGATCGAAATATGAATATTGTAACCTTGGATTCAATACCGTAGGTGCAATTGTTGAGAGGTTCTCAGGAGTGCGTTTCGATAACTACATCAGAAAAACCATTACAGAACCAATGGGATTAACTGCCAACTTTAATCCTGACTCTCTGAATAGAGAGAGTTTTGTAACGCTGTACAGTTTTGAACCGGAAGACACTACAAAAGAGTCAAAATACATCACAGTAGCCCAGCCGGCAGCATATGTGAGCAGATCGTCACAAATAGATTCGGGGTATGTTATGGGTTACAGTACACCTCTTTTCTCCCCTACCGGAGGGATGAAGATATCTGCACACAATTTGGCAAGATACATGCAGATGCACATGAACTATGGCTCAGACCCGGTAACAGGTGTTACAATAATTTCTAAAGAGAGCGCAAAGGCCATGCAGGAGCCCGTTGCAGACATGGGCGAAGGTAACAGCTATTGCCTTGCACTCAGAAAAGCAGTTAACCTCATCCCGGGAGAGGTTATGACGGGCCATACAGGGAGTGCTTACGGGCTATATAGTGC
>CAYYAM010000022.1:1641-36517 GCA_964469965.1 uncultured Muribaculaceae bacterium | reverse complement strand
GAATACCTGCCTGTCACGCAGGGGGTCGCGGGTTCGAGTCCCGTCCATACCGCAATAAAGGGTGTAAATCAAGCAATTGCAAGATTTACACCCTTTTTTACACCCAGAACACAATTGAATTCAACCTATTTGTCAACTGTTTTCTCAACAACAATTCATATAATATCCAGTCCCAACTCTTTCAGAAATTCGTTATGTTTTTCTGAATTTATCTTTATACTTTTATTAATAGCTGCTAATTTTAAATTGACTTCTTTTAAATCGATTTCCGCTTCTTCAATAGCTGTGCTCACATATCTTGAAATGTTAAGATTATAGTCGTTCAACTTTATTTCTTCCATTGAAACTCTACGAGAATAACGTTCTCTTTCTTGTCGGAATTTATAAGTTTCTACGATTGTTTTAATGTGTTCATCACTTAAGCTGTTTTGTCTTTTTTCTTTATCAAAATGCTCACTGGCATTTATAAACAAAACATCATCCTCTTTCTTGCATTTTTTTAATACCAAGATACAAACAGGAATACCTGTTGAGTAAAATAAATTAGAAGGCAATCCAATAATTGTATCGATATGATTGTCTTTTAATAACTTTTTACGAATACGTTCTTCTGTACCGCCACGAAATAATACTCCGTGCGGCAATATAATTGCCATTGTCCCGCCATCTTTTAAAAAATGAAAACCGTGCAATAAAAATGCAAAATCAGCTGCAGACTTAGGAGCTAAGCCGTAACTCTTAAAACGAAAATCTTCAGCCAACGTATCGTTTGGCTCCCACCGCAAGCTAAAAGGCGGATTGGCTACAATAGCATCAAATTCTATTTTCTTAGAAGGATTCAATTCGTTCAATAACTCCCATTGATTAAGCAATGTATCTCCGTGAAATATCTCAAACTCGGTATCTTTCATTCCGTGCAACAACATATTCATCCGTGCAAGATTGTATGTGGTTACATTCTTTTCTTGTCCATAAATTTTTCCGATTGTTCCATTATGGTCTTTCATTCTTTGGCGTACATTTAAAAGCAAAGAACCCGAACCACAAGCAAAATCAAGAACTTTGTCCAGTTTAGACTTTAAGCCTGTTGCTGGGTCTTGTGAATCCAATAAAACAATTTGGGAGAGAATGGTTGAAATCTGTTGAGGTGTATAAAATTCACCTGCTTTTTTACCAGAGCCGGCAGCAAATTTACCAATCAAATACTCATAAGCATCACCTAACGTGTCGGTATCTGTAGAAAAATCTGCAATACCTTCTGCAATTTTTTGGATGATTGTGCAAAGTTTATCGTTTCTCTCTTTTGAGGTCTTCCCAAGCTTCTCAGAATTCAAGTTAATTTCAGAAAACAGCCCTTGAAAAGCACTGTCAAAGGACTTATTCTCAATGTAGCGAAAACCGTCTTGAAGCGTTTGCAACAAACTGTCATTTTGTGTGCGAGCCAATTCTGTAATATTGCTCCACAGATATTTAGGTTCAATTACATAATGTACTTTCCGGCGCATCTGTTCCTCAAATTCAGCAATATCTTCTTTGTTTTTTTTATACCAAATCTCTAAAGATGGTGGCACTCTGAAATCGGCTCTTTTGTCTTTAGATGGGCTTTCGGGATAATCTTTACCCAACTCTTTTTTGGCAGCTTCTTCGTAATTGAAAGATAGATACCGGAGGAAAAGAAATGATAGCATATAATCGCGAAAGTCATCTGCATTCATAGCTCCCCGCAAAGTATTAGCTATATTCCAAAGGGTATCACCAAGTTTTTTATGTTGTTCTTTTTGTGTCATTATCCTAATCCAATTAAAATTTGAAATTGTATTTTATGAGTAATTTGTCAAAAACCTCGTTAAAGACTGCTTTTTCTTTCTCATTCATTTCATTAATTTGAGGAATGAAAACTTTTTTATGAGATAAAGAATTAAGCATATTGATGGTTTCAGCTGGTTTGTCAACTTTAATCTCTTCTAAAAGGAATTTAATTTGACTTTTACCCAAAAAGGAAGCTATGTTCTCCAAAAGTTGTCTTAATAATACGAAGTGATAAGTGAATAATTGTGATTTTTTTGCATCTTCCAACACTTGGAAAAGATGTAGATGGAATAGGAATACTTCATTTTTAAATTCTTTCAGTTCCAAGTCTTTACCTTGTTTTTTAAGCATAAAAGATTTTGAATTCTGCTTATATCTGCCACTTTTCTCCCCTTTATTCAAACGATCAAATAAAACTGCAAATAATCCTATGTGATGCGTGGTAAGAATAATTTTTCGATTAGTTTCGAAACTATTCTCAATTAATTGCATAATTGTATCAACTGTGAGAAATATATTGTTATCATCTAAACTTGAAACCGGATCATCAATAAAAAAATGAGCATTTTGTTTGTCAGCCCAACCTTCTATCTTGAATAATGCCAGAAAAAAGCACCAAATAAAAATTCTCTCTTCACCTCTTGATATTTTAATAGAGGTTTCTTCATCTTCTTCCAAGTAGAATGTTATTGATTCGATTCCAATTTCTGGATTTGTAGCAGAATTAAATCGAAACTTATATTCCGGACTATAACCCAACAGTTCTTCTTGAACGCTTTCTTCTGTAAGTAAGTTATAGAATTTATTTAAGCTGCTAAATTTAATCTTTAATTTAATATTAAAATTGTCATTATCTTCATCGTTATCCCAATCAAAAAGGTCTTCACTATAAGCGTTGTAATAAACCCCTGTATGATTACCATTATTTTCAGCTTTTGTAATGTCCTTATAAGCAACAGATAATCTGGTTTTTCCTGTAGCGTTAAAGGCATATATGCAAACAATATATTCATCTACATTTTTAATCTGTTCTGCTATTTCAGTTACTGTGCTCATCTTTAATAATTTTTTGGAAACAATCCCTGCATCAATCCTTTTTTATGTAATTTCAATTGTTCTATTTTCTCTGCTTGTGCCGTGATTAGTTCATCTAAAGAAGAAAGACAAGAGGCGATTTTTTGTTGCTCGGCTAATGATTTAGGCATAACTAGATCGATATTTCTCAGCTCATCCAGTCCTATTCTTTTTCTAGTTGAACCAGTAGATTTTTTTTCAATAGTTTCTCGTATTTCTTTTGAATTTATAAGATAATAGACAAAATATTTAGAGTATTTCATCTCATTTACAACTAACCTAATACCGTCTGATGCCATTACACACCTTTCAAGATAATCCGGTATTATACAAGCTCTTCCTACAGGGTCTCCCATTTTGGAAATAATTATTTCTTCTGCATAAATATTACAACTTAAAAGTTCATCAGCTTTTTCTTCTGATGTGTAAATTTTGTACTCATCAATAAATTCACCATCGCCAATATTTTGTAATTGTATGATTCTAATACCTTCACTTGTATAATCACTAGCTTTAAGGTTTGAACCAAATGGACCACCAGTAAAACTCCATTTTACTTTTTTATCTGCCGTATCAATTAATGACTTCTTCACCCATTCCCCATCTTTCTCAAACTCCTTAAACCGATACTTCGGCACTTTTTCACCTTCTTGCGGAAAAAGATTTTGCAGTAAGCCTTTTTTGTGGTCTTTAAGCAGTTCCAACTTTTGGCTGTGAACTTCAATGACCTCATCTAAGGACGAAAGACAGGAAGCAATTTTTTGTTGTTCTTCGGGTTTCTTTGGTATTTCAATTGGAAAATCTTGAAGTATTGGCAATCTCAAAGAAAGAACCGTTGATTGCACTGCTTTTTGAGATAATAAGGTGCTTCTATGTAGCATAGAATAATAAACAAATTGCCCGCTACAGCTGAAATCTTTTAATGCATATGCTCTTTGGTGTAAATTGAATTTTCCTTCATAATATTTAGGAATAAACCTCATCCCTTCGCCTGGAATAATTACAGCTTCGCAATCAAAAATAAATTCATCAGAAGCTTTAATTACCTCTGAACGGTCAAATAAAGGATATCGACCATTGTCAACGTGGTCTTGGGCATTTGCTTTACCATTAGTAATGTCACAAATTCCACTAAGTGTTTTGATTTCCCACTCCCCCTCATTTTCAAACTCTGGAAAGCGCAATTCAGGTATTAGTTTTTTGTTATTTTTCATACGCTGCTAATCCTGATATTTCATGCCCTTGGGCAAGTTTAATTAATTGTGGAACCAAATCTTCCATTAGCGCCAACTCTTTTACTCTTCTTTCTTTCCAGTTCAAATCCAAAGGCTGTAGTAAGTCAGTCAATTTTTCACCGTCGAAAATCATCCGATCCATTATTTTTTCTACGAAGGCTTTCAGCTTACCCGTTTCTAAACCGTGTTTATGAGCTATGGCTGCCAACTCTTTATTGTACTTATTGTCTTTGAAAGTATCGTATCCTTTACGAAGTGTTTCTACATCTTGTCCACTATTCCAATCCAACTCATTGATGTATTCGGTTAAATCTTCCTCCTCGTCCATTAAATTGGAATTGGATTTTAGCAGGCTGATTATTTGTGATTTAGTCATTTTGTGCTTTGTGGGCTTTTGCTGTGTACTATCGGCTACCAAGTTCATTATGTAGTCGTAATCAATTAAAGCAGAAGCAAACAAAACAAATTCAAAATCCAATTGTTGAATTTCGAGTGGTGTATTTTCGCCTTCTTTTCGTTGTCTTTCTTGGAATTGTCTTGCCGTTTCGATATAGGAACTACGGAACTCCTGAAAAGTATCGTTTGGTAGAATAGCTTCAATTTTTGACTTTTGTACTTCGTCTAAATCGGTATATTGGTCAAGTTGTGTTTTAAGTCGTTGAACCTCCTTGAAATTTTTCACGAATGTAATTTTTGCCGCATCTCCTTTTAAGTTATATACTTCTTGAGGTTCACTCACCAAATTCTGCTCCTGCATAAAAATGCCCAATGCCTCTACCGCTTTTTTAAACTTATCAATAACCACAGGAGCAGGCTCAACCAGCCAAACTTCACTGGGATTTCCACCACTTTCGCCCGAAAACAAAGAAATGGCTTGATTTACGACTTCCTGTTGAAAACGAAAATCTAAAATATTACCGTATGGTTTCGTGTCGTTTAATACCCGATTGGTCCGAGAAAAAGCCTGAATTAAACCGTGATATTTTAAATCTTTATCTACATACAATGTGTTTAAGTATTTGCTATCAAAACCAGTAAGCAACATATCCACCACAATAGTAATATCAATTTTATTTTTGTGCGGATAGTCTTTATTACTGTATTTCTGATTTTTAATACGACTTTGAACATCTTGATAATACAAATCAAACTCATTAATTGTGTGATTTGTACCAAATTGATCATTATAATCGGCAATAATTTCCATCAAAGCTTGCTTTTTTTCTTCCGGATTTTTTTTGTTATCCTCACGCTCTTGAGCCAAATCTTCCTGTAACTGTTTGATGTCAGCTGCATTCTTCTGGCTTTGTTGGTCTCCTTGTTGAGCAATAAGTTGAGAAGGAGGCGAAAATACGCAGGCGATATTCAAAGGAACATAATCAATATCATCTTCTTGTTTCTTTTTTTGCACTTTTTTAAAAAGCCTATAATACTCAATGGCATTATTGATAGAAGCAGTTGCCAATACTGCATTAAACTTTCGCTCGTTAGTAGCTGCATTGTGTTTATCTATAATAGCTTCTACAACTGCTTGTTGTGCAACAGTTTCACCTGGTTTCGCATTCTGAGACCCTTTGAAATAATCTATATGAAAACGCAATACATTTTTATCTTCGATAGCATGTGTAATTGTATATTCGTGCAACGATTTGTCAAAAATATCCTTAGTAGTTTTGTAGGTCTCATATTCTCCTTCACGAATTTTGTATGTAGCGTTATCAGGGAAAATAGGCGTACCTGTAAAGCCAAATAATTGAGCATTAGGGAAAAACTCTTTTATCGCTTTATGATTGTCGCCAAACTGAGAACGATGGCATTCATCAAAAATAAAGACAATGCGCTTTTTACTCAATGGCTCCAGACGTTCTTTGTAATTCTTTTTATACGTGCCATCTAAAGCCAGCCCCAGTTTTTGTATGGTGGTAACAATTACCTTATCTGCATAATCTGTAGAAAGTAGTCGTCTTACCAATGTCTCTGTATTAGTATTCTCTTCTACGCTTCCTTCTTGAAATTTATTGAATTCTTCACGGGTTTGCCTGTCGAGGTCTTTTCTATCGACTACAAATAGACATTTTTCAATCTCAGGATTATTTTTCAACAATGTAGAAGCTTTAAAAGAAGTCAACGTCTTACCACTTCCTGTTGTATGCCAAATATATCCATTCCCTCTATTCTCATTTATGCAATCTACGATTGCTTTAACTGCATAAATTTGATACGGTCTCATTACAAGTATTTTCTGCTCGCTTTGTACCAATACCATATACTTGCTAATCATTTCTCCGAGCGTACACTTGGGCAGAAACTTATCAGTAAAATCTTTCAGATGATTGATTTTATTGTTCTTTATATCTGCCAATTCATATACAGGCAAAAATTGTTCATCTGCATTAAATGCAAAATGCTGATTTTTGTTATTGGCGAAATATAATGTTCTGGTACCATTGCTCACAATAAACAATTGTATAAAGCAAAGTAGAGAGTTTGCGTAGCCGTTACCCGGCTCATTTTTGTAATCTACTATTTGTTGCATTGCTTTTCGGTGCGAAATATCACCTTTTTTCAGTTCAATTTGCACCATAGGCAAGCCGTTGATAAGCAATATAACATCATATCTCTGGAAACTATTCTCTGTATTAATACGCAATTGGTTTATGATTTCAAAATCGTTTTTGCACCAATCTTTTATATTTACCAGAGTATAATGCAATGGCGTTCCGTCCTCACGTAAGAAATATTGCTTTTCTCGTAAGAATTTTGAAGCCTCAAACACATCAGATTTTATAATATCCTCACGTAATCTTAGAAACTCACTTTCAGACAATCTTACCCGATTGAGTTCTTCAAATTTAGTTTTGAAATTTTGCTCAAGTGTTTTTCTATCGATTATGTCTGGTCGGTAAACATACTTCAAGTCAACCAATTGTTTGATTAGATTTTCTTCAGTAAGATATTCTTTATACATTTGTTTTACTTTTGATTAATTCTTTTACATCAACTTGTAAAATCTCAGCAATCTCAAATAACACTTCCAAACTCGGCTGTCTCCTATTGCAAACATAAGAATTGACAATGCTGAAACTCTTGCCAAGTTTTTCAGCAAGCCAAGTCTGCTTAATTCCCTTTTCTTCAAGCACTTCTTTGATCCTGTTCATTGAATTAACATTGATATTTGCTCTTTACGAAAATGCAAAGATATGAAATTTTATAGCATAAAAATAGTTAAACACAAAAATTGAAATCAAATTTTTCGTCCTCTTCCTTCTTTTCTATCCATCCAATCAATCCCAACACTCTGCTGAAACTCCCTATATTTCAACCTAAACCACTCGATAATATCCACGCCGTCAATGGCAAGGCGTAGTTTTTCGGGTTGTTTTGGTTCGGGTTCCATTTGAGCAACGGAATGTACGGTTGAGAATTTTTGTTTGTATTCTGCTGAATAAAGACTGCCTTTGAAACCGACTTTGTCGCCCGTCAAAATTTGCTTGGTTAAATCGTCGGAAAAGCCAACGAAACGGCACATCTTTTCGATGGAAAGCAGTTCCCGAAGTTTGGGATAGATTTCGTACACTTTTTTGAGTTCGGCACGAAGCTTATCGATGGTGGTTGTATATTCCTTTTGCAGGGTTTGCATTTCGGTTTTCAGTGAGCGGTTTTCATCTTTCAGCGTAGTGTTTTCCGATTGCAGTTCTTCGATTTCAGCTTGTTGCTGTTTTGCTTTCGAGTTTCCGAAAAGCGAATTTACGCCTTCCACCAGATTTGCGCCCATTTCAGCCTTGGCATTTTTGAATTTCTCTTTACTCACTGCGGATTTTACTTGTGAGAGTTTCTTTTCTGTATCGGTTTGTTTTTTCAACAGCTCATCAATATTTTCTTTCAGTTGTTCGTTTTTGGCAAACAACTCCCTGTAATATTGTGATGTGCCGATGTGCCGGGCTTCCGATCCGTCAATGCCACGTTGCAAACCGTATTTTGCCATCGTTTCGGCGTAAGTATCTTGATACTCTTTAAGTTTGGTTCGGGTCATCACATCGTCGGCTGAAAGTCGTGAAGCGTTGGGGTTTTTCTTGCGGTACTTCTTCTTTACCTGCGCTTCCGATTTCTTTTTCTTACGTTCAGTGTTAACTATGGGCACTAATGTGGCGTGAATATGCGGTGTAGTTTCATCCAAATGTAAAACGGCGGAAACAATGTTTTCTTTGCCGTATGTTTTTCGCAACCATTCCACGTTGTCATCGCACCAGTTGCCCAACCTGCCTTCAGCTTCAATGCGTTTCATATCTTCGTTGCTTCCGGTAAGCAGAATGCGGATGACACGGACTTGGTTTTTCCCTATTTTGCGTTGTAAGCCGGCATTGTCCAAACGATGCTGAATGGCTTGGGTTCGGTTATGCACACCGTCGGGAAATTCTATCAATTCCCGATTGAGGTACGTGCGTTCAGGGTCGGCATTTTTCGGGTTAATGGTTCGTTCGATGTGTGCCGACATTGCACTATCGGTTCCGCTTGTTTTTTCTAAATGTAATACGGCGTAGCCCATAAAATTAAGTTTGTAAGGTAAGTGAGTTTGTGCGAACTTGGGGTGTCCAGAGGGGTTTTCCCTTGGCTTATTGGGGGATTTTTAGCGAATGTGGAACGAAGCGTTAAGAAAATCCCCTAATAAGCTACGGCATTTTCAATAGTGGAAATGCCCTGTGTCCATTCCGTGTGGTTAGCGTTTGAAACGCTTGCCGATTTTCGGCTTTTGAATTTCTGTTTCGGTTGTCAGTTTTTTCTGAAATTGCGGTAACTTTTTTCCGCACAAATAATCATTTACATCTTTGTATTCAGCATATCTTTTTGAAATATCCCTAACGGGTAAATTCAATTTTTGCAGTTTTTCCAATGCCTGTTTTCCCGCTTCGTCGTTATCCAAAAACGCGTTGATTTTTTCGTGTTTTGAAAGAAACGGAACGGCTTTATCAAGGTTGGTAACCGAATTGAGAACGACGGCTGAAATATCGGCTTGCCGTGCCTGCAAGGTTAGCAAAGAGAGATAATCCATGAATCCTTCAAAAAGATGCACCGTTGCAGTTTTGCGGTTGAACGTGGTAATCTCTTTGGGAGGTATACAACCCTTAAAGTATGGGTTTAAGGTTTCATATCCACCGTTATCGTTGGGGAAAGCAATAGCAAAATAAGCTTTACCATTCAGCGTATAATGCATTTCTTTGCAGTATTGGCGTGCTAATTCGATAGAGATTTTTCGTTCGTTAAGCAGTTGAAGTAATGCCGGATGATGAAGCGGCTTTACTTTGATATTCGATATTTCATCGGAAATCTCTTGCTGACGAAAAGAAAAAGAGCGGTTTTGTGGATGGGGAGCCGCTTGTTCGATGGCCTGCAATGCTTCCGATACGCTGTCAGTTTGGTGCAGTTTCATCACCAAATCAATGATGTTACCTTTGTCACCACTTCCGAAGTCGTGCCATTGGTTAATATTTTGGTTCACTTTGAACGACGGCTTTGTTTCATTTCTGAATGGCGATTTATACCACAGGTTATGTCCCCGTTCTTTGCTTGGTTTTATTCCGATACGGTAAAAATATTCTTCAATACGGATTTGCTTGGCTTGTTCTGAATTCATATTAGTTTGTATTTATTGTGATTCTTTTTTCTTTTCGTCAGCAAAAAATCTTTTTATCGGTTCAGTACGGTACAGGGATATATAGCCTGATACCGAACCGAACTTATTTTATTACCGGTTCGGTATGGGGCAGCACTATACGCACCCATTCCGTTCCGAACCATTTTTTTCAATAATAATATCGAGGATTGAAAACATAAATTTTGTCATTTTTGATAATCATCCGTTTGTTTTTCAAGAATGTGAGCAACTGTTTGGTTTTTCCAATGCCATAAGTTGTACCCACGATTGTTGCATAACTCTTTCGCAAAGCATTAATCATATCGCCGTATCCCAATCCGTCCGAATTTTCAAAGGTAAGTTCCAATGCTTGGCGGTGTTCTTCGTCCGAAAGTTCGGTATAGCTGAAACTGTTGCGTTTTGTGAGCGTTTCAGGTTTATAATCGGTGTCTAACTTCGGAATATTGATATTGTCCGGTTCGTCAGATATGCGGAAAGCAAATTTCTCAAATGGTTTGGATCGGATGAACGATGCCGAAACAATGCTTCGATCTTCGTCGGTTGGATCTTTGGTTACTTGTAGAACGGTTTCGGCTTTGTTGTTGAGTTCCGTGCCAATATGCCCCCGACTGTTGTCATCCCCTTTATTTAGGTGCAACACGGTTTGAATGTGAATTTCGCGTTCACTTGTCCATTGCATCAAATCCCCGATAAGCATAGAGGCTTGCGTGGCATTATTAATGTCGAGCATCAAATCTCGAATGCCATCGATAATCACCAATCCAACCCCATCAATACTGTAAATGGCTTTTCTAATAATTTCACATCGAATAGCCGGATTGGCAATTTCCCGGAGGTGGCTGAAAATCAAATTTTCGGGCTGCTGGTCAAGGGGAAGTCCGGCAAGTTTCAGAATGCGTTGCAAAACTTTTTTGCAATGAAACGGGCTTTGTTCGGTATCGAAATAGAGGATTTTACGTTTCCCTTCGGGCAATGATGCTCTGTATTCAAGAACCTGTCCGTTGATTAAAGCCGATGCCACAATTGCTGAAACATTAAAGGTCTTCTTGGCTTTTGCTTTTCCGGTGGATGCGCTGAAATTGCCCAACGTGCCGATAATGGCATCGTCCACTTGTAGAATGATGGGCGGAAGCGTGAATTCGTCGGTAACGCGCACGAGCGATTTTTGCCACAGTGCGTCGAGGTCGATTTTGTTGTTTCGTGTTTCCATCGCTATTTTCGTCCTCCTGTTTTCCGTCCCGCTAATTCGAGAGCAAGTTCCGCATCCACGATGATTTTCCGCCCGATTTGCGTGATGGCACGGTCAATTTTCCCACTTTTCTTGATGCGGTGCGCCGTGGGCATACTGCACCCGAAAAGTTTTGCTATTCCGGCAATGCCGTACACGTGGCGTTTTTCGGTTCCGTCGTGTGCGATGGTAGATGTGGTTTGTTGGGCGGTTTTCCCGATGCAGTTTTCTTGCAGATACAGAAATTCTTCGCCCGTCATTTGCCACAATGGTTTTTGTTTTAAATTTTGTAAGTCCATTATTTTTTCCTTTCATTGTTACGATTTTACAATTGCCTTGTACTTCGGCGGTTGATGTTCGAACAATGCAAAGGTAAGGGCGGAAGAAAGTGGTAAGGATGTGGTGGAAATAAAAATATCCGACTGAATATCAATCGGATATAAAATTATTTTGAGTGGTAAAAGTGGTGGTTCGGTTAGAGAAACCGTTTTAACTGAAAAGCTCTTTTATTTCACGTGCAAATTGTTCCGATTTCCGGCTCGGCACTTCGGAAATAGGTTCTTTGTATTTTGATTTGTAGTAACTCTCATCAATTTCCAGTTGTTGAAGAATAGATGTCCGCCATTCCGTTTTGTTGTGGGATTTGATGCTTTCGTACATTTTGTAAATGAGAAAAGAGGCTCGTGTTTTTTCTCCTTGCTTCAATTTTAATATTTTGTCGGTTGCCAGTAAATTGATTGCCGTGTAAAAATCGGTTTCGGAAAGATTTTCAAAAATGGTGTTATTACAAATTTTGTGGATTTCCGATGCCGTTTTCATATCGAAAAATATTCCTTCAGGCAGGCTGTGAACTGTTTTTGGAATATATTTTTGAACTATTTCACTTAGCTTTTGGCTCAACGTTAGAATTTTCGGGAAATAATTATCTTGATATTTTTCTGCCGTTTTCCGTGCAACATTCTGTTTTTCATACAAGTCGTTCAGTAGTGCCTTTTCTTTATTATATTTTTCGGTCAATGTTTCGTGTTTTTCCCAAAGTCTTTTTTCTTCTTGTTCGGTGTGTTGACGAAAACCGACAGCATCCAATAAGTTATTTATTTCGCTTAACTCTTTCCAATATTTTTGAGTATTGTGTAATTGGTCGCTGATTTGGGTTTCGTATTGATTGGCAAAATTATCACAAGTCTTTTCTATGTTCAAGTTTTCAAGTACGATTTTATTCGACGAAATCAGCCTGATATTATTCTGTATTTCAATCGAAAGACTTTCCGATAAAGTTTTGTGTCGTTCCGGTTTAGCACTCATCGTCAGGTCAATCAGCATTGCTTCAAACGATTGGATATTGTCGAATTGAGTGTAAAAATCGGCAACAAATTGTTGTTGAGCAAACTCAATCGAATTTCTGTTTGAAACTTCGGAAATTATCGCGTTTAATTGGGTGTATTGGGGGAGTATGTTGGTTATTTGCATAAATACTAACTTTTTCCGTGTTATTTGCTTAAAAAATCATCCAAATTCCACGCCGATATATGTTCAATTCCCTCATTGGTAGGAATTTTATAGTCGTCCATACTCACCACGTATTTATCGAAATTATCTTCAATGAGTTTTAACGAACGGTATTCTCTTTCAATAGTTTTTTCTTCAGTCAATTGAAGCGTTACCTGCAAATAAAGCCTTTTGTCGCCTTTAATCGCTACAAAATCAACTTCGGCATTTTTAATTGTTCCCACATAAACTTGATATCCGGCACGTCGCAAACTCAGATAAACGGCATTTTCCAACAAATAACCAATTCCGTAACCGTACCCGGCGTAAAGATAGTTTCGATAAGCTAAGTCGTTCAGATAGTATTTGCTGTTGCCCGAAATGGTGTCTTTGCCTTTTATATTGTAGCGTTCGGCACGATGAACGAGGAATGAATTTTCCAAATAATTGACGTAAGATGACAAAGTTTCGTAGTTTGTTTTCCGTTTTTTCGATGCAAAAAAGTTGATGATGTTTGTTATCGAAATTAAATTGGATGCCGTATTTACCAAATAAACAAACAAATCGTCTAATAACTTCACATCTTTCACATTATACCGTCCCACAATGTCGCGCAACATAACCGTATCTTTGATGGACGACACATAATTCTGCTTCATTTCATCGTTGGGCAGATTGAAAAGTTCGGGCAAAGCTCCGCTTTGAAGGAATTTTCTGTAGCTTTCGCTATTGATTTCCAGTCCTGAAATTCCACAAAATTCGGGAAAACTAAACGGGAAAATCTCAAATTCTACGTATCGACCCGATAGAAGAGTAGCTAATTCCCCTGACAAAAGATTTGAGTTGGAACCGCTGATAAACAGCTCGCTCGGTTCTGCAAAGTCCTGTGAATGTGAGTTTACAAATCGTTCCCACTCGTCAATATACTGTATTTCGTCAATAAAAATATAGACTTTCCCGATTGGCTTTAATGCTTCCCTATAGGCTTTGTAAAGTTGCTCCAACTCAACTGCACTTCGCAAAGTAGCCAGTTCCATATACTCTTTGTTGATGTAAAGTATATTTTCACTCTTTACACCCTCTGATATTAGCTTTGATGCGATTTGACGCAAAATGTAACTTTTACCCGCACGACGCTGACCAACAAGTACTTTTACTAACTTATTGCCCACATACTGACCAATTTTATCCGTGTAATATGTACGGGAATAGCCTAAATCTATCGGATTGCTATCCCAGAAATTGTACTTCCTTATGGAATTAATTATTTCAATCATACTTGAGAATTTTTAGCAAATGTAGGAATTTTAAAACACACTTGAAAATTATATCGGCTTTTTCAAGCAATTTCGCTACAACAATTGATTGAATTTACTCATTGCATTGGCTTTTATATCGTCGGCAATGTCGATGTAAGGTTTCATAGCCTTATAATCGCTGTGTCCAGTCCATTTCATAACCACGTTTGCCGGAATGCCGAGCGAGAGAGCGTTGCAAATGAATGTGCGACGAGCGTCGTGGGTGCTTAGCACGGCGTATTTGGGTAAAATAGTTTCAATGCGTTCGTTTCCTTTGTAGTGTGTTTGATGCACCGGATTATCAAGCCCTGCCAGTTCAGCCAAATCTTTCAAATAACTGTTCATTTTTTGATTGGATATTACGGGAAATACTTTTCCATTCTCAAAATGAAAATCCTTGTATTTATCGTATATGGCTTTGCTTTTATCGTTAAATTCGATAACAATCCTGTCGTTGGTTTTTACCGTAACTATGTCAATGTAAGAACCCTTTATGTGCGAATGACATAAGTTATATACATCCGAATAGCGTAAACTTGTGTAACAGCAGAACAAAAACACATCACGCACTTTTTCTAAATACTTTTTGTCTTCGGGGATTTCAAAGTCGGTCAGTTGTTTTAATTCTTGGGCGTCTAAAAAAACCACTGTTTTTTGCGCGGTTTTCAGTTTTGGTTTGAAATTCATAAACGCATTGTCCACTGTCAAGTTTCTTGATGCAGACCAGCGAAGTACCCATTTTAATAAGCCTATTTGTTTGTCGATGGTTGAGTTTTTCAGGTCTTGTTTGTGAAGAGTGTCGGCAAAATCGGAAAGTCCCTTCTCTGAAAAATCATCCATTGTTGGCTCGGGTTTCCATCGCTCGATGTGCTTCTTTAAGGCATTGAATTTTTGCAATGTTCCATTTGCCCAATTGTTTCTTTTGCTGTTTTCGGAAACAAACTCATTGAACACCTTCCAAAAAGATAATGCTGTGTCTTCTTGAACTGTGTCTTCTGTTGCTACATCTTTTTTAATGGCAAGATTAAATGCTTCTCGCAACTCAGCCGTTGTTGGTATTTCCTCTTTCACTTCAAATTCTTTGAATATCTTCTGAATTTCGGCAAAATACGCTAACAAATCCGCATTAATTTCGGATGCAGACTGTTTGAGTTTATTCGTGCATCCGTTTTTCACACGTTGTTTTTCCAAATCCCACTTTGCCACATCAATCCTATAACCGGTGGTAAATTCCACTCGTTGATTGTTATAAACAACCCTCATTCTGATGGGTACATTCTCTACAATGGGCTTTCCATTTTTCTTTCTGCTCTCTAATGCAAAGATGATATTTCTCTTGATATTCATGCTATTTAGCCTTTAAAATCTACACCCAAATTTACACCCATTTTTTGACATAGCAAAGGATATTTAGAGATAATTTATGAAAATTTTAATCGCATAAAACGTTGATATATTGCTGATTGATGTTTTATGATATTTTGCGACAATAAAGGAGTTAGTCCCGTCCATACCGCCAGAAAATGAGCCAATTATCAATCAAGTTGATAGTTGGCTTTTTTTATCAATAGTAGACTCTTAATGACGAAATATGATTAATTGTTTTGTTTTCGTCAATAAGAGCTATCTTTGTTAAAAAAGAAGAGTGATAATAAGAGAGTTATACTTAAAACGATTAAGACAATTAAAAGACCAGAACTTAATAAAAGTAATAACTGGGATAAGACGTTGTGGAAATTGGACTAGGAACTTACTCTCCAATCATTCAGGATACATGGGATCAAAGGCAAACACGTAACAGAGTTCCTGTTCCTATCCCTACAGCCCGTGCAATTGCAAAAGTTGTTGTTTTTGGACATACCCATAGCTTTTAAATCTTTTGAATTCCTGCAATATCTTTTGCTAGTTGCTTTTTGTGTTCGATGTTACTTTGGCGTGCGATCATTATACGTTGTGCTTGGGGTGAGCCGGCACCATGCATAGACTCGGTGCGGTAACCAACGGCGGCGGTACCGAGTGTGATGTTTTCTATGAGTCGCAGTATGCGTAATCGGTTTTCTGTTGATACTCCGGCAATACCCTTGAGATATTTTTGGATGTAAGGACCAATCTCTCTGTTGCGGAGATCTTGCTCAGAGGGCATTGTCACCATCAGTCCGCCGGCGATATCTTCGGCTAGTCGCGCAATCTCGTATGGCATACGGGTGATGTTCTGTTTGCACACATTTGCCAGTAGCAGGTTTATCATATAGTTGCCTGCCGGTAGTGGCTCTCCCTCTGCCGAACAGGCGATTCCGCATGCGTATAGAGTCTCATTAAGGTGCGTCATCTCTATCAGCTTCTCTTTGATATGGCCGGCACCTGCCACCCCGTTGAAGTCGGCCGCAACCGCTGCAGCACCTATCAGTACATCACCCACACCAACCTTGCATCCCCCGTACGACTGGCGGTGGTAACCTGCAAAACGCTCAACCATCATCCCCGCAAATTCATACTCCTTGCACATAAAGACCCTGTCGAGAGGCACAAAAACATCGTCGAAGATCACAAGGGCCTCGTGCCCGCCAAAACGAGCGTTGCCCAGATCTATATCTGCCCCTATCTCCATTTTACGAGTGTCACACGATTGGCGGCCGTAGATCATTACCACGCCCGGAGCATCTGACGGAACGGCAAACGAGACAGCATAATCGGCATCCTCCTCCTTCAAGGCAACTGTAGGCATTACAAGGTGTTCGTGAGAGTTTACGGCACCTGTCTGATGAGCCTTTGCCCCACGTACCACTATACCGTTGGGGAGAGTCTTTACAATACGCAGGTAGAGGTCGGCATCTGCCTGTTTAGAAGGCGATAAACTCCGGTCACCCTTAGGGTCGGTCATCGCTCCGTCTACAGTTAAATCGTTCTCTTGCACAAATTTAAGATACTCTGTAAAGCGTTTATGATATTGGGTGCCAAGTTTTTGATCCATTTCAAAAGTGGTTGAATAGATAGCGTTGAAAGCGTCCATCCCTACGCAGCGCTGAAAGCAGGATGCTGTCTTCTGGCCTAAAAGACGTTGCATCTTCACCTTTTTAACTAAGTCGCTTGTATCTTGGTGAAGGTGGCAGAAGCGATTTATGGTTTTTCCTGTAAGGTTAGATTTAGCAGTCATCAAATCTTGATACTCCGGCATTTGGGCTAGCTCATAGGTCATTGCCACAGAGTTCATAGATGGCTTAATCATAGGGTGATCGACCGGATTTTCAACAAGTTCACCCATAAGGTAAACTTTAAGATTCATATTTCTAAGACTTTGGATGTACTGCTCTTTAGTCATCATGGTGTATTGTTTTAGGTGGTAAAACTAGTGGTAATTTTTTAATTTCCGTTAACCACTTCATCGTGGTTTGATACCCACAATGAAAGCAACTAGTAAGTGAAATGATCAATACCTTAATCAAATGAGGCCTGAAAGAATGACTTTCAGGCCTCTTGCTTTAGTAAATTACCCAAGTAATTAATTAAACCAGCCGCTTACCTATATAGAACACATAGCCATAAAACTCTTTATACTTATTGTACAAGATCTCTTCATGGCGCTGGTTGGCTATCAACTCCTCTGCAGCTTTGTTGCCTGCATACTTTTTCAGAAAAATCTCCTCTGCTTTGCGGCATGGTGCATAGAAGTGCTCTGTCCAACAGTTTTGGGGCAAAATGAAGGTAGCTAAAGGGATATAACCTGCATTTTGCATCTGGGCAACTTTATTTGGAATGGTATCTATTTCGGGGTAGGCCTCCATCCAAAAATTGTGGATTTCGCTTGGGCGTTCATTGGTGAACCATGAAGCTTCAGAGACAGCAATATATCCACCCGGTTTGAGATACTCACGCCACTCGTTGAGCCCCCTGTTGAAGCCAATATTATAGATAGCACCTTCCGACCATATAAGGTCTAGAGACTCTCTCTGGAAAGGGAGGTTATCCATAGATCCAACAACTCCTTTTACTCTGTTTTGTAAACCCAGCCGCTCTATATTGCGGTTGAAGATATCTATGAAACTAGGGAATAGATCAAGGGCGGTAATTTGTCCTGTAACGTTCTGTGCCAGGGTGATAGTTTGACCGCCGGTTCCACAACCGAGGTCGGCTATACAGGATTGAGCAGACAAATTATCAATAAAGCTCAACGCTTTGAGTGTTACTTGTGGGCTGCCGGGTCCTTGACGCTCAACATTTGAAAAATAGTCGCAGATGAATGTAAAATCGAATTCGTGAATTGTTTTGTTATCTTGGTTACTCATGATGTTTAAATGTTTGTGATATTGTAAATATATGTATAGATAAAAACACCCCGGGCAAGAGATGCCTGAGTGCAGATTAAGGGATAACCGGCAGCAGAGTGGCTAACGGTTATTTACAATACCAGATCTGAATTAAATTTAAACATCCAATGTTTTTAGCAACGGCAAAGATACAACATATCTAAAATATAAATAGCAAATTTTATGGCTATTTTTGTGTTGTATGAAAACTATAAAACTGAAAGAGGCAATAGAGATCCTCACTCCCAAGGCCTTCTCTGCAACTATCAAGCCGGTGAGTTGGCACTGCAACCTCAGATGCACATACTGCTACTATCTTGATAAAGAACAGATTTACAGTGATAGTTACAATATCATGAGCCATGAAATTTTAGAGGAGTGTATAAAGCAGTATCTGGATTGCAACAACTCATCTAGTGTATGCTTCACCTGGCACGGAGGAGAGCCGCTTCTGGCAGGTATCGATTTTTTTAAAAAGGCAGTAGAGCTTGAGAGAGTACACAATAGGCAAAATAAAAAGATAGAGAACTCCATACAAACAAATGGCACCCTTTTAACTGAAGAGTGGTGTAGATTCTTTAAATCTAATGGTTTTCTTGTTGGGGTATCTATAGATGGCCCCAAAAGCGTACACGACACCTACAGATTGAGCAGAGGCAGATTGTCTGCATTTGAGAAGACAATAGTAGGTATTGAGTTGTTGAAAAAGTTTGAAGTAGATTTTAACACCCTCTCTGTTGTAAGCAGGGCTAGTGAAGGGAGAGGAAAGGAGATCTATAACTACTTAAAATCTATAGGAAGCGGCTATATGCAGTTTCTTCCCGCTGCCGACTATGTCTATAATAACGGCTGCAGAGAGCCGGCTGCCTGGTCGGTTTCGGCAGAGGGTTACGGAAGATTTCTTACAGATATATTCGATGAGTGGATAGTGAGAGATGTAGGAGAGGTTTTTGTTCAACTTTTCGACCTTACATTGGCCGCATTTGCAGGAATGGAGGCAACGGTTTGTGCATATAGAGGGAGCTGCGGAGAGAATATTGCAATTGAGCACAATGGAGATATATTCTCTTGCGACCATTTTGTATACCCTAAATATAAAATTGGCAATATTTGCAAAGAGGGCTTAAATGCAGCCCTTGTATCGGCAGAGCATTTAAGATTCGGGCTGAATAAGAGCTACACTCTACCCAAAGAGTGCCTTAGGTGTGAATACCTCTTTGCCTGTAGAGGGGAGTGCCCCAAACACAGACACCTGATTTTGGACGATGGTGAGAAAAAATTCCTGCTTTGTGAGGGGATCAAGATGTTTTACAAACACAGCGCACCGTATATGGAGAGTATGGCAAGACAACTTATCGGGTAATACTCCGTTTTCATCGATTTTTTGCCTTTGTACGCCGTTTTATCATTTAACTGTTACATATCGCCCCATACTTTTGCACCATAAAACATTTTTAAATAATATTGTGATATGAAAATTATTGACGACGGTAACAACACCAACTTCAGAAACTACGAGAGGGCAAGTTCGTTTGGAATTGCAGCACTCTTTATTATTGCCGGTGTAATCATCCTAGGTAGAAACCTTGGTTTTATAGACCACTTTGTTTACAGAATATTTATCTCGTGGCAGATGCTACTTATAGCCATAGGTACCTTCTCGCTTATCAAAAGGCAGACTACGGGAGGATTGATACTTATCTCAGTGGGGTTCTTCTTTTTAATACCACGCCTTGTAAACTCGGGCCATTTTGTGATTGGAACCTACTGGCCACTGGTATTTGTACTGATTGGAGTTGTGCTCCTTTTAAGATTGGGAAAAAAAGATAGAAGCCACTGCTGTGGAGTGAACAGACCCGAACAGAGTTCGGCCTATAACAGCGATAACGGTTTTGTAACCTCACACAACACCTTTGGCTCTGTTAGGCAGATTGTTCTAGATCCTATTTTCAAAGGCGCCTATCTCTCAAACAGGTTCGGAGGCACTGTATTGGACCTTAGAAACACCACATTGGAGCCGGGAGAGACATTTATAGATATAGACTGCGCTTTTGGAGGTATCGAAATCTATGTTCCGTACAACTGGACGGTTAAAAATCAGATTAACCCAATGTTCAGCGGAGTGGAGGATAAGAGATACAAGACCAACCAACCAACCGACTCGAGTTACGTACTAATAGTAAAGGGCAGTCTATCGTTTGGCGGTGTAGAGATAAAAAGTTAATCCCAATAGCAAGAGTTTAAAATTATACGAATGAGGATTTTTTCCGGCAAGACCGGTTTAACCAAAGAGCAGATCACAGCAGTAGCTTTAACACTAAGTTTTGGAGCTATGCTGTGGTTGCTCCTTTGTTTGTACTCCTCTTCGCAAAACTTTACATCACTAATAATAACCCTTATATACCTTTTTCTCTCTGTTTCTCTCTTCTCTATCTACAGAGTAGTTCACCGTTATCTGCAGGTGCCGCAGGCCCTGCTCTTTGTTGCCATTGTATCGCAACTCATAATTCTCTCTCTTACCTATGCAATTGTAACCCTCTCTACCCTGGAGTCGCAGGAGGTGACAAGGGAGATGCTCCCACTTATGGCAGTTTTTGGACTTCTTATATGGATAATCTCATCTAAAACATTAACCCCTGATATTATTGAGAGTGAGAGCAGATATCACGATGAGGCACCTCATGACACCTCACGAATGCCCGAGAGAGACAGCTCTGTTGAGATTTTAGATAAAGTGAGTGTGAAGGATGGCTCCAGGATTCATATTATTCAGCTTGACGAAATTGAGTACATTCAGGCCTACGGCGATTACGTAATTTTTCACACCATCAACGGGAAATTTGTGAAAGAGGAGACTATGAAGTTCTACGAAACACATCTGCCCGACCACTTTGTAAGAGTTCACAGGTCTAGTATTATCAACTCAAATAAGATTGCAAGAGCAGAGCTTTTTGGGAAAGAGAGCTACAACATCTACCTAAAAAAAGGCACCTGCATTAAAGCAAGTGCCTCGGGTTATAAACTTCTCAAAGAGAGACTCTCTATCTAACAAGAGTCACATCTTTGGTATTATCACATTCTGCTCTTTATATGGTCTTTACCCAATGTTCCGTTCAGTTGTTTCACATAATCGTAAGAGCAGATATACTCGTAGTGTACCTTAAGTTGGTTGAGCTTATCTATTAGATCGTGATACATCTCTTGCGAGAGGTTCTGATCTTCTCTGATTATCTTCTCTACATACCTTATGTGAGCTGCAAAAAGGGAGATATCCGACTGCTGCTTAGCAAGAATTCTCGCCTTATACCAGTCGCTCTCAATAAGAGATTCATATGTGAACATCTCTCTTATCTCTTTTGAGTCTAACCCCTTACCCTCATAGTTACCATTGGCCATAATATGCAGTAACGCCTTTAGAGGAGGAACCGCACAGTTTATGCTTCCATCTCTGAAGTATGCCTGCGCTACTCTTTGCTGTGCCTCTACAATGTTAAGAACACCATCGGCAAACTCATCCAGAGATTGAATCTCGGGCTTTAACATATCTTCGGGGAAGATAACATTAGGATTCTCGAACACCCTGCCAAAGTATCCGTTAACAAACTTGTCGGTTATTCTGTAACCCAGAATAGAGGCAGGAATCTTTTTACCATTGTACTCAAAATCCTCTATCTTCTCCAACTCACCGCTTGCTATCATATTTAAAGGATCTCTCTCGGCAGGATTCAACCTTGCCCAGAGCTCGGGAATAAGCAGACTCAGATCGTGATCTATTCTGTATTTACTGCCTATGTAACCGGCAGGTGTTGTAAACCCTTTGTAACCCGTTAATATATAAGAGACCAGAGCATTGTTAAGGTCAATTATAGGAAGCAGGGCGTTGAATGGAGCTTTTGTGAGAGCACCTTCGGAGCCGGCCCCGGTTGTAGAGGGCGACTTACCTGTAAGTGAGCAGATAAAATCCATAAAGAGCTCGGGCAGCTCTTGGTAATGAAGAGGATTATATACAGCCAGAGGCCTTATACCCTTCTCAGACGGATTGTTCCTTCTACCGGGCAGTACAGAGTTTACAGGAACATAGAGCGGCTTATCTAAAGGCAGAGACCTGGATATTCTCATTCCAATCTCGGAAACATACTTGCTCTTAGGATCAATAATATCGTCTCTGGTCTGGAGGTATCTTACATTTTTTGTTGGTTTTCCATTAACCAACCTTGGATTTGAAGAGGAGACAAAATACTTTGGATTGCCCCTCTCTGCAACCTCTTGGATCATACTCCTCATAGGGTCTGTAAAGAGATCGAAGTTGATCACATCCTCTACCATATCTTTAGCGTCGCTTGTGGTTAGCGGCTCAAAATTGGAGATAAAGGTATTTGGCGATGATATATCGCTCTCTGCCTTTTTGTCCAATCCACGATGGATTGCCTCGTCGGGGCGTTGGAAAAAACGGTACTCGCAGTTCTCCAAAATCTTAACGCTTTTATTATCAGTGATAATAGGATTAAGATTAGATAGATCGCTCACAGGAACAACGGTGGAGACTGTTATATCGTCTTCCATCTGAATTTTGTCGGCATGAACATAATCTTGTCTCAATTTAAAGGTTCTCCACGCCCCCTTATCGTCGTAACCAACTCTAAGATACCTTGCAGCCAACTTACGATTCTGATACTTCAACTCGTTACCCGGCTGTCCGTTCAAGATATCCACAGAGAAGTACCTCTTCCAATCACTACCCCACTCCTCTCTATAAAAGCGCTTAACAATAAATGCAATCCCTTTAATATACTGAGGTATAGACTCCAACCAGGCGTTATACTCTACGGTAAACTCGGGGGAGGGTGTAAGCAGCTTTATAGACGAACCCATACTTCTCTTGCTGCTAAGGAATGAGCGACTGTCTGTCTTTCCCTTTTTGGGCTCTTTAAAACGATTAAAGTAGTTGTACCCTATTATCTCCTCTACCTTTTTAAAGTCCGATTCAAAGTCTTTAATAAAGAACGATCCGGAGATGATGGAGTCAGAAATAGATTTAGAAATCTCCGATTTTCCTCCCCCCGAAACTGTGCATGGTTTGTGAATCAGCACACCTTCGGCATTGGTCTCAACCAAACGGTAGTTGAATGTTCCCGAGGCCTTCTCCATTCTGTACTTATGCCCGTTAGGCATAATATATGTCTTTCCAGGAAGAAGCTTTATTTTGTAATCCTGCTTCTTCTTTGTCCACGATACCGACTGCTCTTTCACATCGAACCGGCTAAGCTCGGGCACATATAGTATATCGGGATAGTTCCTGTCTATTCCGTACCCTTCGGGCTTCATATCAATTACCTGAGGAAAGAGCTTTGCAATTGATTCGAGAGTTGTTGAGAAATTCTCTGCTTTTGTTATCTGACCCTCTCCTTGGTTATATGAAGGGAAGATAAGCGCCCCGCCGGCATGCTCCTCTTCGGCATTTCCAAACAGGTTGGCAGCATAGGAGATAAAGGTCTTTATCTCTTTTTTTGAATATCCAAAATAGTTATCGGCAATTACTGTAACAATCACACCTTCGTCGGTACGCATGGTGAGTTTGAAAGGCACACCATTGTTATACAGCTCATCTTCGCTCTCCCAGCACATTCCGTCTCGCTTCTGCCTCTGAGTAGCCATAGAGATATTAGGTAAACCTGCCTCCTTTTTAGTTACCTTACAAAGTTGCGGAGCCAATATTATGCACCCTGTGTGTCCGCTCCAGTTCTCAAAGTCGAGACCGGCATCATTAGAGATATGATAAGGCGAACCGGCATTACCAAAGATTGACTCAACAAAATCCAGATTAGAGACCAATGATCCCGGAGCAAAAAACCTTACCTCCATACTCTTTTTATGGTAGATCCCCTCTACCTGCGGAGCTACAAGAGGTCTTAAAAGAAGTGACACAAAGATCTGCGCCTTCTTTTGATAATCTTCTGTAAAAGGAAGATTAAAGATCTCCCCCTCTATTGTGGTTGCTCTTTTTAAAAGAAAAGCGGCAGTGTTTATAGGCACGGCTTTTTTATCGTCTGGTATAGGCATTCCCCCCTCTGCTATATGAAACACCCCCTCTGTGGTACGGCGGTCGTTTCTAGGATTGTGCAGAATACCCTGCTTGATTCTGTAAGATGACAGATAGTCGGAAAAGTACTCCTCTCTCTTCTCGGGAATTGACAGCTCTCTGGCTATTCCGTAAAAATCTAGTGTAAAAGTGAACGACGGTATTGTTATATCTGCAACCTCTACCCCCTTAAAGTAGTTCCTTATAAAGTTCTGAATTCTCTGATCGGCAGGACACAGATAGTTTTTAAACTGCCTCTCGCGCTCTCTGTAATTAATAATAAGCGACTTTGCCAGATGTAAAAATCCATCGGCATCGTCGGAAACGCTGTTCTCCTCAACCAGACCCAACGCCTCTAATCTAAGCTTAATGTATTGGTGTATATACTCTTTTGAGTTCTGTTGTGAATTCTCAAAAAAACCAAGGGACTCCTTTCTTCTTTTCATACCTGAAATTCGAGTTATTTTTAAACGATCAATTGATATGCAAAAATAGTTCCTTACATAAATTTATAACCTCTTATTTTAAAAAAAAGACGATATTTGGCCTATTAATGCTAAAAACAGCAAAAATCATGAAAAAAACAGCAACTCTACTTTTATTTTTTATTGTTTCTACAATCTCATATTCAAATGATTACAAAAAGGATCGGGAGATTTTTAACAACTATATTGAAAAATTCAAATATATGAGTTTGTTAAGTGATGAACAGCTTATAATTGAGACGGCTAAATTTTTCATAGGAACTCCTTATGTAGCCCACACATTGGAAAAGAGCCCCGAATCACTTGTAATCAATCTGAGAGAGATGGATTGCACCACCTTTGTAGAGAATGTATTTGCACTCGTAAAAACTATTAAGGATTGGAGTAAGAACCCGGAGGGCGATCCCCTGTTTGAAAGCTTTGCAAAAAACTTGCAGCTAATTCGTTACAGAGACGGCGTGCTTGACGATTACTCAAGCAGACTTCACTACACAACAGAGTGGATATCCAATAATGAGACCAAAGGATTAGTAAAAGACATTACAAAAGATGCAGGAGGCATCGAACATATTAAGCAATTGAATATAATGTCTTTAAACAAAGACAAATACAAACAGCTCTCTGGTGATGAGCCGCTCACATCTAAAATTATAGAAATAGAGAAGAGGGCAAGCAAAAGGGTAAACTATCGAATACCGGTAGAGTCAATTGAACAAAACAGAGCATCTTTCAAAAACGGAGATATGGTTGGGTTTGTAACTTCAACAAAGGGGATAGATCTCTCTCATGTTGGAATTATTTACTTTGAGGGGGAGAGATTGACATTTATACACGCCTCATCTACAGAAAAGAGTGTGGTGATAGAGAAATTAACCCTGGAAGATTACTGTAAAAAATCCAAAACCAACCAGGGTATTATGGTTGTTAGAGCTCTCTTTTGCTCTTATCGTCCTTAACGTCGGTGTACTCCAACCCTTCGCGGTAAACGCTCATTGCAGCAAGACTCATACCCATGCTTGAGTAGCCACCATCGTGATACAGGTTTTGCATCGTAACCTTCCTTGTGAGGTCGGAAAAGAGGGTGACTAAGTAGTCGGCACACTCTTCTGCCGTTGCGTTTCCTAGTGGAGACATCCTCTCGGCAAAATCCAGAAGTTTGTCGAATCCCATGATTCCACCTCCGGCGGTTGTCATTGTAGGTGATTGAGATACAGTGTTAATTCTAATATTCTTCTCTCTACCATAGATATAACCAAAACTTCTTGCTATTGACTCCAACAGGGCTTTAGCATCGGCCATATCGTTGTAACCATAGAGAGTTCTCTGCGCAGCAACATATGAAAGGGCAACAACAGATCCCCAATCGTTTATAGCATCGAGCTTACGGCATGTCTGCAGAACTTTGTGAAACGAGATTGCAGAGATGTCAAGGGTTTGGTGAAGGTACTGGTAGTTAAGATCGTCGTAGGTTCTGCCTTTTCTAACATTAGGCGACATTCCTATTGAGTGAAGAACAAAGTCGAACTTACCCCCAAGGAACTCCATACCCTTAACAATGAGGTTTTCCAGATCTTCTACATTAGTTGCATCGGCAGGAATAACTATAGTTTGGCACCTCTCTGCAAGCTTATCCACTGTTCCAAGTTTCATAGACGCAGGCGTGTTTGTCAGCACAAATTTACCCCCCTCTTCATACACTCTCTCTGCGGTTTTCCAGGCAATGGAGTTGTCGTTAAGAGCCCCAAAAATGAGCCCTCTCTTTCCTTTTAATAAATTATAAGACATATTAAACATTTTTACACCCTTTTAAAACATATTACAAATTGTTTTGTTCAGGTATTGTTATTGAGGGAGCAAATATAGAAATTATCTATGGTTTCATTTATATTCTTTGAGTATTTATTTCCATTGGAAATTTGTTTTGTTTGAAAATATCCTTACCTTTGCAACATATTTTCCAAAAGAAATTATTTCAAATTAAAGAAGAGTTATGGTTAAATATATTAAAAAGCTCACCGATTACTTCAAAAAAGAGTGGCTCACATTTGCCGGAGCACTAACCGGTTCGGTTGCCGGCTATCTATACTGGTACTTTATAGGTTGCAATAGCGGCACATGCCCTATTACCTCCAATCCAACAAACAGCACTCTTTACGGAACCCTATTGGGAGCACTAATCTTTAACCTTTTTAGGAGAGATAAAAAATGACAACAGAGTTTAACAGAGAGAAGGCCATATCCTGGGACTCTCCCCTTAAAGTAGAGATCTCTTCCAAATTTGTTTCAGAGATGAAAAAAAACATAAACTTTGGAAAATCTCTTAAGGTTATGGATTTTGGTTGCGGAACCGGGCTGGTTGGTCTAAACATTGCCCCTCTGGTTAAATCGGTTGTTTTTATAGACACTTCAAAAGCTATGCTCGAAGTTTTACAACACAAAGCCGAGAATAAACAAAAGCCATCTGCCTCATATAAAATCATTCACGGCTCTATAGATAGATACACTTCAAAGGATATAGATGTTCTCTTTACCTTAATGGCATTACACCATATAGAAGACACTCAAGCAACCATTGAACGATTTGCCTCTATTATTAAGCCGGGCGGAGTATTGGTTATTGGAGATCTCAACGAAGAGGATGGGCTGTTCCACGGTACAGAGAGCGTTCCCCACAATGGCTTTTACATCCCTCAACTAGCACAAGAGTTAGAGAACAGCGATTTTGACGTAGTAAAAACATACACATTCAATACCATCAAAAGAGACCATAAAGAGTATGAACAGTTTATTCTGTTTGCAAAAAAGAGACTAAAATAAACAGATCAATTAAAGAGTAATAATTAATAAATAAAAAATAAAAACAATGAAAACAATACATCTTACTAAGAGCGAATTCCTTTCTAAGGTTGCAAATTACGAGTCTAACCCCTCTGAGTGGAAATATTTGGGAGACAAGCCGGCAATTATAGATTTTTACGCCAACTGGTGCGGCCCGTGTAAAACAATTGCCCCTATATTGGAGGAGCTGGCAAAGGAGTATGCCGACCAAATATATATCTATAAAGTGGATACCGAAGCAGAGCAAGAGCTTGCAGGTGCTTTTGGGATAAGAAGCATCCCATCTTTGCTTTTTGTACCAATGGATGGAACACCACAAATGGCTATGGGAGCACTTCCTAAAGCCAGCTTTAAAGATGCTATAGACAAGGTTCTTCTGGGCAAGAGCTGATAAGTGCCTCTCTTAAGATTGTGACCGGGTGCAGAGCAGTGCGTCCGGTCAAATCTTTTATCTGCTGACGGCAAGATGTACCAGGTGCAGAGATTATCTCGCTAAGAGGAGTCTCTCTAACCAGCGGAGCAAGTTTCTGCTCTCCTATCTCAACAGAGTACTTGTAGTGCTCCCTCTCGTATCCGAATGAACCGGCCATACCACAGCACCCGGTTGGGAGGGTTTCAACTTTGTAATTTTGAGGGATGGAGAGCATTTGTGCCGATGGCTCCACAGAGGCAAGAGATTTTTGATGACAGTGTCCGTGAAGTTTAATTTTTGCATCGGCAGAGGTGAAAGAGGATGGTTTTATAAACCCTCTATTGAACTCTCTCATAATAAATTCGTCGTACAGAAGGGTATTTGATGCAAGTTTTACGGCATCTTTCTTTAATTTTTCATTAACCAGTGCCGGATACTCATCTCTAAATGAAAGAATTGCCGAAGGTTCAATCCCAACCAGAGGAGTATCTCGGTTGACTATATCTCTTAGCAATATAACGTTCCTCTCTGCAAACGAAGCTGCCCTCTTAAGCATTCCTTTTGAGATAGAGGCCCTTCCGCTCTCTGTATGGTGAGGTATTATAACTTGGTAGCCCAAAGCAATCAGAAGCTCTATAAAATCCTTTCCAACAGAGGCATCGTTAAAATTGGTGAACTCATCGGCAAAGAGGTACACCCTCCTCCGATTTTGAACTTTACAGATCCTCTTTGCCTCTTGTTTGAGGGTTTTAGGAGAGAGGAGAGGCAGTGATCTCTCCGGAGCGAATCGGAGTAATCTTTTTATAGCGGCAGATGTGAATGTGTTAGAGGCAAAAAAGTTAAATAACTTTGGAAACCTACTTCCAAAGCTCATAAAAAGGGCCATTCGGGATATCATAGATGAACGAAACGGGTATCCGCACACCAGGTAGTGCTGCTGCAAGAACTCTGCCTTGTAAGCAGCCATGTCTACGTTAGACGGGCACTCGCTTTTACAAGCTTTACAAGACAAACAAAGATCCAGCGACTCCAGTATCTCCTTTTGGTCGAACACCCTCTCTGTCAGAGGTCGGGAAAGAAGCTCTCTCATAACATTTGCCCTTCCTCTGGTTGAGTGCTCCTCTTTGAATGTGACTCTAAAACTTGGACACATTGTTCCGGCAAAATCGGCCGACTTTCTGCAATCGCCCGAACCATTGCACTGCTCAACGGCTCTAAGCCAACCACCTTGAGAGGAGAAGTCGAAAAAGGTTTTATACTCTCGCAAAGTTGAGTCGCACTCATACCTCAAAGAGGTATTCATAGGCGGTGTATCTGTAATCTTATTGGGGTTGAAGATGGAGTGAGGGTCGAATACACCTTTAACTCCCTTCATTAGCCCATATACATAATCTCCGTACATAAGAGGGATAAACTCCCCCCTCAATCTGCCATCGCCATGCTCTCCGCTCAACGACCCCCTATGCCTTTTAACCAGCAGCGCCGTCTCTCTGGCTATCTCTCTAAAAAGAGCAACGTGATTACAATCTTTAAGGTTGAGAACAGGCCTCAGGTGCAGCTCTCCCGTACCAATGTGTGCATGGTATACACACGATAGTGAGTATTTTTCCAACATAGCACCAAATTGAGCCATATAGGCAGGTAATCTGTGAGGCGCCACCGCAGTATCCTCAACTACAGAGACCGGCTTTGCATCGCCACTCATAGAGCTGAGCAGGCCAAGCCCCGCTTTTCTCAACTCCCACACCTTAGAAGCATCGGCAGAAGAGACCTTGGTACAGTAGTAAACCAGATTGCTTTGGTACAACTCCTTCTCTGCAATGGCTAACATCTGCTCTAACTGCTCATTGCTCTCATTAGCAAACTCAATCACCAGGATTGCTGCTGGCTCCCCTACTATAAAGAATCTATTCTTGTTTTGTGCAATGTTAGACTTACTTAGCTCCAATATATTCTCATCCATCAACTCAACCGCAACAGGGCCGTGTTTAAGGGCAATCAGATTGGCTTGAAATGCCAACTCTAAAGCGGAGCAGTGGGCACACAACAGAGCTCTATGCTTTGGGGGAGGCGGAACAAGATTGAGCTTAACCTGTGTTATCATTGCCAAAGTACCCTCCGACCCTGCCAGTATCTTGCACAGATTGAAAGAGGATGCCGCAAACTCATCCAAAGCGTACCCGGTATTTCTTCTCCTAACCTGCTTATCGGGAAAGTTCTCCTCAATTTCCCTCATTGCAAGCTCATTAGAGAGCATTGAGTGCATAAACCTGTAGATATCACCCTCAACCCCCTCTAGCTTCTGTTTTGAAGCAAACTCCAATTTTGAGAGATCTTTAAAGAGGGCAACAGACCCATCGCATAAAACCACCTCTGCCTCTAAAAGATGATCCCTTGTACTCCCGTAAACCAGTGAGTGAGATCCACACGAGTTGTTTCCAACCATACCGCCTATACAACAACGGTTAGATGTAGAGGTCTCCGGCCCAAAGAAGAGATTGTGTTTTGCCAACTCACTATTCAGCTCATCTAACACCACCCCCGGCTCTACAATCACCCATCTCTCCTCCGGATTTATCTCTATAATTTTTTTTAGATGGCGCGAAACATCTACCACAACACCGTTTCCAACCACCTGCCCTGCCAACGAAGTACCTGCAGCTCTTGGGATTAGAGGAACTCTGTTTTCCGACGCCCATTTAACTATCTCAATGAGCTCCTCTCTGCTCTTAGGGAAGAGCACACCTTGAGGCAACTCTCTATAAGCAGATGCATCTGTAGCGTACAGAATCCTCTGTAAAAGATTATCTTGCGGTCTCATCAGTCAAGAATCCTCTCAACTTTGTTGCCCTCTAAGTGATATACCTGACCTGTTTCGGGGCAGGTTGCAAATCCATCTAAGCCAAACCTTAACCTGTGGCCATACTCACTAACCCAGCCCACCTGGCGCGACGGATTGCCAACTACCAAAGCGTAATCGGGAACCGGTTTGGTGACAACCGCTCCAGCCCCAATCAGCGCAAACCTCCCAATATCGTTACCACAAATTATAGTGGCATTTGCTCCGATTGTTGCCCCTTTGCAAACCCTGGTATCTATGTAGAAGCCCCTCCTTACAACCGCACTTCTTGGATTTACAACATTTGTAAAGACGCAAGAGGGGCCCAGAAAAACATCATCTTCGCACACAACTCCCGTATAAACAGATACATTATTTTGAACTTTAACATTGTTCCCCAGAATCACTTTAGGTGAAATCACCACATTCTGTCCAATATTACAACCCTCGCCAATCACACTTCCATTCATAATATGAGTGAAGTGCCATATTTTTGTACCTTTTCCAATCTCGCATCCAGGATCGATAACAGCGGTTTCGTGAGCAAAGTAGTCCATTTGATATCCCTATTTGAACCACAAATTTACACGATAATTTCAAAAAGCGAATCTTCAATCTAAAAAATGTGCCTCAGTAACAGAGGTTACACCTTTTAACCCAAAATAACTATCAGTAACTGTACCTTTTAAACATACAAGACGCCCTAAATTAAGAGGATTAGCTTTTAGGTTTAAATTGACTCTAACATCGCCTTGTGGCAACGATACACCCACACATGCGCTCTTTGCACTCTCTCCCCTTTTACTGCTTATTGCAATGTTTGTCTCGCTTTCGAAGGGTGGAGAACTTATGAGTGCCGCCGATGTTAGCGTTCCCGCAATGTAACCGCAAACCCACACCCCCTTTGCACCCACAAAAGAGCTGAGATCTTGAGGTAAAAGAGCTCTTTGGATAGTACTACCGTCTCTTGCTTCGCCTACAGTAATGTGTTCATCTATCCTTATGGTAGAGGTGTCTGTAACAATTCCGGTAACTATTTGACTCTGAGATTTTGGAGTTCCACCACTAGTGTCGGAGCCCGAAGAGTGCAGATTAAGAGAGAACATCTCTCTGGCTTTTAGATATTTAGACACAATAAAAATTCCGCCCGAGTGCGGAGTGCCTGCCCCTCCGGTACCCTTTAATCTTACAGTCACCTCCCCCGGCGTAACATATAGATAGCGACTCTCTGTGTAGGCATACTCTGCACTCCCTCTTGAGTCCTCTATCTCTGCAATATAGTGGGCAAACCTATCTTTAAAGGCAGAGGAGAAACCTACCCTTATCCCGCTGTTTACCTGAGTACATAGAAAAGAGAGAGTGCACCTTTTACCCTCCTCAATAAGTACAGTCATAGAGTCGGCGTAACATGGAGAGTCGAATCGTGGCACACCCATAACAGAGGAGAATACCTTTACGTTGTAACTGCCGGCATCGAGTTTAAACGGCTCCGGCCTCTTACCGTAGTGCCCCTCATAAACCTTAGTTCCATTCGACATAACAACCCTTAGTGTATAGCTGTTTGTATCAGAGAAATCTGCACCCGATTTGGTGCGGTTGAATGAGAGCATCAACTCTCCCTTTTTAATATCACCTCCACCTTGTTGTGGATCTGTAAATGTTAGCCCGCTGCAAGAGCTCAAGAGGGTAGAAACAGCCAATAATACCAGACCAATAGTGGTCTTCACACAAATCAATCGCCTCATATCAAAAATATTTAGTTGGTTATCGGTACCTAATTTACAACATAAATCTTCTAATATGTAACAAAAAGAGATATTTTTAGAAAAATATCTAATTTTAAAATTGCGATATCTAATTTTAATTAAATTTGTTGAAATTTAAACTAAGCTATGTATAAAATTACCGAGCATCCTATTCTTCCTATCCCGGCGGAAGATAGAGTAGAGTTCAGCTTTGAAGGGAAAAAAGTTATTGGAGAGAGAGGTTTTACAATTGCAGCGGCACTGCACAGATGGGGTCTGGTTGTACATAAACACAGTCTGGAGAACAGAGAGAGAACAATGGAGTGCGGCATTGGAAAGTGTGGCGCCTGTGAAATGTTGGTAGATGGAAAGATTCGCAGAATATGCATCACTAAAGTAGACCATGTAAAGGAGGTTAGCAGAATAGATGAGTCGTACCTTCCGCAAGCAGAGGGCTCTACAGAGGGGAGTGTTAAGGTGTACAAGACAACTGTAGCAATAATCGGAGCGGGGCCTGCAGGTCTTGCAGTGAGAGAGGAGCTCAATAAAAACAGCATTGCCAATCTGGTAATAGATAATAACAGTAAGATAGGTGGGCAGTTCCTCATGCAGACTCACCAGTTTTTCTTCTTTGAAAAGGAGAAGAGATTTGGAGGGATGAGAGGTTTCGATATTGCAGAGAGTCTTGCAGGAGATGATCACTCCGGCATTTTGTTAGACTCTGTAGTTTGGGAGGTTTTGGAGGGCAAGAGACTTGTTATTAAAAACATAGCCAGCCAAGAGATCTTTTATGTAGATGCAGAGCATCTGGTTATAGCAACAGGTGCCGTACCTTTCATGCCGGCTTTCAAAAACGACGACCTCCCGGGTGTTTATACAGCAGCCGTTGTACAGCGAATGATGAACAACGAGTTAACCCTGCTTGGAAAGAACATCCTTACCGTAGGTGCCGGAAATATCGGCTATCTTACCTCTTATCAGGCAATGCAGGCGGGTGCACAAGTAAAGGCAATCATTGAGGCAATGCCCACCGAGGGTGGTTTTCCGGTGCAGGCCAACAGAGTGAGGCGTTTGGGGATACCTATTCTCACATCCCATATTCTATTGGAGGCCATTCCAGACGAAACACATACCGGTATAGTGGGTGCAATAGTAGCCGAATGTGAAAATTTTAAAGCGATCCCCGGAACAGAGAAGAGGATTGAAGGGATTGACTGTATAAATATCTGCACAGGACTGATTCCCGATAATCAACTATTCAGAAAAGGGACAGAGGTGTTTGGACGTCGCTGCCACGGTGTTGGAGATGCGGTAAAGATTGGAGAGGGAACATCTGCTGTGTTAAGAGGAAAGCAGTGTGCTTTTGAAATCATGCAAGATGCAGGTGTAAGGTTTAACTACGACCACTACCTTGCAGTATCTAAAGAGTATATAGACTCTCAACAGCATCCGGTTAGGGTGATTGACTCTCCCACTCTGCCTTCAAAAGAGAGGATGATGTCGAAAGGGTTTGTTCAGATAGACTGTCTCTACGGTTTTGCCTGCAATCCATGTGCATTTGCTTGTAAATACGGCGCTATTGTAAAGTCCTCTACATCTACAGTTCCAAGAATAGATTTCGACAAATGTACCGGATGTATGAGGTGTGTATATCAGTGTCCGGGGCTGGCAATTTTTGGATATCAGCTCAATAAAAACTGGCTCTTTCTTCCAATAGAGTACAATGCAGAGGAGGGTAGCCAAGTATTCCTTGTGAACAACAACGGAGAGAAGGTTGGTGAGGGTATAATTGAGAAGATTACCAAAAACAGCAATAAGACAAATGTGGCAAGGGTGAAAGCCACCACAATAGAGGGAGAGCAGCTTCTTGAAGCAAGAGGATTTATTGTAAAGGAGAGATATCCATCCAAGGTTAACCTTATACCCCTGGAAAACCGCCCAGAATCTAAGACATATGTGTGCCATTGCGAAGATATCACTGTAGATAAACTGCTTGCGGTTCTGGGAGACAGAAAGGTAATCTCTTCAGATGAGCTTAAGCACATCTCTCGTATAGGTATGGGGGCGTGCCGAGGAAGCAGATGCATACCAAGAGCAAGACTTCTTTTAAGGCCGTATGGTATTGAAGTTGCCGGAGAGCCAACCCCAAGAGGGCCTATGTCTAATCTGGTAACCCTAGGGGATATGAACACAAAAGGTAAGAGGGAGGAGATTGTACTGCCCCGCCCAGAGAGATGGATAGAGAAGGTGCCCGCAATCATTGCAGGGGGAGGGGTTGCAGGGTCGTCTCTCTTTAGATTTATGGCAGAGGAGGGGTTCAAACCCATTCTTATAAACGACGGACTTGGGAGCTCTTGGAGAAATATTGCCGGGGGTCGTCCCGCCTTTT
>CAYYAM010000022.1:0-1541 GCA_964469965.1 uncultured Muribaculaceae bacterium | reverse complement strand
AGACTCATAAGATATGTGAGTTTCGCTCATGACCAGAGCACATACAACTCTCTGGATGCCTCCAGAGGTTGGTCTGATGCATATATGGTTGAGAAAAAGGATTTTGCGAAAGAGATCTCTCAACACTTTAACCCTTCGCTTGATATCTACAGCCATGCACTCATTACAAACGACTGCTGGCAGGCCAATCCGGGCCTTACAATAGATGTGGTACGTGAACTTGGGCGCAACGCAGGCGGAACCATAATGGAGAACACCCGTCTCTCTGAGGTTTACAAAGAGGGCAACGAGTACAGGGTGATTGTTCAAAACGCCAACAAAGAGTTTATAGAGTACCGTACAGAGATATTTATAAACGCTCTTGGAGCAGAGGCCGACACCTTTGCAAAAAAATTGGGCATAGAGACCGGGCTCTATCCGGTGAAACACCAGGCGTTTATCACCAAGAGATTACCTCTGCTGGGAAAAGATGGAGCCAATCTGGATATGCTGATAGACAGAAGAAAATATAAGGGCTTCTCGGCAGTTTATGGTCAACAATTGGCAGAGACCGGTCAAATTATAGGTTGCGCATCTCCTATCATAGATGCCAAAGAGACCGACAAAAACCTTAAGGTCTCATCGCAGGAGTTTCTTGAGGTGGTAACCGAGATCTTTTCAAACTGGATACCTCGCCTCTCGGGCGTAGGATTCCAGGCGGTGTGGTCGGGGTACTATGTAGAGCCACGATACATTGTAGATCCATCTTTAGGTCTGTTTGTAGGGATGAGGGGTCACGGTTTTATGCTCTCTCAATACCTTGCCAAGCTATATGTAGACTCTCTTATGGGCAGAGAGGTTCCCGAATACTTTAAAGATCTTGAACTTAACGGTAAAGGGCTAAGCGAACAGGCATTCAAATAGAGATTTTAAAAATCTAGCCATCAATCGTTTAAAGAGGTTTTATCTTGATGAGACAAAACCTCTTTACTTTTTATATCTGCTGTCACTCCTTTTATTTTTTTTTCGTTTTAACTTAAACAGCGAATGGTTTTAGATTTTTCTTCATCTAACAATAGAAGTTACTTTAAATGGCCAAAACAGATAAAGAGATTGTAGAAGAGATATTAAATGGCAACGCATCATCTTTTGAATCTATTGTAGAGAGGTATCAACAGACGATTTTCTTGGCAGCCATTGGCATATTACAAAATGTAGAAGACGCAGAAGATGCTGTTCAAGAGACATTTGTAAATGCCTTTGTTAACCTTAGCAGCTTTAGGAACGAATCGTCATTAACAACCTGGCTATATAGAATAGCAATCAATAAATCGCTTGAATTAAAGAGAAAAAGGAGCAAAACAGAGGCGTTTAAAGTAATTAAAGGAGATCAAATTATTAATAACGAGCAGGTGTGCACCTCCTCTATAGAGAGTTCAATAATAACCAAAGAGAAGAGAGAGATATTCCAAAATGCAATTTCTAAGCTCCCCGGCAATCAGAGAGCAGCTATAATTCTGAGCAGGTATAACGAACTGTCTAACAGAGAGGTGTCGGAGGTT
>CAYYAM010000021.1:20370-37227 GCA_964469965.1 uncultured Muribaculaceae bacterium | reverse complement strand
GTGCAGACTGGGCGCCCGACGGAAGTGGATTTGCCTATATATCGGATAAAGATGGAGAGTTTAACATATATCATAGAGATAGAGATGGTAAAGAGAGTAAATTAACCGATATTAAGGGGTATATTTTTGGATTTGAATGGTCTCCCGATTCAAAAAAGATTCTCTGGAGTGAGAAGAAAAATACTCTTAACCTATTGGATTTGGCCACTAAGAGAAGTGTTGTAATAGAGAGCTCCGGAATATCTCCAATAAACGACTACAGCTGGTCTCCAGACAGTAGGCATATAGTTTATACAAGACCGGGTAAGCACGCTTCAATTGTTATCCTTTACGACACTAAGAGTGGAAAAAAAACAGAGATAACAGATATGTGGTACAGCTCTTACGGAGGTAATTTCAGTAAAGACGGGAGATCACTTCTTTTTGTATCAAACAGAACATTTTCGCCCACGTATAGCAACACTGAATGGAATCATATTTATAACAATATGAGCAAGATATATTTACTGCCTTTGACGAATGATAAAGATTATCCATATTTTATAAAAAACGACACAGTTGCAATATCTTCGACATCTGCGAAAAGTTCGCAAGGAGAGAAGAGCCCACCATCTGAGCTCTTTTTGGAGAACATAAAAAACCGAATAGTTGAGATCCCTGTGGCCGCCTCATCGTACTCCAATCTGCATATGATAGGTAATGTCATCTATTATAGTTCTAGAAGGGGTACTTCTATGTACGATATTGACTCCGGAAAAGAGACCGATTTGCAGGCAATGTTAATATTTGGACACGGATACAAAAAAGCTATTGCAATATCTTCGGGCAGCGTCTCTATTATAGATATACCAAAAGCTCCCGTTACAGGGCAAAAGTCGATAAATCTATTGGGGGTTAAAAAATTGGTTAACTATAAAGAGGAGTGGATGCAGATATATAATGAGACATGGAGACAGATGAGAGACTTCTTTTATGCCAAAAACATGCATGGAGTAGATTGGGATGAGATTTATAAACGATACAAAGTTTTGGTACCTTATGTAGGGCACAGATCAGATCTTACCTATCTGATTGGTGAGATGATTGGTGAGTTGAATGTTGGGCATGCATACTCTCAGAACGGAGAGAGGCCCGAGGCAACTCGGATAAAAACAGCTCTTTTGGGAGCGGTCTTTTCTAAAGACAAATCGGGCTATTTTAAGGTGGAGAGAGTATTAGAGGGGGCAAATTGGAGTAAACAGTTAAAATCTCCACTAACCATACCTGGATCAGAGGTTAAAGAGGGAGAGTTCATTCTATCTGTGAATGGAATTAGTTTGAGAGACTATAAAGATATTTTTGAGGTGCTTGCAGGTAAAGCCGGTACAATTGTAGAGCTTGAGGTTAATAATAGACCGGAGAGTAAAGGTTCAAGAAGAGTACTGGCAGAGACCATAGATGACGAATCTTCTCTTTATTATTATAATTGGGTTCAAAACAATATAAGAAAAGTATCTGAAGCAACAGGAGGGGAGGTTGGTTACATTCATATTCCCGATATGGGAGTCGAGGGGTTGAATGAGTTTGTAAAGCACTACTATCCGCAACTTTCAAAAAAAGCATTGATAATTGACGATAGAGGCAATGGTGGAGGTAATGTTTCACCTATGATTATAGAGAGACTTCAAAGAACTATTACATTCCTGACAATGCATACAAACCAGACAGAGGGGTCACTTAATCCTGTTGGTACATTCCAAGGTCCAAAAGTACTGTTGGTAAACGAGTACTCCGCATCTGATGGCGATCTCTTCCCGTACAGATTCAAATTCAACAACCTTGGAACCGTAATCGGAAGAAGAACCTGGGGCGGAGTAGTTGGCTACAGCGGTACAATTCCCGTTGTAGACGGCGGATCTATAGTTACTCCTTCATATGCACCGTTTGCTGTTGACGGAAGCGGATGGATAATAGAGGGAGAGGGAGTTGCTCCTCATATTGACATAGAGAACGATCCATATCGTGAATTTATGGGAGATGATGAGCAGTTGAATAAAGCTATAGAGGTGATAAAAGATAAGATGAAAAACTACGATTACAGACCTTTGACAATACCGGAATTCCCGGATAAAAGCAAAAAGAGATAGGATAGAGGGGTAATTGTAATTCAAAACCACACTTTAGTCTCGGGATGTTATTGAGCAATTTACTTCTGTTGTGCCCGATTTGCTTATCATGACATACTAGCAATACAGTTTTGCTCTGAGATAAAAGTGTGGTTTTATTTAAGCGGTAGGCAAACATAAATAAACTAACCCTAATCTCAATCATGATTATTGGTTGTTTTGCTTTGTTTCGCCGGGTTAAATCGTAAATGGCTAAAAAGCAACTATATCAAAAATTGCTGTATCAAGTTGTTTCACTATGATTCATCACTCTCCTGAGAGTTTTTTTGCATTTTTCGCATAATTTTACCTCTCATTGTGCGAATGCTCGACTGAGAGCTGTTGAGAAAGTTTGCAATATCGGAGTTGTTATAACCCATTTCGCTAAGAGTAAAAACTAATTTTTCGAAATCGGTAAGCAAATGAATATTCTCAACTCCTCCAAATAACTCTTTAAATTTATCGGAAGATGTTACCGATGTGAGAGCTGTTCTAGAGGTGGAGCCGGCTTGGTCTATTATACTATTCAAACTGTCGAAAATCTCATTTGATATTTTTCTGGATCGGGCTGCCTCTATATATACATTGTCTATCATTTGAGGGAGTATAAACGATGTAGACTTGCTGATCTCTGTAGTAAGCCAAAGCTTATTGTTCTCTATCTCTAACTGTGACATCTCTTGCATAAGGCCATCCAGAAGAAGCATCTTTCTTCTTATCTTCATTATGCAAGTGAGAATTGAGAAGATAAAGAGGATGACAAGCATATATGTTACATTCATGAGTATGTTTCTCTCTTTTCTCGACTCGTTGAGACGTCTCTCTTTCTCTGAAAGGTCATACTTTTTCTCCAACTCAATGATCCTCCCTTCAGAAAGTTTTGAGTAGGCACTGATATATGAGTTGTGAGCTTTTCTCAGATAATTTGCTGCATTTTTATAATCCCCATTAGATTCATAGATGTCTGCTAAATATCTGTAATAAAAGTGACTGTTTAATCCGTTGCTGTCTATAATTGCACTTACCGATTTTTTTGCATAATGAAACGTACTGTCGGGTTGATTAATCCTTTTATAAAGTGTTGCCAACTGATAATAGACCCTGGGGAAATTAACCTGTGCAGCTTCGGGGTTTTTAATGCTAAGGATTTTTTTTAGATACTCTATTGCTATTCTGGTGTCTTTTTTAGAGGAGTAGTAGTTAAAAAGTGCATTGTACAGATTGTACTCAATATAGGATGGGAGTGACTCCTCATCTCCAAAACATGCTATTACCTCAAGTGCTTCGCTATAGCGTCTCAGACTTAAATACAGAGAGAAGAGCTCCAGACTTGAATTTAAGAATATTCTTTTTCCGGCTTCTCCCGAACTAAATTGAATTGCTCTGTGTAACATCTCTTCAGATGCCGGTAAATTGGATCTTATTCTGTAAGCTTTTCCCAGATAAAGGAAAAGCATTGCGCCAAGCTCAGGATCGTTAAAGTTTCCCTTTGAATACAGCTCCTCGGCCTCTTTAAAAAGTAGATAAGATGAGGAGTCCTGACGACTCCTGGAGAATTCCGAAATTCCTTTATATACAAGAGCCCTGCATATATTATAACTCTCTTTGCCATTGAGTCTGAACCACTCCAAGGAGCTGTTAATTAGAGAGTCGTCTTTAACATATCCGTAGTTTTGAACAAATGCTATAGTATATAACAGCGATTTATAGGCACTGCATCTGCTCTTATGAGCAGCAGGTCTTAGGGAGTCTTTTGAACTGTATATACATTTAGTGTTGGTGAGTGAATCAATAACTATTTCGGGATGAGTGTAGAGCAGACTCTCAAGCTTGGCAATTCTCTCAGAGTGCTGTATTAACTCTTGGTTATCAGGTCTTTCTGAGCACGATCCTGATATTATTGCTAAAAAAAGAATAAATAATAATCTCATAAGGGATTTTTATCTATCACAAATATAATAATTTATTACCTAATGTTTCTTCTACAAAGGAGAGAGAGCATTTGTAGTTTTTGATCAAAAATGCCTATTTTTGGGAATGTTTTTACATACTTTAAAGGACATGAATTTTAAGAAATTTATCTATATATCATTAGCTCTTCTGGTTGGGGCTATTCTATCTGTATCATGTGATAAAAATATAATAAAAAACGGAGAGTACAGAAGGGTTGTTCTACTATACATGGCCGCCAATAACAATCTTAGCAGCTTTGCAGAGCATAACATCTCTGCACTCAAAGAGGGCTTTATTCCGGATAAAGATTCAAAGGATATTCTTTTAGTATATATACATCTCCCAGGAAAGGATCCAAAAGTGATAAGGGTGTTCAAAGAGGGAGATGGTGCCGTAAAAGAAGATGTTGTTGCAACTTATCAAAACCAGAACTCTGCCAACAGTGATGTACTTAAGTCTGTTTTAAATAAAATAAATGCTATTTTTCCTGCCAGAGAGTATGGACTTATCCTCTGGTCTCACGCAACGGGTTGGTTACCACAGGGTTACTACAATTCAACTTTAAATGCAACTTACTTTGCCGACCCATACTTCCATCTTGTAAAAAGTTTTGGAGAGGACAGGGGAGAGGAGATGGAGATTAAAGAGCTTAAATCGGCACTTCAATTTAAACTCTCCTTTCTAATATTCGATTGTTGCTTAATGGGTGGTATCGAGACTATTTATGAACTTAAAGATAAGGCAGACTATATTATTGCGTCTCCAACAGAGATACTTGCATACGGATTCCCATACAGAGAGATTATGTTACCGCTTTTTTTACCAAAACCCGATTTAGAGGAGACTTGCAGACTTTTTTATAACTACTATAATGCACAAAGTGGTGTTCATCAATCTGCCACAATCTCTTTAATTAAGACAGATCAATTAAAACAGCTGGCCAATGTGAGCAGAGATATTTTTAACTCCCACAGAGATAAAATACAATCTTTAGACATGGGTAGAATACAACCATACTTTAGGATGAACAAAAGATGGTTCTGGGATATCGAAGACCTTATTCGAGAAATATCTACCCCCACCGAGTTGACCTTGTTTAAACAAGCTATGGACAAAGTTGTGATAGGGAAATGGTATACACCTAAATTTATAGACCTAGACATTGAAAGATATTCAGGGATAAGCACATATATTCAGAACCCTGAGAACACCTTTTTAGATACCTTCTACAAAGGGTTTGATTGGAATGTAGATAGTGAGATGATTAAATAGAGAGTTGTTTGGCTTTATTTTTTTTGTATCTTTGCCCCCTCTGAAAAAGTTATGCTTTTTTGGTGCAATGGGATCCGGTTATTCCGGATTGAGTAACACACTTTTTTAATTTACTATCATGAAAACAATTACTTTAAAAGGCAATCCTAGAGAGATTACAAAAAAAGGCGATCTCAAAGCAATGAGAAGAGAGGGCGTGGTTCCATGCGTACTATATGGGCCAGATGTTGAAAACCTTCATTTTTCGGTTACAGAGAGAGATCTTCAACTGATTCTTAACACACCTAACTCATACATCATTGAGCTTGATGTTGATGGAAAAACTCATAAAGCTGTTTATCATACAGCTCATTTTCATCCTGTTACAGATGAGCCACTTCACGTAGACTTCCTGGCAGTTTCTGAAAAGAGGCCGGTAGTAATCAGTGTTCCTGTTGTTATTACAGGAAATTCAGAGGGTGTTCGTCAAGGTGGAAAGCTAATGTTATCTACAAGAAAGGTTAAAATCTCTGCTTCTCTTGATAAACTCCCAGATAACATTGTTGTAGATATAACAACACTCAAAATTGGAAAATCAATTTTTGCAGGAGATATAAATATTGAAGGGGTACAGGTTGTTACGCCTAAGACAACAATAATCTGTACAGTTAAGATGACTCGTGCTGCAATTGGTGCTGCTGCTGCCGCTGCCGCTGCCAAGAAGTAGTAACCAAAACAACCGGGTATGAGCTGGCTTATTGTTGGATTGGGAAACATTGGAGATGAGTATGCTGATACTAGGCACAATATAGGTTTTATGATACTGGATGCCTGGGCTCAGGCATCCGGTTTCTCTTTTATATCTTCCAGATACGGTGCTGTTGCAGAGCTTAGGCAAAAGGGGAAGAAGATAATCCTTTTAAAACCATCTACATATATGAATCTAAGCGGTAGAGCGGTTGGGTACTGGCTTCAAAAAGAGAAGATTCCAATAGAGAATCTTTTAGTATTAGTTGATGATTTAGCTCTTCCACTTAGCTCTATGAGAATGAGAAAACAGGGGAGCGACGGAGGACACAATGGATTAAAAGATATTGCAGCAGTAATAGGATCTAACAACTATACACGCTTGAGAATAGGCATAGGTGGTAACTTTTCTAAGGGAAGGCAGGTAGACTACGTACTTGGAAGGTGGAGTGAGGAGGAGAGGAAGGTGTTGCAGGAGGTGATTAAAAAAGCAATTGATGCCTCTCTATCTTTTGTTAATGTAGGTGCCGACAGGGCTATGAACCTTTTTAATACCAGGTGATATGAGCCGTTTAGACAAATTCTTATGGTGTGTAAGAATATATAAAACCAGAAGCGAAGCTGCAGATGCTTGTAAATCGGGAAAGATTAAAATAGATGGTGCCGAGGCAAAGGCGTCGAGAGATGTAAAGCGAGGAGATACGATTGATGTAAGAAAACTTAATATAAACTACAAATACAGAGTTTTGGAAGTTCCTGCAAACAGGATGTCGGCAAAACTTACAGAGAGTTATATTGAGAACATAACCCCAAAGGAGGAGTTGGATAAGTTAAACACTCCAAAGGAGAGTCTTTTTGTATACAGAGAGAGAGGCACCGGTCGCCCCACAAAAAAAGAGCGGAGAGATTTGGACAATTTAAGATATAATGGAGGATTTGATTAGCTAACTCCTGTTATCTCCAGAAGTAAACACTCTCCTTTAATTTTGTATTCACCCATAGAAGCCGGAATTAAAATATTCTCACCGGAAAGCAGTTTCTCGGAGTGACCTCCATTTGTTATAACTGCACTGCCCTCTATACAGAAATAGATTATAAAAGAGTTAAAACTAGTACTCTCTGTACAATACTCTCCTTTAATAGCTAGTTTATTGATTTTAAAATAGGGTGTATCTATTTTTCCGTCACTTTTCACTAAAGAGTAAGGATCTAGTTTAGAGTAGTTTATACAATCTATTGCAAGGTCTAAGTGCATCTCTCTGGCACTCTTCTTATCATGCTCTCTTCCCCAGTCGTATACTCTGTATGTAATATCTGAAACCTGCTGTATCTCAGCAACTAAAATTCCACCTGTTGCAGCATGCAATGTTCCCGGTTTTATGTAAATTATATCTCCTCTCTTAGGCGTTATTACATTTAAAAACTCTTTGATTGAGTTGTCTTTGCATCTGTCATAGAATTCAGAAGCACTCATCTCTTTAGAGAGCCCCAGGTAAATTTTTGCCTCAGGTTCGCACTCCAGAATATACCAACACTCGGTCTTACCGTAGCTGTTATGTCTCTCCATAGCTGTCACATCGTCGGGGTGTATCTGCAATGAGAGATAGTCCTTTATATCCAGGATCTTTATAAGAAGAGGAAACTCATTTCCATACCTCTCGTATATATCATCGCCAACAAGATCTCCCAGGTAGGTTTCAACCAGTTCGTTTATATCATTGCCCTCCAGAAAACCGTTAGAAACCAGAGATATATCGTCTTCTACGCCGCTAATTTCCCAACTCTCACCAATAGGGTTACTCTCTTGTTCCCCTTTACCAAAGGTTTCTGATATTTTCTTTCCGCCCCAAACTCTCTCTTTAAGAATCGGGCTGAATTTTAATGGGTATAATTGAGTCATAGTTTTCGTTAATAAATTTTATAAGAAAATAGATTATAGCCAATGATGCAGCATAAGCTGCATAGTAGGAGATACCCGGAATTAAGTCAATAAAGCCGGTGTCGGGTGGTAAATTGGGATATAATACAGTAACAAGATAGGAGATGCCATTGTTTACAAAATGAAAGAAAATTACAGCATACAGAGAGCCGCTCTTGTAGTATATCCACCCCATGAATAATCCAAGAATAAACGCCGGGATTGCCTGCCAAGGGTTCAGATGCATCACTCCAAACATTAGCGCCGACCAGAATATCGCTTTATATGGGACTGTGTGATGGAGTAGCCCTCTTAATATAATACCTCGGCACAGGATCTCCTCTAGAACAGGGGCAAAAATCGCAACAGCAATAAAGCTGCTTATTTTATTTGAGCTTATCTGATTTAGGAACTCTTTAATAAAGTCGGGAGTTCCCATCCAGTGCGTAAGGGGTTCTGTAACAAGGTTAATTGATATAACAGATATAAATAGAAGAGGAAAAATTAGATATGCTTTTCTCCCTTTACTCTTTTTATCTAGCGGTTGATAAAGATCTGTTGCAATAGTTGATCTTTTTACGGATTTATAGATTAAAATAGCGGGAGGTATAAATATCAGAGGATAGGTTATCAGCTCTATCCACCCTCTTGTTGAGGGAAAAGAGAGTAATATCAGAAAATTAACTACCCCTGCAAAAATAGAACCCCCTATAGTGAGCAGAATAATCAATATCCAACTCTCTCCAAGATCGGGCAGATATCCCCTTATTTTTTTCAGATCCTGCATATCTATCACTTTTTAAAGAGAGGAACCGGATAGACTCCCTCATTGCAAAGCTCCTCTATTTTTGATGTAACTAATGGGCGGTCCTCCTTGTATGTCACTCCGAACCAGTTATCGGGGGTTTGCAAAACCTTACAAGTAGCAACTTCCTCTTCAATAAGCTTATTAACTATATAGGGGATATAAAATTCCGATTTCAATTCATGGCCCCTCTCTTTAAGAAATAGATCGAAAAGTCTTCTGCCCTCTTCAAAAAGCCCCGGGGTAAAACCCCAAACATTCATAGAGACGGGTCTGTCGGGATCTATTAAAACTCTCTCTCCCTTGCTATTATCGCCATATATTCTACCATCTGCATCTTTGGAGATTTTATGATGCTCTTCTACAGATGTCAGGAATCTTTTACTGTCCATCGTGCATACACCCCTTGAGACGAAACCCGACTCAGAGAGTGTGTTCCCGGCACAAAACCCTACCATAGCGTAACTGTTCTCTTTTGGATCTGTTCCGCTCAGATACTCCCCTATAACAGAGAAGGTGTTGCGGCCATAATAGTCGTCGGCGTTTATTACAGCAAATGGAGTGTTTACAAGATCCTCAGCGACTAGAACAGCGTGTCCGGTACCCCATGGCTTCTCACGTTGAGTGTCAATTGAGAACCAGCCGGGGATCTTATCAAGCTCCTGTTCTGCAAAACCCAGCTCAACCGAGTTCCCGTATCTCTCTCTTGCCCTTTTTTCAAACTCTTCTCTGAAGTAACTCCGTACAACAAAAACAACTTTTCCGAATCCACCTTTTATTGCATCGAACACAGAGTAGTCCATAATTGTTTCCCCTGCAGGACCAACTCCATCGAGCTGTTTAAGACCTCCGTACCTGCTGCCCATCCCTGCAGCTAAAACGACCAATGTTGGTTTTGACATGATTGACTTTTTAAAAAATATATGACAACAAAAATATTATTAATTTTGCAAAAAAACAGAATAAATTGAGTATTAAACAGATTTGGCTATCTTTCAAAGATACGGGCCTATTTAAGGTTATAAAGAATAAGTATCTGATTACATCATTGGCGTTTGTAATTTGGATTACTTTCTTCGACTCCAATAATCTAATACAGTGGTCTAGGGTTGTCATCAACATAAGTGAACAGGAGAGCCAAAAGAGATATTACAAAGAGGCCATTAAAGCTACCGAAGAGAAGCTTAATGAACTAAGTTCAAACAGAGACTCTCTGGAGAAATACGCCAGAGAACAGTACCTTTTTAAGGAGTCAGATGAAGATGTCTATATTGTTGTTCCTAAGGGGCGGTGAGCAAATCTCTTAAATCGTTGGACTCATATGTAGGACCCCCGTCGCAGAAAAGGTTTTTATAGTTGTAATAGAATTGATCTATACCAAATATCATTGCCCCTTCTATATCATTTGTAAAATCGTCTCCAACCATCAACGATTCTGTTTTTTCTGCACCTAGGGCTTTTATAGCTCTTTTAAAAATTATCGGAGAGGGTTTGTGCACCCCTTGCTCTTCAGAAATCATCACCGTATCGAAGAGATGGTCTATTCCGCAAGATTTTAACTTCTTATACTGAACCTCTCTAAATCCGTTAGATATAATTGCCATCTTTGCACCCTCCTCCTTCAATCTTATTAATACCTCTTTAGCATGAGGCATTAAAGCTGTCATATAGGGCATTTTTTCTAGATACTCTTCACCGAATCTTTTTGAAAAGTCTATATCTGTTATTTGGAAGAGGCTAAAGGTGTCGTAAAATCTTCTCCACCTCAACTCCTCTTTACTTAGCTCCCCTTTCTCATAAAGATTCCAAAGCTTGTGATTTACTTTATCGTATTGTGTGTAAAACTCCGATTTATCAATAGTCTCGAGTCTATATATTTTAAGAAGATCAAAAATGTTCTCTTTAGCGTTTGTGTCAAAATCCCATATAGTTCTGTCGAGATCGAAAAGGAGATATCTGTATCTTTTTTTGAGCATTACTTAATTGAGCTGTTTTTAGTGTGATAATCAATTACTGCAGAGATTGCATCTCTGCATACCTCACAGAATCCTTGAGCACTGTTAGATTTCATTCTGCAGTCCAAAGCAGGGCGATATATTCCCTTAGACATATATCCTCCCCCTTCAAAGAGGCCCGTAGAGCTTTTATACATCTCTATGCTTGGAGTGGGTATAGGAACCCCCTCTTTTATGAGTGATCTCCACTTTGAATCGAAATTAACAAGTGTGGTAAGATTTGGTTCCCACGGCTCAGTTTTGAGATTGTAAAACTCCTCGTAGGCAACCTCTGAGCTATAGTACTCATCTCCAAGGCCTGCAAAGCTGTGTCCCAACTCATGAACGAATACCTCAGCTGCCTGTTTGTGATCTGACATGCTCAAACCATAGTAGTTGTATACACCTCCTCCTCCATACTTATCTGTATTGACAATAACATAAAGAGCATCGTAATGAGCAGCAGAGGCTGCCGACGCCACCTTTTTATGGTCTGGTGCCGTAAGGTATCTATCAATTCTAAATGTGTAAAAATTTGATGAAAGAGCAGTATTTTTCCAAATATCCATATGGGGAATATCTGTACCCGAATCTGTAGAGACTGCCTCTAAAGCGTAAATATTAAAGTCGTTTTTTCTTGAACTGTAAGGTTCTACGCTAAACAGATACTCAGCAAACCTCTTGCAATCTTGTCTAAACTTATCCATCTCCTGTTCTGTGTAGCCCTCAGCTATAAAAAGCAGATCTACCTTTTCCCAAGGGTGGCCATTAACAATAATAGGGGTAATTTTATAGGTGTTCTCACTACCCGATACAATTAGCTTATCTGACGGATCTACAGGAATCGATGCAATCTCCTTGAAAATGCCCGAAGCTCTCTCTCTCTCATAAAATTTTATAACCATTTTTACTTTTGGGAAGGGCATAGTAACCGATAGCGAGAATGCCCGTTTTATCTCCTTTGCCTCGGCAGTTGTGCGCCACTCTTGAAAAAGAGTATTAAACCCCTTAGTAAACACGTTCTCTCCATTGGTAGTAAAGACTTTCATCTGATACTCTCCATAGTTAAAGGGCTCGTTAAGATTCTCTCTTGGTCCGCTCCAGCCGGGCTCTTTTGTAAAACCATCAAGAAAAAGGGATTGACCAGATGCATCACCCGCAAGAACGAGGTCCACTCTTAATCTCTCTGTAGTAAAGTAGTCGTAGAAAGAGCTCTGGGAAAAGAGCGAAATTGGAGCAATAAAGGAGACTAGAGTTGTAAAAATAGTTGTTATGGTAGTTACTATACTCTTTTTCATACTCATTTAATATAATGGTTAATTTACTATAATCCTGTATAGTTGTGTGGAGTAATGCTTCGAAGCTCTTTTTTAACCTCATCAGATATGTTTAAGCTCTCAATAAACTCCGAGATGGAGGTTTTGTCTATATGTTGGTTTGTTCTTGTGAGCCCCTTAAGTGCTTCGTATGGTTTAGGGTACCCCTCTCTTCTAAGTATGGTCTGTATCGCCTCGGCAACCACAGCCCAGTTATTATCTAAATCTCTCTCTAAAGCCGGTTGATTTAGGATAAGCTTATCTAATCCTTTAAGTAGGGACTTCATTGAAATGGCCGTATGAGCCAGAGGAACACCCACATTTCTGAGAACGGTTGAATCGGTAAGATCTCTTTGTAGTCTAGAAACAGGGAGTTTAGATGCCAGATGTTCAAAAAGAGCGTTGGCTATACCCAAATTCCCCTCGGCATTTTCGAAATCAATCGGATTTACTTTATGAGGCATTGCCGAAGAGCCAACCTCTCCCTCTTTTATCTTTTGCCTAAAGTACTCCATAGATATATAAGCCCATACATCTCTGCAAAGATCAATCAGTATATTATTGATTCTTTTTAAGGCGTCGAAAAGTGCCGCCAAGTGGTCGTAGTGTTCAATCTGAGTAGTTGGATAGGAGCGCTTAAGACCCAGCTTCTTCTCGGTAAAGTCTTGGGCAAATCTATTCCAGTCAATTGCGGGATATGCAACAGTATGTGCGTTCATATTACCGGTAGCCCCTCCAAATTTGGATGCAAAAGGAACCTGATGCAAAAGCTTTAGTTGCTCTTCTATCCTTATTATGAAAACCTCCAGCTCTTTACCAAGTCTGGTGGGCGAGGCCGGCTGTCCGTGGGTTCTGGCAAGCATAGATACGTTAGACCACTCATTGGATAGGAATTTAAGTTTTCTGCAAACATCTGTGAGCAGCGGAAGATAGTTTTGGGCAATACCATCTTTGAGAGAGAGGGGAACTGCAGTATTGTTTATATCTTGTGAGGTGAGACCAAAGTGTACAAATTCGGTGAACTGCTCAACTCCTAATCTTTCAAATCCTTTTTTTATGTAATATTCAACAGCTTTTACATCGTGATTGGTAATCCTCTCTATCTCCTTTATTTCAAAGGCATCAACCTCAGAAAAATTTTGATAAAGCTCTCTTAGTTGAGTAAAAAGCGAGTGATCGAAGCTTTTAAGTTGATCTAAAGGTATCTCGCACAGTGAGATAAAATATTCAATCTCTACCAGCACCCTGTATTTAATCAGTGCATATTCGGAGTAGAATGCAGAGAGCTCTTCAACTTGCGTTCTGTATCTGCCGTCTACCGGTGAAATAGCTTTCAATCCAAAATTTTGCATAAACTTAGTTGTTACCTGTTATCTTTTATCAAATTATATAATGTTACTGCCTGTTTTGCCTCTTTTACATCGTGCACTCTCAGAATATTGGCGCCGTTATTGAGGGCTGTAAGATTTAGCGCTGTAGTGGCAGAGATTGACTCCTCAGGAGCTATCGAAAGGGGTTTGTAAACCATGCTTTTTCTCGATAATCCGGCCAAGATGGGGTATTTATCACCTTTAGGAGTTGTACTCTTAATATACTCAAGACTGTTGAGTAGTTTGTAGTTTTGTTCTATTGTTTTTGAAAATCCAAACCCGGGGTCGGTAATTATCTCTTTAATCCCCATCGAAAGAGCTCTCTCCACAAAGCAATCCAGGTATTCCTTTACCTCCTCTACAACATTGTTATACATGCATCTATCCTGCATATCTGCAGGTGTGCCTCTTTTATGCATACCAATATATGGTAGTTCCAACCTTGCAGCCATAGCCAGCATTTGAGTATCGTCTTCTCCGGCAGAGATGTCGTTGATTATAAAATCACCTACAAAATCGAATGCTCTCTCTACTATTGCAGATCGGAAAGTATCTATAGAGATAACGGCCTGAGGGAATACTCTTAGAATCTTTTTAAGAGCGGGTTTTAATCTATCCCACTCCTCCTCTTCGCTTATTAGATCCGATCCCGGCCTGGTAGAACAAGCCCCTATATCAATGATATCGGCACCATCTTCCAACATTTCGGCACATTTTTTTTCAAACTCATCTTCTCCCATGCATCTACTGCCGGAATAGAAGGAGTCGGGAGTCATGTTGATTATGCCCATAACCATAGCTCCTTGAGCTTGTATAATATTTGCCATAAAATGCCTAACTTTGCTTGAGGAGACAAATATAAGACTTTATTATGTTAATTGTTCTTGAAGGTTTAGATGGCGCAGGAAAATCAACTCAGATTTCAATATTAAAAAGTTATTTAGAGGGTAGGGGAGATAGAGTTGAGTACATGCACTTTCCAAGGTTCAACTCACCACTTTACGGAGATCTGATCTCCAGATTTCTGAGAGGAGATTTTGGATCGATTGACTCTGTTCACCCCATGTTGGTGGCGCTTCTTTTTGCAGAAGACAGACGTGCGGCATTGGGTATAATAACAGGATGGATAGATGAGGGTAAGCATGTGATTTTGGATAGGTATGTCTACTCAAATATTGCATTTCAATGTGCAAAAATAGAGGATAGAGGCAGAGCAAAAGAGCTAAGAGATTGGATAATAAATACAGAATTTAACCTATTCAAATTACCCTATCCAAATCTAAACCTATTCCTTGATGTTCCAATTGGTTTTGTTCACAACAAACTTACACAAGCCAGAGGGGGAGAGGAGAGAGAATATCTGAACGGTAAAGAGGATATTCACGAAAAGGATATTGCATTTCAAAAAAGGGTAAGAGAGGTCTATTTAAGTGAATGTGAGCATGGAGATGGGTTATTAAGGGTAGATTGCAGCTCTTTGGATGGGGAGATGTTGCCATCTGAGCTAATAGCAGAGAAAATTATCAACTTCATAAGACAATGAGACTGTTAAGAGCTATATCGAGGTTTATTGCAGGCCTTACGTTTATCTTCTCGGGGTTTGTAAAACTGATAGACCCTGTGGGAGTAGGGCTTATAATGGAGGAGTACTTAAAATCGGCAGGTATTGGTGTGTGGAGGCCTCTGACAGAGATTGCAGGGGCGTTCTTGTCTGGTATAGAACTTATTACTGGGATTGCAATTCTTCTTGGTTTGCGAATGATTTACGCTTGTAAAGCGATTTTTTTTCTTACACTTTTCTTTACAGTTCTAACTTTTATTCTTGCTCTCTTTAATCCGCTTACAGATTGCGGATGCTTTGGCGAAGCTATTAAGCTCACAAATTGGGAGACTTTTATAAAAAATATCATTTTATTGCTCTTTGTTACAGTACTTCTGGTTCAAAGAAGGGAGTTTATTCCTGTTGCTCCACCAAAAAAAGAGTGGATTATGCTCTCTGTCTTTGCACTATTCACAATAGCTTTAGGAACATATTCTTACAGGAATCTTCCTTTAATTGACTTTATGGAGTTTAAGGTTGGCACAAATATTAAGAACAGACTTGAATTTTCATATGAAGAGGGGGTAGAAAGATTTCAAACAGTTCTGATTTATGAGAAGAGTGGGAAACGGGAGGAGTTTTTAATTGATAATCTGCCCGACTCTTCCTATACATTTGTAGATTCAAAAACGGTTGAGATTAAAGCTTCTAGAAGCTATAAACCAATGGACTTTGCAGTTTCTGATAGAGCTGGTAACTATGTGACAGACTCTCTGTTATCTCTTGAAAAACCTCTATTTGTTGTTGTTTCACCAATAATATCAAATTTGAAGCTGAAGCAGAAAAAGAGGATCAACCAATTTTATGACACATTGGCCAACAGAGGGGTAGAGATGATTATGCTTACAGGATCGGATTGGAGAAGCGTAGACTCGGCAAAATTAAGAGGTGATTTAAAAATGAAAATCTTCCATACAGACTACAAAACCCTTTTGACTCTCAACAGATCTAACGGAGGTGTTGTGTTTCTGCATAGCGGAACAGTGATACTTAAGTGGTCTTGGAGAGGTTTGCCTATAGATAGGGTTGATTCCGTATTAGAAGAGGACCCCGAGCTGTTGTCGGCAAGAGCGGGAATCTTTGAACAGTTATCGGCTGAGTTGACTGCATTTATTTTACTGATGATAATTGCAATTACCAGGTATATTTTTAGAATTGTATACAACTTAAAAACTCATGCAAATAGAGAGAAAGAGGAGTCTCAAGAGACTTAACACACTGGGCCTTGAAGCAATTGCAGATCACTATGTAACACTCGACAGTATAGACGAGGCGGTAGATTTTTTTAGAAGCGAAGAGTTTAAAAATCTTCCGCATCTCATTTTAGGTGCCGGTTCCAATACTCTTTTCAGCAAAGACTTTAAGGGTGTTGTTATCCACCCCAATATGAGAGAAATATCTATAGTTAAAATTGTTGATGATAAAATTTTAGTAAGGGTAGGTGCAGGTGTAAATTGGGACAACTTTGTAGAGTGGTGTGTAGATAGGGGCTGGGGAGGGGCAGAGAATCTCTCTTGGATTCCGGGGTGTGTGGGTGCCTCTCCTGTACAGAATATTGGTGCCTACGGCTCTGAGGCAGCAGATATTATAGAAAATGTAGAGTTTATATATTTAGATAGCGGAGAACTGAGGTTTTTGAAAGGACATGAGTGCCTCTTTGGTTACAGAGAGAGTATATTTAAGAAGGATTTAAAAAACAAAGTGCTCATTGCCTATGTTACCTTTTCGTTGTCTTTAAAACCATCCTTGAATATCAATT
>CAYYAM010000021.1:14291-20270 GCA_964469965.1 uncultured Muribaculaceae bacterium | reverse complement strand
CTCATTGCCTATGTTACCTTTTCGTTGTCTTTAAAACCATCCTTGAATATCAATTACGCCGATGTAAAAGATGAATTGAGAGGGGAGCCCTACCCGTCGCTAAGAGATGTTAGAGACGCAATTATAAAAATCAGAAGACGTAAATTACCAGATCCCGGTGAAATAGGTAATGCCGGTAGCTTTTTTAAAAATCCTGTTATAGATACAAATAGGGCAGAGGAGTTAAAGCGAGAGTTTCCATCTTTAAAACTTTATCCATCTTCAAATGGAGGGGTAAAGCTACCTGCGGCATGGCTGATTGAGCAGTGTGGATTTAAAGGTGTCAGAGAGGGTAATGTAGGGGTTCATAAAAACCAGGCGCTTGTCCTGATTGCTTATGATGGTGCCAATGCCGGCGAGCTTCTTTGCTTAGCTCAAAAAATAAAGCGGTCTGTTAAAGACCGCTTTGATGTGGATATTGAACCTGAAGTCAATATTATATAGAAAAAATCTCTCCCTACAGTTTACGTTTGATCTCTACAATTGTGTAGGCCTCTATAATATCTCCAACTTTAATATCGTTATAGCCATCTATATTCAATCCGCAATCATACCCTGAAGAGACCTCCTTAACGTCATCTTTGAATCTCTTCAATGAGCCGAGCCCCCCTGTATAGATTACTATACCATCTCTGATGATTCTGACCTTTGCGTTTCTGATCAGCTTACCCTCTTTTACCATACAACCGGCAATGCTGCCAACTTTTGAAATTCTGAAGACCTCTCTCACTTCGGCAGTTGCAGTAATCTCCTCTTTCTGTTCAGGTGCAAGCATCCCCTCTATACCATCTCTAACCTCATTGATTGCATCGTAAATTACTGAGTAAAGTCTAATCTCAATCTCCTCTTTTTCTGCCAGTTTTCTGGCATTAACAGAAGGCCTTACCTGGAATCCTATAATAATTGCATTAGATGCTGCTGCTAATAGAACATCCGATTCTGAGATGGCTCCAACTGCTTTATGAATTACATTTACATGTACCTCCTCTGTAGAGAGCTTGATAAGTGAGTCCGATAGCGCCTCTATAGATCCGTCTACATCTCCTTTTACTATAACGTTGAGTTCTTGGAAGTTTCCAATAGCAATACGTCTGCCAATCTCTTCAAGAGTGATATGTTTCTGTGTCTTCAGCCCTTGAATTCTAATAAGCTGCTCTCTCTTGTTTGCAATATCTCTGGCCTCTTTTTCATCTTCCATTACGTTAAACAACTCTCCTGCAGCAGGAGCACCGTTAAGACCCAGTATAGACACAGGAGAAGATGGTCCTGCTTCGGAAACCTTTTGGCCCCTCTCGTTAAACATTGCCTTTACTCTTCCCGTATGACTTCCGCTGAGAATTATATCACCCACTTTAAGGGTTCCCGATTGAACAAGAACGGTTGCTACGTAACCCCTCCCTTTATCTAAAGACGATTCTATTACAGAACCTTTTGCTCTTTTGTGAGGATTGGCTTTTAAGTCGAGCATCTCCGATTCGAGTAAAATTTTCTCAAGTAGTTTATCTACATTCATACCATGTTTTGCAGATACCTCTTGGCACTGATACTTTCCTCCCCAGTCCTCTACCAATAAATTCATATTTGCAAGCTGCTCTCTAATTCGCTCGCTGTTTGCACCGGGCTTGTCTACTTTGTTTATAGCAAAAATCATAGGCACACCTGCTGCCTGAGCATGGTTGATGGCCTCTTTGGTTTGAGGCATCACAGCATCGTCGGCCGCAATAATGATGATTGCAATATCTGTAATCTTTGCTCCTCTGGCACGCATGGCAGTAAATGCTTCGTGTCCAGGAGTATCTAGGAAGGTTATTCTCTCACCTGTGGCGATCTTAACATTGTATGCGCCTATGTGCTGGGTTATACCGCCTGCTTCACCTGCAATAACATTTGCCTTCCTTATATAGTCGAGAAGAGATGTCTTACCGTGATCTACGTGACCCATTACTGTAACAATCGGAGGTCTTTTAACCAGATCTGAGTCTGAGTCATCCTCTTCTACAATTGAGTCCTGTATATCTGCAGTAACAAACTCCACTTTAAATCCAAACTCCTCTGCTACAAGAACCATTGCCTCTGCATCTAATCTTTGATTGATTGAAACCATAAGTCCCAGATTCATACAGGCCTCAATCACCTTTGTAACAGCTACATCCATCATAACAGCTAAATCGTTAACTGTTACAAACTCAGTAACCTTGAGTGTTTTACTTGAGATTTGCTCTTGTTCGTGCTCCTCCTGCATCTTTTGCGAGATGTGCTCTCTCTTGTCTCTTCTGTATTTAGATCCCTTGGTTTTACCCTTGCCCTCAACCATTCTGAGGTAGGTCTCCTTAATCTGCCTTTGAACTGCGTCTTCGTCGACTTCGTTTCTAACAGGTTTGAACTTCTCTTTGGATATCTGTTTTGGATCCTTCTTCTTATGTTTCAGCTGACCCTTGTCGCCTTTTGGTTGAGTGCTTTCCTTCACCTCTTTGGAGAGATCTACCTTCTCTTTATGAGGTTTTCTGATTCTCTCCCTTTTCCCTTTGTGAGAGTCTTTTCCTGCAGGTTTGTTTTCGCTTTTTTTCTTTTCGAATTGCGAGAGATCTATTGTTCCGCTGATTTTTGGACCTGCAAGTCTCTCTACTTTTGTCTCTATGTGCTCTATCACTGGCGTTCCGTTTTCTTCTTTAGCTATATTTTGCTCTGTTGTTACTGTTAATACGGGTTCTTTAACCGGCTCCTCATCTTTGGGTTTTTCAGCAATCTCTGCATCTGCTTTTTCTACTTTACCAGCAGTCTCACTCTTCTCACTCTTCTCGATCTTATCAATCTTCTCTATTATTTCACTCTTTTCAATCTTCTCTACCTTTTCAATCTTCTCTACCTTTTCAACCTCCTCAAAGGTCTCAACCTTCTGAATAATTTCTTCTCTCTCCTCCTTTAAAGGGACATTAATCTTCTCTTCATTTTTAGGAGTATCAATATTTTGTAAAAGAGTATCGGCTCCTTTCTCTGTGTGAGAGACCGACTCCTTTTTAAGAGTTAGAGTCTCCTCTCTCTCTCTGGAGTGTTCAATAACCGGAGTGGCTGCAATGGGAGGAGTAGTGTCTGCTGCCGGCTTATTAATTTTATCCAGGTCTATCTTTCCAATGATTTTTGGTGTAGGAGGTTCCACTATTGAGGTTTTGATAAAAACCTCTTTGACAACGATATCATCATCGCCATCATCACCCTTATGTGACTCTGCTTTATCTGTGATATCCTTTACTTTTATCGCTACTTTTTTCGACTGCTCTTTTATAATCTGCTCCTTGCCGAACTCTTTGCGAATTATCTCGTAGGCCTCAGGGGTAATCTTGGTTCCGGGCGATGCCTCTATCTCAATCTTCTTACTTTTAAGAAAATCGACCAAAGTACCAAGCCCTATATTGAACTCTTTAAGAACCCTGCCTACTCTTATACTATCGTTTACTGTCATATTATACCTCCCATTTTAAATAACTATTCAAACTCCTCTCTGAGAATTTTCTGAATTTCAATTACGGTCTCCTCTTCGAGGTCTGCCCTTCTAACAATTTCAGAGACAGGCAAAGCGAGAACACTCTTTGCTGTGTCGCATCCTATAGATTTAAGTGACTCAATAACCCACTCATCTATCTCGTCGCTAAACTCACTAAGAAGAACATCCTCCTCCTCCTCTTCTATATCTCTGAATACATCTATCTCCATATCTATAAGCATCCCGGCAAGCTTAATATTGCTACCCCCTTTGCCAATTGCAAGAGAAACATCTCCCGGCTTCAAGAATACACCCACCTTCTTATCCTCTTCGTTTATCTTAACCGAAACAATTTTAGCAGGACTCAGTGCTCTCTGTATTAGAAGTTGCATGTTCGAAGTCCAGTTGATTATATCAATATTCTCATTTCTCAACTCCCTTACTATACCATGAATCCTAGATCCTTTTACACCAACACAAGCGCCAACAGGGTCTATTCTTTCGTCATAAGACTCCACAGCCACCTTGGCCCTCTCTCCGGGAATTCTTACAATCTTCTTAATAGTAATTAGACCATCAAATATCTCGGGCACCTCCTGTTCAAACAACCTCTCAAGAAAGACAGATGATGTTCTTGAAAGAATTATTACCGGATTATTGTTTTTCATCTCTACGTTTGATACAATAGCTCTTACTGTATCTCCCTTTTTAAAGAAATCGTTTGGAATCTGTTCGTTTTTTGGAAGGATAAGCTCATTCTCATCTTCGTCGAGCACAAGAATCTCCTTTTTCCATACTTGGTATACCTCTCCAACCACTATTTCGCCTATTTTGTCTCTGTACTTATTGAAGAGATTGGCCTTCTCTATGTCCATTATCCTTCCGGAGAGGTTTTGTCTGAGGTTAAGAATGCCCCGGCGTCCAAAGCTGGAGAGCTTCACCTCCTCTACGAACTCCTCCCCAATCTCGTAGGAGTCATCTATCTTTGAGACCTCCTCTAAAGAGATTTGGGCATTGGGATCCTCTACAATCTCCACAACTTCACGGTTCCTCCATATTTCAAAGTCACCCTTGTCTATGTTTATGATGATATCAAAATTATCGGCTGTACCGTACATTTTAATGAGCTGATTTCTGAATACATCCTCTAAAACGCTCATCATTGTAGGGCGGTCAATATTCTTTAGTTCTTTGAACTCAGCAAATGTGCTGATTAAATTTAACCCTTCCATATAGGTAAATTTCTTAAGTTATTATTTGAAATTGATAAATGGTTTTGTGCTTTTAATCTGATCCAAGGGAATTGTTTGGCTGTGATCTACCCTCTCCCTCTTCTTTTTTCCTTCAATCTTCTCCAGCGAAGTCCACTGTAGTTGTATAGAACCCTCTTCAAACATTGTTAAAGTTGCTACTCGTTTGATACCAGTTTTAAGAATCACCTCAACCTTATTCCCTATATACTTTTGGTACTGTTGAGACACCTTGAACGGTTGGTCCAATCCTGCAGAGGTTACCGTTAGAGAGTAGTCCTGCTCATCTCTGTTGAATGAGCTGTCTACTATACGGCTTATCTCTGCACAGTTCTCTATATCTACTCTTTCAAAAGAGTCAATCGTTATCTCTATGTCGTTTTCTTGACTTATCTCTACATCTACCAAAAAGAGATTGCTCCTCTTAAGGTACTCATCAATGGCAGATATAATTTTTGATTTATCCATAATTAGATTAAATTTAACAGATAAGGGGACATCCGTGTCCCCTTATCTCTCTCCGTTTTCTAAACCGCTGCAAATATATCATAAAAATTAAAATAAGGCAAAAAAATTATTATTATTGTAACTTTACAGGATGGATATAAACTTCAAAATAATCAATGATCCGGTTCATGGATTTGTTCGTATTCCTCACGGGTTGGTTTTAGCTATTGTAGAACATCCTGTATTCCAAAGACTAAGAGATATTAAACAGCTGGGTTTAACCAATCTGGTTTATCCGGGAGCAACTCACTCAAGGCTTTCGCATGCTTTAGGCGCAATGCATCTTATGAGAGAGGCCATAGCTGTTTTAAGAGAAAAAGGTGTTGTTGTAACGCCCGAAGAGGAGGAGGCCTCGGCGGTGGCTATGCTGCTTCATGATATCGGCCATGGTCCGTTTAGTCACGCTCTTGAGAGAAAAATCGTATACGGGGTATCGCATGAAGAGCTCTCATTGGCCCTAATGAGACACATTAATAAAGAGATGGGAGGGAAAATAGATATGGCAATATCTGTTTTTACCGGAGAGTATCACAAAAAGTTCTTACATCAATTGGTTTCGGGTCAATTAGATGTAGATCGTTTGGATTACCTTAAGAGAGATAGCTTTTTCTCTGGAGTGGCAGAGGGTATGATTGGACTGGAGAGGATAATTAAAATGATGAATGTCTCATACGGGAATCTTGTAATTGAGGAGAAAGGGAT
>CAYYAM010000021.1:7736-14191 GCA_964469965.1 uncultured Muribaculaceae bacterium | reverse complement strand
TAATTAAAATGATGAATGTCTCATACGGGAATCTTGTAATTGAGGAGAAAGGGATCTACTCTATTGAAAAATTTCTCATATCCAGAAGGCTGATGTATTGGCAGGTCTACTTGCACAAAACAGTAGTATCTGCAGAACAGCTGCTGATTGCCCTATTCGAGAGGGCCAGATACATTTCTGAGAGAGGTAACTCCCTTCCCGGCTCTCCCGCAATAAATTACTTTTTGACTAAGAGAGAGATATGCAGCGGCAATCATCTAGACGAAGTGACTTTAGAGCTATTTACAAGATTAGACGACACAGATGTTATGTCTGCCATTAAACAATGGCAATACTCCGACGATCAAATGCTCTCTTCCCTTTGTAAAATGATAACTGTGAGGGATCTGCCAAAAATAAAAATTTCTGATAGGGAGTTTGGCAAAGAGGAGCTAGATGGGTTAAAGTACGACCTTATTTTCACAGGAGAGATCTATAATAAGGGTTACGATTCCGATGAAGGAGAGATTGGGATATTGTCTAAAGATGGTATGGTAAGAGATGTTTACAAGATATCAGATATGCTCTCGGCCAGGGCCTTTTCTCAAATCACAAAAAAATATTTTCTTTGTACAGCCAATTTAAATTAAAATATCATGGAATTAACAGCAGCTTATATTGCAGATTATCTGGGTGGTGAGATAGAGGGAGATCCAAACGTAAAAGTATCTTCAGTTGCAAGGATAGAGAGTGCCAAGCCAGGTACAATTGCATTTTTAGGGAATCTAAAATATGAGAGTTATCTATACACCAATAGAGCAAGCATTGTTATAATCAACAAGGGCTTTACCCCAGCGTCTAAAGTGTACGGTACAATAATCAGAGTTGAAGATGCCTATAGTGCTGTAGCATCGCTTTTAGAGCTCTTCAATTCACTTAAAAGCAGTGTGAAAAGGGGGCGATCATGGAGAGCGTCAATCTCTTTCAAGTCTAAAATTGGAAAGAGGTGTTACATAGGGGCAGGAGCAGTTATAGAAAAAGGGGCAAAAATAGGAGATGGCTGCCAGATATATCCACAGGTTTATGTAGGAGAGGGCGTTGAGATTGGTGATAATACAGTTCTCTATCCGGGTGTGAAGATTTATACAATGTGCAAAATTGGATCGAACTGTATTATTCACTCAAATGCTGTTGTTGGAGCAGACGGATTTGGTTTTGCACCTTCACCGGACGGATCATATAAAAAAATTCCCCAAACAGGGAATGTAATCATCGAAGATAGTTGTGAGATAGGGGCAAATACCACAATAGACAGGGCCTCTATCGGCTCTACTGTAATAAAGAGAGGGGTCAAACTAGACAATCTTGTAATGGTTGCTCATAATTGCGAAATTGGAGAGAATACGGTGATTGCCGCTCAAACCGGCATATCGGGATCGGTAAAGGTTGGAAAGAGCTGCATGATGGGTGGGCAAGTTGGGATTGCCGGTCATATAACCATTGCAGACAAAACAATGATTGGAGCTCAAGCAGGTGTAATCTCCACAATTAAAGATGAGGGAAGAAGTATAATCGGCAGCCCTGCAATAGACGCCAGAGATTATATGAAGGCTTATGCAATATTCAAAAACTTGCATAAACAGAGATGATCAATTTTTAGTATCTTTGCAGTTTGAACAAACTCATAGTTTTTTATGCAGGTTAACCAAAGGACTTTAAGCAGGGAGCATGTTTTTAGTGGGGTGGGTCTTCATACCGGAAAAGTTTGCACATTGCGGCTTAAACCGGCAGTTGAAGATCATGGTATTGTTTTTTGCAGAACAGATATGGAGGGCAGGCCCACAATACCCGGCAGGTCGGAATTTGTGACAGCAACCGCGAGAGGAACAGTTTTAAGCAGAGGGGAGGCAAGTGTCTCCACTATAGAGCACCTTATGGCTACACTTTATGCTTTTGGCGTAGATAATGTTCTTGCAGAGATTGATGGTCCGGAGGTGCCAATACTGGACGGAAGCGCCTACAATTTTGCACAATCTTTAAGCGAGGATAGATTGATAGTACAAAGCAGCAGAAAGAGGGTGTTTTCTATAAAATCTACATTTGAGGTAAAAGACAGTGCTTCGGGCTCATATATAAGGGTAGAGCCACACAACAGTTTGATGATGAATGTAACTATTGATTTTAATTCTGCTGTGTTGGGAGTTCAGAGTGCCTCTTTTGATGAGAGTACAAACTTTACCGTAGAGGTTGCTCCATGCCGTACTTTTGTATTCCTGCATGATATTGTTCAACTACTAAAAAATAACCTGATTAAGGGGGGCGATTTAGATAATGCGATAGTAATAGCCGAGAGGGAGATGAGCGATCAAGATCTTAGCGAGATTAAGACACTTTTTGGCAGAGAGAGCAGCAAATCTATCTCCGGGGGCTACCTCAATGTAGAGTCTCTCAAATTCGAGAACGAGTGTGCAAGGCACAAACTATTAGATTTACTGGGAGATCTAGCGCTCTCCGGAGTCTATATTAAAGGCAGAATTACAGCATTTAAACCAGGACACAAGATTAATACAGAAACAGCAAAAAAAATAAATGACATGGCCAACGAGATTATCAACAAACCATCAATTCCTCAGTACGATCCTAATGCAGAACCAATTATAGATATAAACGGAATTAAAAAACTTCTTCCGCATCGTCCACCATTCCTAATGGTAGATAGAATTACTCATATGGAGAAAGAGATGGTGGTAGGGATTAAAACCATAGGGGTTAATGAGGGGTACTTTATAGGTCACTTCCCCGAAGAGCCGGTTATGCCCGGTGTGCTTATAATTGAGGCAATGGCTCAAGTAGGAGGGATTTTAGTCCTTTCAGATCTTGAAGAGCCTGAGAGGCATTCAACCTATTTTGCCAAGATTGATAATGCAAAATTTAAAAGAAAGGTTGTTCCGGGAGATGTGCTGGTTATTAAGCTAACTGTAACTGCACCACTTAGAAGGTCTATTGTTAGTATGCATGGTGAGGTTTATGTAGGAAACACACTCGCTTGTGAAGCAGATATGGTTGCTCAAGTAATTAAGAATAAGTAAACTTTATGAATCAATCTTATATACATCCCGATGCCAGGATTGGGGCAAATGTAATAGTAGAACCGTTCTCCTATATTGCCGGAAATGTAGAGATAGGCGAAGGATGTTGGATAGGCCCTCACGCAACTATCCTTGACAATGTTAAAATTGGAAAGAACTGCAGAATTTATCCCGGTGCAATAATTGGCGGGGAGCCTCAGGATTATAAGTTTGGTGGAGAGGTTACTTTTGTTGAGATTGGAGATAATACAATTATCAGAGAGTACGTTACAATCAACAGAGGTACTTTAAAAAGCGGAAGAGGGGTTACAAAAGTGGGTAGCGGATGTATGATTATGTCGTACTCCCATATTGCCCATGACTGTAATATTGCAGACAACGTGGTTATGGTAAGCTACGTTGGAATTGCCGGAGTTACCGATGTTGAAGAGTATGCAATAATAGGAGGTCACTCCGCTGCTCATCAGTTTACGAGAATCGGAGCTCACTCAATGTTGTCGGGAGGATCTATGATTGGAAAAGATGTCCCTCCCTATATAGTTGCGGGAAGAAGACCTCTATCTTTTGGCGGCGTTAATGTAATAGGGCTTAGAAGAAGGGGGTTCTCCAACGAAAAAATAGATGAGATAAGAGATATTTACAAAGTTATCTACAATAATGGATTGAACATCTCAGATGCTATAGACAAGGTAGATGCAACCTTTGCCGAAACTCCCGAAAAGAGAGCTATTGTTGACTTTATCAGATCTACCAAAAGAGGAATTATTAAAGGGAGTGTAGACTCAATAGATGAGTAATCCGCAAAAAATAGTTCTATCAACCGCATATCTTCCACCCCTGGAGTGGTTTTCACTGATAGTAAACTCTGCTGAATGGGAGATTGAGAGATATGAAAGATATCAAAAACAGTCTTATAGGAGCCGTTGTTACATTCTAAGTGCCAACGGCACTTTGCCTCTGTACATTCCAATTGAAAGAGCTTTAGGCCTATCCATACCAATCACCCAAGTTAAGATTGATTATAAAACCGACTGGCAAATAAAACATTGGCGAGCTATTGAGTCTGCATACAGAAGATCTCCATTTTTTGAGTATTATCAAGACGATTTTAGACCCTTCTATCTGTCACAAACCGAAACCTTGTTCGATTATAATAGGGAGTTAATTAAGCTAATATTATCACTTTTAGGGCTAAAATGCGGAGTTAATCTTAGTGATAGATATTATGACACCAATGAGATTAACGATTTCAGGGAAAGAATACACCCCAAAAAGGCATCAATAATTGATTCAAATAAAAATGGGCGATACCACCAAGTATTCGCCCAAAAGTTCGGTTTTGTTGCCAATCTGTCTATTATAGACCTTTTATTTAACGAGGGTCCTCAGTCCCTTTATTATCTCAAAAACGAAATCCAAGGGTAACTAGAAATCTCCATCCGTCCATCTCCATCTTTCCAACAGGTGCCTTATGATTTGTGTAGTCGTCGTATAGAGAGTAATTTTCTCTATTCCCTAACCTCTTTTGGAGGGCAATGTCTAAAAATCCACCTCCTCTTCCGGAGAAGCCCAATCCACCCGATACCATATGGACATCATATCCAAAATTTTTCTCAGGATTGTCGTATTTAGTATAACCGGCTCTTATTGCTGTATTTGGAACAGGTTTTATCTCTGCCCCCAACCTTAGTATACCGGCACTTCTAAAGTTATCTTTAATATAATTATTGTCTACTCTGAATTCGTGCTTATCGCCCGACTCCGTTAACATTAATATAGATGAGTAATCGGTTGATTCATAGTCGGCACTTATAAGTCCGCTTTTACCAAAAACATAGGATGCTCCAATATTCCATCGGAATGGAGTATTAACTCTATAGTTGTATTCACCAACAGGAGAGAGAATGTTACTAGTATAACCGTCGGAATATCTGGCATCTATACTTTCGTCCCACTTATCGTTAATAAATTGCCATGTGGGTGTAGATATGCTGGCACCTACTCTTAGCCCCTCAAGAGGGAGCGCAATTAATCCAACCTTAAAGTTAATACCTGCACCGTTTGAGGTTTGACGGTATACGTGTCTGAATGACGAGAATCTGGACTGAAAGTTGGCCGGGTTAATTGCCGATTCCGAAAATCTTTGATAATCGCTATAATAGAGCGATTGAACTCCTATATTCGCCCCTATAAACAGCTTATCTGAAATGTTAACCGCAGTGTTAAAAACCACCTCCGAAATATTTCCTGTTGTCTCACGGTAAAACTCCTGGTTTAAAGGCCCTCCAATTACTATTCTCCCTAAAGAGTTTATGTTTTCAGTTGCACCTATGTAGTCATAATCGGAGTCGGGTAAAGGATCTAGCAGATTGGAGTTCCAAGCTAAAATCTCTCTCCACTTGGCACCCGGAAAGTCGAAGAAGGGGTTCCAATTATCGTTAATATCCAAATTACCTTTGAATACACCGCCTAATCCTTCGGCCAAACTGCCCAACCAGCTCGATTGAGAGTTTATTCCATATGAGAAAGATCTTGAGCTGAAATTATTCAGTCTGTTTATTGCCACTCCAAAGCTTATGCTTTTTACACCACTATGTCCGCTACCGGTTTTGATATTTGTAATAAAACCAAGGTTGCTGAGTACAGGTCTGATCCAGTTTTCGCTCTCTTTATTTGAGAGATAGTCCGATACATTTCTCTCAAGAGATAGCCCCGGTGTTATGGTAAACTCGGAGTATCTGTAGATACCGGAAGAGGCAGGATTAATACTTATTGAGTAGGAGTCTCCCCCCAGGGATGTAAAAGCATTTCCCATAGCCATACTTCTGGCTGTTCCCTCATATCTTATCTGAGAAAATCTTAAAGCATCCATGGCTCCTTGTGCATTTAAACACAAGGTAACCACGGTTGCAAAAAGAGTTAAAGTTAATCTTTTCATCTTTTAAAAAGTTGATTATTTATCTACGATACGACGACCCGCTGCTGCTTCCCGATGAGGATGACGAGGACGACGATGAGGACGATGACGAGGTTGATGAGCTACCGGAGGATGACGCTCCAAACGAGCTGCTTCTTACAGGAGCCGATTCATATCTTTGGGTTGCCGATCTGTTAAAGCTAGAAGATGAAGAAGATGAGGATCTTGAGTAATCTGCCGATCTTGAGCTGTTAACAGAGTTGTTTCTTGAGTTAGTTGTGGCCCTAAAGTTAGAGTTGCTCTCTGTTGAGTTTGGATTTACTCTTCCATAAGAACCCGAAGTTCTGCTTACCTGTTGAGTACTTCTGCTTACCTGTTGAGTGCTTCTATTAACCTCTTGATTGTTTCTGTTTATCTGTTGACTCTCTCTTCCACTTTGCTGAGATACTCTGTTGTTTTCCTGAGCACCA
>CAYYAM010000021.1:0-7636 GCA_964469965.1 uncultured Muribaculaceae bacterium | reverse complement strand
CTGTTGACTCTCTCTTCCACTTTGCTGAGATACTCTGTTGTTTTCCTGAGCACCACGATAGTACTCCCTGGTTGTCTGTCTGTTTTCTGTCTGACGTGTATTAACAACAGAGCCTTCGTTTTGGAATCTTCCGTCTCTCCTGTGAACGCTCTCTTCATATCTACCGGTAAGATTCTCTCCCGGCCTGTACATTCTGTCTCCTCTAATCTGTTCTACGTCGGCAGCTCTTCTGTTGTTATAAGAACCTCCGCTTCTTGCAGAAGAGGCAATGTTTCTGTCTCTATTGTCCTCTTGAGGGGTTGGTCTTTGAGTTTCGCGTCTGCCATAGTACCTGTCTCTTCCTCCTAAACCGTATCGGGGATCGTTGTTCCAATCGAACCACCAGTAACCTCCTGGACCATCGTTGTAATACCATGAGTAGTAGTACCAGCTATGCGGTCTTATACCCATCTCCCACCACCAGTTGTGAGCCCAGTAGTAAGGGTCGAAAGAGTAAAAAGGTCTGTCGTAAATCCACCAGGTAGACCCCCAGAATCTGGAGCTGTACATGCTGAACCACATAGGTCTGTGAAGGTATCTTGCTTGGTAGTAAAATGGGTTGCTCCACACATTCCATCCCCAGAAATTATCGGCATACCAAGGTCTTAGATTTATTGTAATATTGAACTCAGGATCCTCAAATTTTTTGAGTCTCTCCTCAAAGGACTCCCCGGGGTTCAAAATAAGATAGGTTTTTTCTGTGTCTGCATCAATCACCACATTACCCTGCTCGTCGGCATAAACAGCTTCTACCACCCTTCCGTTTACAATTACCTGGTTGGATTGATTGGTTTTCTCTCTAAGGGTGTTAAGTTTCTGTTCTGTTTCTGTGTTTACTACAAGGTAACTTCCCGCTCCGGGTTTTTGGTATATGGCATCTTCGTAAGTTGCAGACGCATATCTGGTTGTAGTAGCACAAGAGCTAAGAATCATTCCTAAAATTATAGGGATAAATAATCTGTTTTTCATCTTGCACCTCCTGTGTTTTAAAATTTTTGTACTTTTGTGCCTTTATTGCAAATATACTCAAAAATCATACCACGTATAATATAAAAACAACATATTTAACAAGATGGCAAAAGAGATTGTAAACAGAGAAGAGAACTACTCTTTATGGTATAATAACCTGGTGATTAAGGCCGATCTTGCAGAGAACTCTGCGGTAAGAGGTTGTATGGTTATAAAACCTTATGGTTATGCCATATGGGAAAAGATGCAGGCGCAACTAGACAAGATGTTTAAAGAGACAGGACACGTAAACGCATATTTCCCGCTGTTTATTCCAAAATCATTTCTCAGTAAAGAGGCAGAGCACGTTGAGGGTTTTGCAAAAGAGTGCGCAGTGGTTACTCACCACAGACTGATGACAAATCCAAACGGCCCCGGTGTGGTGGTAGATCCCGATGCCAAGCTCGAGGAGGAGCTGGTTGTAAGACCCACCTCGGAGACAATAATCTGGAATACCTACAAAAACTGGATAAAATCGTACCGAGATCTTCCAATTCTTGTAAATCAGTGGGCCAATGTAGTTAGATGGGAGATGAGAACCCGATTGTTTCTGAGAACTGCCGAGTTTCTTTGGCAAGAGGGGCATACAGCCCACTCTACAATGCAGGAGGCGGTTGAAGAGACCGAGAGGATGGTTCAGGTTTACGCACGTTTTGCAAGGGAGTTTATGGCTGTTCCGGTAGTGGTTGGAAGAAAGACAGAGAGTGAAAGATTTGCAGGAGCATTAGATACTCTTTGTATAGAGGCACTAATGCAAGATGGAAAAGCTCTTCAGGCAGGGACTTCACATTTTTTGGGTCAAAATTTTGCTAAAGCTTTCGATGTACAATTTGCCAACAAAGAGGGAGGGTTAGACTATGTGTGGGCTACCTCCTGGGGTGTTTCTACTCGATTGATGGGCGCTCTTATAATGGCTCATAGTGACAATAATGGATTGGTCCTTCCTCCTAAGCTGGCACCTATTCATGTTGTGATGGTTCCGATTTTCAAAACTGAACAAGAGAATGAGATGATTCTCGCCAAAATGGATGAGATTAAAGTGGGGCTTGAGAGGTTGGGTGTTACAGTTAAGATAGACAACAGAGATAATTTGAGATCGGGCTTTAAGTTTGCCGAGTGGGAGTTGAAGGGTGTTCCTGTGAGGATTGCCATGGGGCCTCGCGACCTGTCGAATGGTACAGTTGAGATTGCAAGAAGAGACACCTTGGAGAAGATCTCTAGAAGCAGAGAGGGAGTTGAGGAGTTTATAATCTCTCTTTTAGACACTATTCAAGAGAATATTTACAACAAAGCGCTTAAGTTTAGAGAGGAGAGCACTATAGAAGTAGATGATTACGATACATTTAAAGAAAAAATAGAGCTTGGTGGTTTCCTTCTATGCCATTGGGACGGCACTCCCGAAACAGAGCAGAAAATTAAAGAGGAGACAAAGGCAACAATCAGATGTATACCTCTCGAAGGATATAGCAGTGAGGAGGGTAGATGCGTCTATAGCGGAAAACCATCTAAGGGCAGAGTAATTTTTGCAAGAGCTTATTAAATATAATAAATATTTACCTAATTTTACAATCATTAAAACATAAAACAGGAGAGAATGGCACCAGATGTACCCTCCCGACAGAGAGAGATTCTAGAGGGATTCAATGAAAAATCACAGATAAAGCTCAAGGTTTTTAATCAGACCATGGAGGTTTTCGATCACCTCAAGGAGATATTAAATGAGATGAGCAACGACCTCAATGATTTAATTGACAGTAATGACAGAAAGTTAAAACTGGAGTACAGAGATAGAGGTAAATTCGAAGCTGAACTTAAATTTGCAGACGATGTTCTAATTTTTAGTATGCACTCCGATGTCTTCCTTTTTGACAGAGATCACCCAGTATGGAAAGTTGACTATGCAAAGGAGGATGTAAGAAACGGCTATTGCGGTGTAATTAGTGTATACAATTTTCTCTCCGATTCGCTCAAGTATAATAGAGTAGAGGATTTGGGCTACCTTGTTGCCAGGGTTTTCGTTAATAAAGACAAGTTTTTCCTTGCCGAGGGAAAGAGGCAGCAAGACAATACAGTAAGCTCTTTTGGTAAGAAGATGCTTGCCAGGGAGGAGTTGGTAAACATAGTAGAGTCGGCTATTCTATACACTTTGTCGTTCGATCTTCTTGTTCCCCCTTTCGATCTTGTGAAAGTAGCCAGTGTAGAGCAGATTAATGATAAAATAGAGAGTGCAAAGTTACAGACAGGCAAAAGGATGGGATATAAGTATAACTCAGACGATGTTTTAGGTAATTGATAAACTATGAGGTACACAACAGCTTTTATAATTCTACTCTTTCTCTTTACAAACCTATATGCACAAGAGGGTAACTCCGTTGCTAAGCAGTCTCAGACATCAAAACAGACTCCTAAAGAGCTTAAACTTAGCGTAGGTCATGAACTGAGCATGATAATAGCATCCAAAGTAAAGCTTCCTGTACTTACACCACCCACACCCCAGCCAAGCAAATGGTCGGGAGGTACTCTTCTTCAACTGGGATTCTCGCAACTATCACTTACAAACTGGGCTTCGGGCGGGTACGACAATGTGGCCATGAACGCTTATGTAAATGTTTACAGAAACTACTCATTGAATAAAGAGATGTTCTGGGAGAACAGACTTCAGGTTGGGTACGGCTTTATTCAATCGTTTGGGGATAGATATAGAAAGAGCGATGATAAGTTTATCTTCGACAGTAAACTGGGTTACAGAGCAATCAATAATCTCTTTGCCGCAGCTACATTTAATTTTAGAACCCAGATGACTAATGGGTATAACTATCCCGCCAATAAGGAGCCGGTGTTGGTGTCTAAACCATTTGCCCCCGCCTACTTCTCTCTTGGCGTGGGTATGGATTATAAACCTGTTAAACCACTCTCACTAAATTTCTCTCCTCTAACCAGTAATCTGGTTATAGTTGAGCTAAGACAGCTAAGGACCCGCTATGGCAATAAAATTGAACAGGCGGCCAAGCTTGAGCTGGGTGCTCAGTTCAAGATCGATTACAAGCACCAGATAAATAAAAACCTAAATATAAACTCTACGTTAAACCTCTTCTCAGACTATCTTGGAACACCAAAGAATGTTAAGGTGTACTGGGATCTGTTTATAGACTCTAAGATTAATAAGTTCTTCTCTGCAAGCTTAAGAACCAATATGATATACGACGACGATATTCTTATTGCCGACAAGGAGGGGCGTCTCTCTCCTAGGTTGCAGTTCAAGGAGATACTATCTATTGGCTTTTCATACACTTTTGGTGAATTTAAAAGATGATCAAAAAATTCAAAGAGGCACTCATGTCTCTTTTGGAGAGAGATGATCTGCACCCTGCTGCAAATGATAATCCCTCTATACTCCTTGCTGTTAGCGGAGGTATTGACTCTATGTGTATGCTCCATCTTTTTCATAGAATATATTACGCCAATTTTGCTATTGCAACTGTAAACTTCTCATTAAGAGGCGAGGAGAGCGACGAAGATGAGGAGATGGTTCAAAACTGGGCTGCCGCTAAAGGTGTGAAATGCTACTCAACACAATTCGACACAAAGGGATATGCGAACCAAAAAGGGATATCTACTCAGATGGCCGCAAGAGAGCTCAGATATGAGTGGTTCTATAAGATTATGGATAGTAACTCGTTTGATTATTTGGCTATTGCTCATAATTTGAACGACTCTGTTGAGACTTTTTTTATTAATATACTCAGAGGTACGGGAATAAACGGTTTAACCGGGATTAAGAGAAGAAAAGATAGGGTAATCAGACCACTTATCGGATTTACAAGAAGAGAGATTGCAGAATTTGTTAAGGAGGAGGGTGTACCCTTTAGGGAAGACAGCTCAAATATAGAGAATCACTACTCCAGGAATAGGATAAGAAATATGATATTTCCTGAATTTGAGATGATTAATAGCTCTTTTTTAAGAACTGTGGAGAGAGATATGCAGAACATAGAGGCAGCATCGGATGTGCTGGAAGATCTTATTAAAGAGAGGCGCTCACTCTTCTTTGAAGGGAGCAGCGACAGAATCTCTATAGAGAGGGTGATGGGCGAGCGAAGGGCAGATTTTTGGCTCTATTCGCTTCTATCGGAATATGGGTTTAACGCTCTTCAAACAGAACAGATAATGTGTGCATTAAAGGGGCAACCGGGTAAAGAGTTTCACTCAGAGAGCCACCTTCTAATTAAAGACCGGGAGTATCTTTTATTGTATCCTAAAGGGAGCATAAAAGAGCTGCCAACTTGCGAAAGGGAGGAGTTTACAATTGACTACATTGGAGTGGGCGACGAGAGTGAATTGGTTGTTGACGGTCTTAAAATTTTCTTTAGAGTCAAAAAGATAGATAACAACTATAATCCCAAAAAAAAGAGAAGAGAGAACAGCGAACTTACAGGAGATCTTTTTGGAAATATATCGGGATTATTTGCTGTAGAGAGTGAAATGAGTGTAGATTCAGATAAACTTCAATACCCTTTGGTTATAAGAAGGTGGACAGAGGGAGATAGGTTTATGCCCCTAGGGATGACCGGATTCAAAAAAGTGAGCGACTATTTGACAGATATTAAACTGGATAAAAACAGCAAAGAGAGACAATATGTTTTACTCTCCGGCGATAAGATTATAGCCCTTTTGGGCCTTAGAATAGACGAGAGGTTCAAGATTACATCTGAATCAAGAACCTCTCTGGATATTACTATTGTTTAGTTTAATTTACTTCCAACATGTATGGAAGGCGAGCCATATGCCTTATACCTCTCTCCTGCTTTAGTTTTTCATAGGCCTGCTCTATAAAGAAATATGGATTAGAGAGGGCTTCTGCTTTAACAGACGTCTCTCCCAGCATCTCAAATAATTTGTCTATTGCACTCTTCTTAACAGGATACTCAACAATTCTGTAACTTGTAAGACTGCTCATCTCTGCAGCTGCATTAAGTGCGTGGTAAAGATCGCCCAACTCATCTGCTAGCCCTATTTTAACAGCGTCGTTTCCAGACCACACCCTGCCCTGAGCTATCTCATCTACTTTTTGAACCTCCATGCCTCTGCCTTCAGAAACAAGAGTAATAAAATCGGTATAGATCTCCTCTATTGCAGCCCTTATTGCCTCGCTCTCTTCTGCGCGAAGAGCTCTGAATCCATTCAAAAGATCACTGTTTTTATTACTGTTAACCGACTCGGCATTAACTGAGAGGTGTCTCTTCATTGTCTTTTCAAAATTTGGAATCATGCTGAACACTCCAATTGAACCCGTAAGAGTTGTCCTGTTGGTGATTATCTTATCTGCTTTAGCCGATATCCAATATCCGCCCGAAGCAGCATAGTCTCCCATACTAACTATAACAGGCTTCTTCTCTCGAAGCAGAGAGAGCTCCCGCTCAATCACCTCGGAGCTCTGAGCCGATCCTCCGGGTGAATTCACTCTAAAAACAACTGCCTTTACAGAGCTGTCTTTACGCACTCTTGATATTATATCTATGTAAGTATCAGATGCTATGTTCCCTTCTGATTTACCCATAATAATATCTCCCGATGCATAGATAACGGCTATCTTATTCTTCTCTTTTAGGTTGAGTTTTTTAGTTGCTTTTGAGTAGTCTGTGCTTGAGATCATTTTAAGATCTTTTTCACTCTCAACACCAAAAAGTTTAGCCAAAGTATCGGCCATTTCATCTTTGTACATTAATCCATCTACTAAATTGGCCTCTAAAGCTTTAGTTGCTGTTGACAGCTCCAGATTATCTGCCATCCTGTTCAGATCCTCTAAACTTATCTCTCTCGATCTTGAAATCTCCTCTACAAATGTTGCCCATACGGCATCGACATAAGCTTTTAGCTGCTCTCTATTCTCGGGGCTCATCTTGTTGCTTATAAACTGCTCTGCGGCGGCCTTGAATTTTCCATGCCTTATAAGTTGAACCTCTATGCCAAGTTTATCTAAAAGATCTTTCAGGAATATTGAAGTTATGCTAACTCCTGTTAAAGTAGCCGATCCTCCGGGGCTCATATAGATCTTATCTGCTGCAGTTGCCAAAAAATAGGCCTGCTGAGAGAAGTTGTCGGCGTAGGCGATTACCGGCTTTCCACTGACTCTGAATCGCACAATGGCCTCTCTAATCTCTTCAAGATGACTTAAGCCGCAATTGAGGTTTGTTAAATTCATGTATATGAATTTAATGGAAGGGTCAGATGCAGAGCGATCTATAGTTTGAATAAACTCAAGAATACCCTGTGTTTTTGACGGAGACGAACCCATTGGGTTGAACGATGCAAAAGGGTCGTCTGTAGATTGCTCGGTAATAACCTGATTAAAATTTAGCGACAATACTGCCGACTTAGGAACTACCGGTTTGGTGCTTTTAGAAAAGGTGGCCATGGAGCCAATCACTCCCAGCATTATGAAGAACCCAATTGTCATGGCTAAAAGTGAGCCCACAAAAGTTCCAAGAACTATTTTCAGGAAATTTTTCATTTTAATTAAATATGAGATATTAAAACAAATATAACTATTTTATCTCAAAGATGCTTTTGTGAAAATATGGTTTGGGAT
>CAYYAM010000020.1:24468-38187 GCA_964469965.1 uncultured Muribaculaceae bacterium | reverse complement strand
GTTCGTTTGGGGAGTGCAAAGGTAGCTATCTTTTCTTATTCTGCAAATTTATTTCAAGTTTTTTTCAAAAAAATAGGGTAATCTTCTCTCCAAAAATAATCATACCTTATATAATTGCAGATATCTAATTATAATCATACCTTTGCACCCCGTTATATTAATCAAATCATGACATCTGATAAAATAGTAATAATTCCGACTTACAACGAAAAAGAGAATATTGAGAAAATCATAAGAGCTGTACTCTCCCTTGAAATCAAATTTAACATACTGATTGTAGATGATGGATCTCCGGACGGAACAGCAGATATTGTAAAAAATCTTCAAAGAGAGTTTCTGGATGCTCTTTTTATAATGGAAAGAAAGGAGAAATCCGGGCTTGGATCGGCTTATATTGCCGGTTTTAAATGGTGTATTGAGAAGGGATATGATTATATATTTGAAATGGATGCAGATTTTTCTCATAATCCTGAAGATCTTCCCAAGTTGTATAAAGCTTGCGCAGATGGTGCCGGTTTGGCAATAGGTTCAAGGTATTGTAATGGGGTAAGCGTAATCAACTGGCCAATAGGGAGAGTGGTTATGTCTTATTTTGCTTCTGCTTATGTGAGAAGAGTTTTAGGAATGAAAATATACGATACTACTGCCGGATTTAAGTGTTATAGAAGGGCTGTCCTTGAAACAATCGATTTGGATAAGATAAAAATGAGGGGCTATGGTTTCCAAATAGAGATGAAATACAATGCCTATAAGCTTGGGTTTGCCATTAAGGAGGTACCAATCATTTTTGTAGACAGAACAGAAGGCACCTCAAAAATGAGTAGTGGTATATTTGGCGAAGCTTTTAGGGGTGTTATCAAAATGAGATTTAGAAAAATTAAACCTAAAAGAGTAATCGCTTGAAAATGAATAAAAAATCACTTTTAATCAAAGGAGGAACAATTGTAAATGAGGGAGTCTCATTTAATGGAAGCATTCTGATTGTTAATGAAATGATTGAAGGGGTTTTTATTGATGGAGAGGAGTTACCTATAGCTGATGAAGTATTTGATTTTAAAGGGCTTACTATCTTACCGGGAGTCATAGACGATCAAGTACATTTTAGGGAACCAGGAAGTACACATAAGGGATGCATAGAGACAGAGAGCAAGGCTGCTGTTTTAGGAGGAGTAACCTCTTATATGGATATGCCTAATAACAACCCTCCTTGTGTCACCTTAAAAGGTCTTGAGCTTAAGAATTCAATTGCAGAAAGTGATTCGTATGCTAATTACAGCTTTTATCTTGGTGCAACAAACGATAATCTTAATGAGATCATAGAAGCGGATCCAAGGGAGGTATGTGGAGTAAAGGTGTTCATGGGCTCTTCAACAGGAAATATGCTGGTTGATAACGAGAACTCTTTAAATGAAATTTTTGAGAAATCACCACTGCTTATTGCAACTCACTGTGAATATGAACCCATTATAAAAAACAATTTAAAGGAGTCAATCGAAAAATTTGGAGATGAAGGCATACCTTTTAGAGAGCATTGCAATATAAGAGATAGAGAAAGTTGCATTAAGTCTACAGAAAAAGCAATTAAACTTGCAGAAAAATATAAATCCAGACTGCACATTTTGCATATCAGTACTGCTGAAGAAATTGAATTATTAAAAAACTTATCACTAAAAGGAGATAGAATCACCGGTGAGGCGTGTGTACATTATATGCTATTTGATAATACAATGTATGATTATATGGGTAGCAAAATAAAGTGTAACCCCTCAATTAAAGAAAAATCTGATAAAGAGGCAATTATTAATGCGGTCAAGAGAGGAATTATTAAAGTTGTTGCTACTGATCACGCACCTCATACCAAAGAAGAGAAGAGTAGAGGGTATTTAGAATCGCCTTCGGGATTACCTTTGGTTCAACATAGCCTTCAGATAATGATGGAGTTTGTAAAGGATGGAATATTTACTATTGGAGAGGTGGTTGAGAGAATGAGTCACGGTCCTGCCGATAATTTCAATATTGAAAAAAGGGGGTTTATAAGAAAAGGTTATTATGCCGATTTAGTTGCTGTTGATTTAAATAAAATTGACAATCACAGTACTGTTAATCCTGCATATAAGTGTAATTGGTCTCCTTTATCTGATTTTAAGCTAAGAACTTCTATAGTCCATACCTTTGTTAATGGAATCCAAGTTGTTAAAAATGGTGAGTTAACAGGTTTGAAAAACTCAAAAAAACTAACTTTTAAATATGCCAGGTAGACATATTGTTATCTACATCTCGGTTTCACTTGCAGTGATTTTCTGGGGATTATCATTTATTTGGACCAACTCTCTTCTATTACAAGGATTTCCGGTTTATACGCTTGTCTTTTTTAGAATGACAATAGCAGCTGTAATTCTCTCTCTTGTATCGTTTATTGCAGGTAAGGTTGAAAAGATAAAAGTTAGTGATTACGGATGGTTTCTGCTCCTTGTGCTTTTGGAACCTTTCATCTATTTTATTGGTGAAACATTTGGTTTAAAGATTATTAATTCTCCTACGTTGGGATCAATAATTATATCAACTATTCCGATTTTTGCTCTTATAGCCGGAGTATTTTTTTATAAAGAGAGGATTACTCTATTAAATGTCTTTGGTATTACAATTACTCTTCCAGGTATTCTCATGGTGGTCTTTGAAAAAGGATCAATTGATATATCTCACTATTCAGGAATATTATTACTTTTTGTAGCCGTGTTCTCTGCAGTAGGTTATTCTATGGTGGTTAAGAAACTTGCTAACAGATATAATAGTTATACAATAGTAACCTATCAACATATACTTGGTGCAATTTATTTTCTCCCGCTTTTTTTATATAATGACTACCAGGATTTCTCGCTGGAATCAATAACGATAGATGTAATAAAACCTCTGATGTTTCTTGCAGTACTATGTTCCTGCGTAGCCTTTATTCTATTCATCAATTCTATAAAAGAGTTAGGAATAGCTAGAGCAAACATATTCACAACACTTGTTCCGGTAGTATCAGCTTTTGGTGCATATCTGCTTGGCCATGAAATGATGAGCTTTAGAAAAATAATTGGAATCGTAATTGTGGTGCTAGGTGTTATCATTGCCCAGAGGCAGAAGAGGACAAGCCTTTAAGTGTAAGTTGTATCCTCCCTCTCTTATAATCAACTTCCAAAACCTTTACTATTAAGTGCTGCTGAAGCTTCACAACCTCGGATGGATTGGAGATATATCTGTCTGCAAGCTGCGAAATATGAATAAGCCCATCTTGCTTAATGCCGATATCAACAAATACTCCAAAATTTGTAATGTTAGTAACAATCCCCGGTAAGGTCATTCCTTGTTTGAGGTCGTCAATAGACATAACTTCTGTTGAGAACTCAAGCACCTTAGCTTTTTTTCTTGGATCTCGTCCAGGTTTTGACAACTCTTCTAGAATATCGTTAAGTGTGTGGGTACCGACATCTTTAGATAGATATCTTTTGATTTCAATTTTTTCTCTTTTCTCTGAATTAGTAACCAAATCTGCTACATTGCAATTGAGGTCTGAGGCGATATTCTCTACCAGCTGATACCTTTCGGGGTGTACAGCTGTGTTATCTAGGGGGTTAACAGCATCAGGAATTCTAAGAAATCCAGCACATTGTTCAAATACTTTAGATCCAAGCCTTTTAACTTTCAACAATTCCAGTCTTGATTTAAAGGGACCGTTATGAGATCTGTAATCTACAATGTTCTGAGCTATTGAAGGTCCAATGCCAGACACATAGCTCAATAGGTGCTTACTTGCAGTGTTGAGATTAACACCAACTTTGTTAACACAACTTACTACTGTGTTATCTAGCATCTCCTTTAAAAGAGCTTGGTCTATGTCGTGCTGGTATTGGCCAATTCCCAAAGATTTAGGGTCTATTTTTACCAATTCTGCCAGTGGGTCCATTACACGTCTTCCTATTGAAACAGCTCCCCTTACCGTTACATCGTAATTCGGGAACTCTTCTCTGGCAACGGGTGATGCTGAGTAGACCGATGCACCATCTTCGCTCACCGAGAAAACCTGGATACCTTGTGGCATAGGAATTTTTTTAATAAATGATTCGGTCTCCCTGCTGGCAGTTCCATCTCCAATTGCAATTACCTCAATTTTGTATGATTCTATAAGATTTGTTATTTTTTTAATTGCAATAATCTTTTCGTTTACCGGAGGGTGAGGGTAAATTGTGTCGTTATGGATTAGTTCTCCTTGAGAGTCTAGGCATACTATTTTGCACCCTGTTCTATATCCGGGGTCAATAGCAAGAACTCTTTTTTGGCCGATTGGTGCTGCTAAAAGAAGTGAAGTGAGATTTTCACCAAAAACCTTAACCGCTTCAAGATCTGCTCTCTCCTTAGCAATTTTTAGTGTCTCATTTTCAATTGATGGGTGTAATAATCTCTTATATGAATCAGAAATTGCCATTTCTATATTCTCCCTGCAGCTTTGAGTAGATTGTCTTTTATCTCTGAAGACAATATTCTTGATTGTTCGCAAAGAGTACTCCTCTTCTACTTCCAATTTTAAAGTAAGGTGACCCTCTTTCTCTCCACGTAAAAGTGCAAGAACTCTGTGAGATGGCATGTTACTAATATTCCCCGAGAACTCGAAGTAATTTTTGTATTTGCTACTCTCTTCAATATCTTTTTCTAGACCTTTCTGTTGTTTTGATACAATACGTGCATATTTTGAATATTGCAATCTTAGGTGCTCTCTAACTTCTGCAGTCTCGTTAATTTGTTCGGCAATAATATCTCTTGCGCCCTGGAGTGCCTCTTCTGCACTTTTAACTTGGTCGGTAAGGAAATCATGAGCTACCTTGGTGCAATCTCTTTGGTTAAGCGATAGAATTATTTCTGCCAACTTTTCTAATCCTCTCTCTTTTGCAATTGAAGCTCTTGTTTTTCTTTTTGGTTTATAGGGGAGGTAGATGTCTTCCAGTTGATTTGAATCGATAATTTTTTCAATCTCTTCTCTCAATTGAGGGGTGAGTTTCCCTTGCTCCTCAATACTGTTTATTATTGTACTCTTTCTCTTTTCAAGCTCTTCGAACCTATTGAAATAGTGTTTGATTTGGGTAACCTGAATTTCATCAAGGTTTCCTGTTCTCTCCTTTCTATATCGTGATATAAACGGAATTGTTGAACCTTCTTGAAATAGCTCAATGCAATGCTCTACCTGCCATACTGAAACTGACAGAACTCCTGCTATATAGTCTAAATATAACTTATTCATGTGAAACTTGTTGTAATTGATCTCTGTAAGCTGAAAATATCTTTGATTTGGAAACAAATCCTCTGTATATACCGTCCTTATTTATCACCGGTAAATTCCATGCCGAAGTTTTTTCAAATTTATTCATCACGATCTCCATTTTATCGTCACAGTAAACATTCTCAGGAGCCATTTTCATAAACTTGGTAACGGGTGTTATTTCATAGAGCTCTCTTTTAAACATTATATCTCTTATGTCGTCGAGCAGAATAATTCCACATAATATTCCAAAATTATCTACAACAGGGATTATGTTTCTTTTTGAATTTGCAATCACTTTAACTACATCACTCAAACTGGCTTCGGGATGAACAGTCTGGAAATCTGTTTCAATCAAATCTACAGTTTTTAAAAGAGTGAGGACAGATTTATCGCTATCGTGGGTTAATAAGTCTCCCTGCTTTGCAATCCTTTTAGTGTAAATGGAGTATGGTTCAAAAGTTCTTATTGTAGCAAATGATACTACTGAAGTTACAATTAATGGCATAAGAAGAAGGTAACCACCCGTAATCTCTGCTATTAAAAATATTGCTGTAAGCGGAGCCTGCATTACTCCTGCCATAAGACCGGCCATTCCAACGAGAGAGAAATTTGACTCGGGAAGGTTGTGAATACCTATAAGGTTTATAAAACGACTTAAAACAAACCCGGTTATTCCGCCAATAAAAAGCGTAGGGCCAAATGTCCCTCCTACTCCACCTCCTCCATTAGTAAAAGACATTGCAATTACCTTGAAAAAAATAATTGCCACAAAAAAGAGTAGGAATATCCAGTCGTTATTAAGAAGGTTCCCAAATATATTGGGACCTATTGCACTTAAGGAGTTATTGTTCAGCAAGAATGTTAAAGATTCATATCCCTCTCCATATAGGGGAGGAAAAATAAAAATAAGTATACCTAACGACACAGCTGATATTACCCATCTTTTATATGGGTTGACAATGTTTTTTAATTTATCTTCAAAAGATAGTGTAGTTCTTGTAAAATAGAGAGATATGAATCCGCATAAAACTCCAAGAAGGATATAGTATGGGAGATTACTCATATTAAAGCTCTCTATAGTATTACTAAAAACAACCGAGTCTCCCATAAAAATATATGAAACAACAGTAGCTGTTACCGCCGATACCAGTAACGGTAAAACAGATGTCATTGATATATTGAAGAGTAAGATTTCTAATGTAAAGAGAATGCCGGCCAGGGGTGCTTTAAAAATTCCAGCAACAGCTCCAGCTGCCCCACATCCCAACAGTATAGTCATATGTTTGTATGACAACCCTATTGCTCTGGCAATATTTGAACCAATAGCAGCACCTGTATAAACAATTGGTGCCTCTGCACCCACCGATCCTCCGAATCCTATAGTGACAGAGCTGGCTGCTATGGAGGACCAGGTATTGTGTTTCTTGATTTTTGACTCGTTCTTTGAAATAGCTAAAAGCACCTTTGTTACACCATGACCTATATTGTCTTTTATTACATACTTAACCAGGAGAATAGCCAGAAGCATTCCGATTCCGGGGTAAATAAGGTATAGAGAGCTTTCGGCAGCTGTATTAAACCATCCTTTTAAAATCCACGCAAAAAAATGTATCAGATGCTTTAATAAAACAGCAGCAACACCACTCAGTAAACCTGTAATAAAAGCAAGGACCAATAGCATCTTGCTTTCTGATAGCCCTCTAAGGAGCTTTATGATTCTTTGAATATATTGACTGATAATCATTGAGTACTAAAGTACAAAAAAAGCTGAACATGAGTCCAGCTGAAACTTCAAAATTTAAATTATATTTAGTCTTCGGACTCCTCCTCTTCTGAAAATGCAGAAGATGAATCATCATCGGGAAACTCATCGGGATCGCTCCCATCTTCATCTGAGCCGCCTCCGAAAAGTCCTCTTTCCAAATCTTCATAATCATCAATTTTTACATCTACTTTTACGAGATATATAGCATCTGGGACCTCTAGAGAGATTGCATAAAAAAATGAGCCATCGGGTTTATCAACCTTAAAGACTTCTCCCATGTAGTCGGCGTACCCTCTTGGGTATTTTTCTTTAAAAGCAGCCATTAATTCGGGACTTAGGTTGGCATAACTGATTACCGCTCTTCTCTTAGACGCTCTATTAATTGGAACACTTTCCTTTCCCTTTTGTGTATTGCCTGTCTTATCCATATATATGACTAAATCTGTTTTTTCAACTTAAATTTGGGCTGCAAGTATAATGCAATTTTTTATAATATTTCTAGTTTTTCTATTTTTTGTTGAAAAAAAATGATTTCTGCATCTTTTTTCTCTCGGGGTCTTTTTCTATATATGTGTTTTTCATTGTTTTAAGATCTAGTCCAGTATAGAATGAGGCCGCAGAGCGTGTCATTGGTGTAGGTGTAAAATCTTGAACTTGTTCTAATCTAATTCCCTTTAATGCAGGATTTTGAGCTAAATAACGCATGTCATCCATTCTGCATCCGGGATGTGAAGATATGAAATATGGAATTAATTGGTATCTCTTATTGTATTTTTTATTGATTTTTTCAAACTCATCTTTAAGAAAAATAAAAGATTTGAAAGATGGTTTTCCCATCTGTTTAAGGACGGAGTCTTCTGTATGTTCCGGAGCTACTTTGAGTCGCCCTGAGGTATGATTCAAAACCAACTCTTTAAAGTACTCTTTCCCGGAATTATTAAGATAACCGTTACTATCCAAAAAAAGATCATATCTTATACCACTGGATACAAATGTCTTAATTATGCCTGATAATTTGGATGCTTTTTTGTAAAGCTCTAATAAAGGATTGTGAGAGTGGTTAAGGTTTAAGCAAAGATTTGGATATATGCAGCTGTCTCGTTTGCATTTTTTACACAGTTCTATATCTATACCTTTCATCTTGTACATATTGGCTGTTGGACCTCCCAGATCTGAGATATAACCTTTAAAATTCTCATCGGAAGTAATTTTACGCAATTCATTCAAGATGGACTCTTCTGATCTGGAGTGAACAAATTTACCTTGATGGGCAGATATTGTGCAAAAGCTGCATGAACCAAAACATCCTCTATGGGTATTTACGGAGTATTTAATCATCTCCCACGCAGGAATGTGTTTTCCTTTGTATCTGTAGTGGGGAGCTCTTTTATATGGTAAGTTGTAGTAGTTGTCTATCTCACCATCGGAAGGGGTCTCGAATGGGGGATTTATATGTACAAATTTACCCTTACAGGGTTCAATTATGTATCTAGGATAATATGAGTTAGATTCTCTTTCGATAATATTAAAATTATCGGCAAACAATCTTTTATCTCTTTTAGTCTCTTCAAAGGAGTTTAAAATAATAAAGTCTTTAGAGTTACAAAGAGCCGAATCGGAAATAAACGCGGTCTGTTTCACCTTATATGCATTGGATATTGGCTCGCCTTTATTGAGCAATTCTGCTATCTCTTTTATTGGCTTTTCGCCCATTCCATAAACTAGAATATCTGCACCAGAGGAGAAAAGTATTGAGGGAAGGAGTTGGTCTTGCCAATAATCGTAATGTGATACTCTTCTAAGTGAGGCCTCTACTCCTCCTATAACCACCGGGGTACTTGGATATAGTTTTTTCAAAATATGTGAATAGACAGAAACAGCATAGTCTGGCCTCATTCCAGATTTTCCGTCAGGGGTATAGGCATCGTTACTTCGTAATCTCTTTGCCGCCGTATAGTGATTAACCATTGAGTCCATAGCTCCGGAGTTCACTCCAAAAAAAAGTCTGGGGTTACCAAGTTTTTTAAAGTCTCTAAGGTCGTCTCTCCAGTTTGGTTGTGGAACGATTGCAACGCGATATCCCAAGCTTTGAAGATATCTGCCAATTACAGCAGTGCCAAATGAAGGGTGGTCTATATAGGCATCTCCTGTAAATAAAATAATGTCTATATAATCCCAACCCAATGATTCTACCTCTTTTACAGATGTAGGAAGGAAAGTATTTGATTGATCGGCCATATTTACATTCTCTCAGGTAGAGAGATGCCGAGTATCCCCATCGCTTTTCTCAATACCTTTGAAATTGTATCAATTAAAATTAGTCTCTGTAACTTAACCTCTAAATTTTCCTCTTTTAAAATAGAGAGTTCATGATAATACTGATTAAACTCTTTTGCAAGTTCATAGGCATAATTTGCTATGATTGCCGGAGAGTGTTCTTTACCCGCCTCATATACTTTGTCTGGAAATGCGTTGAGAATTTTTATAATCTCTATCTCTTTACTCTCCAGAGCTGAATCTGTAATCTTTGGGATTAATGAAGATTCTGCTGCTTTTCTCAAAATAGATCTTATTCTGGCATGTGTGTACTGTATAAAAGGGCCTGTGTTTCCGTTGAAATCTATAGACTCTTTTGGGTCGAACAACATTGTCTTTTTAGGATCTACTTTAATAATGAAATATTTAAGCGCTCCAAGCCCCAACATTTCAAATATTTTCTCTTGCTCATCTTTGTGTAGATTATCTAACTTACCTAGTTCCAAAGATGTTTCTCTTGCGGTAGATATCATATTTTCAATAAGGTCATCGGCATCTACAACCGTACCCTCTCTAGACTTCATCTTCCCTTCAGGGAGTTCTACCATTCCATAAGAGAGATGATAAATAGAGTCGGCCCACTCATAGCCCAATCTCTTTAATAAAAGCTTTAGAACTTGGAAATGGTAGTTCTGTTCGTTACCCACAACATAAATGTGTTCATTTAAATTGTGCTCAGAGAACCTCTGATGTGCAGTTCCCAAATCTTGAGTCATATAGACAGATGTACCGTCTGACCTAAGTAGCAGTTTTTCATCTAAACCATCGGCAGTTAAGTCGCACCATACCGAACCATCCTCTTTTCTATAAAAAGCACCTTTATTCAAACCCTCCTGAACTAGTGCTTTACCCAATAGGTAGGTGTTGGATTCGTAGTAAATCTTATCAAATGATACTCCCATTTTTTTATACGTAGAATCGAATCCCTCATAAACCCAACCGTTCATTCTCCTCCAAAGGTCTACGACTTGAAGATCTCCACTCTCCCACTTTACTAACATCTCTTGAGCCTCTTTCATTGATGGTGCATTTTTCTCGGCATCCTCCTTTGAAAAACCTTGAGAGATTAGTTCATCGATTTCATTTTTTAGAATATTGTTAAATGCAACATAGTATTTACCAACTAGATGGTCTCCTTTAATACCCGATGTAAGAGGCGTCTCTCCTTGGCTGATTTTCTGCCATGCCAGCATAGATTTACAAATATGGATACCTCTATCGTTAACTAAATTCACTTTTATAACATTGTGTCCGTTAGTCTCAAGTAGTTTAGCTACAGACCATCCAAGTAAGTTGTTTCTTATGTGTCCTAAGTGAAGCGGCTTGTTTGTATTTGGAGAAGAGAATTCAACCATAACAGTATTGCCTGTTTTGGGTAATTGCCCCCAATCTTCTGACTCATTTATATTATTAAATACAGATTTCCAATAATTTCCTGAGAGTTTAATATTGAGAAAACCCTTGACTACATTGTATGATTCAACATGAGTGCAATTTTCTTTTATGAATCTGCCTATCTCATCTCCTGTTGCCTCGGGACTCTTTTTAGAAATCTTTAGAAGTGGAAACATAACAGCTGTTATGTCTCCCTCAAACTCCCTCCTTGTTGCTTGAGTTTGGATTTTATCTGTTTGTACGTCTTCTCCATAAAGCGATTTAATTGCTTCGGATGTTTTTTCTGTAATCAGTTTTTCAGGATTCATATTTACTTGTTTGAAAAGTATCTTTTCATCTCTCTCTTAACTTTAGGAGACAAGATTAATAGTGTTAACATAGTGGGTATTGCCATTAAGGCATAGGCGCTGTCTATAACTCCAACAACAACATCCAGCGAGATTACCGCTCCTACTATAAGCATTAATAGAAAGAAGTAATTATAATAGTTTGCGTATTTTGCTCCAAATAGAAAGTTTGTACATTTAACACCATAGTATGAGTATGAGAACATTGTAGAAAAAGCAAAAATTATTACCATGATCATTAAAAGTATGTGACCCCAGCCAGGAATAGAGGCTTCAAATGAATTAAGAGCAATCTCTATACCTTTTATCTGAGATACTTCGTAATTGCCGTTTATCAAAATAGCCAGAGCCGTAAGAGTACATATCAGACCTGAATCTATAGATGGCCCAATCATGGCAACTAAACCCTCTCTCACAGGTTCGCTGTTTCTAGATGCTCCATGCATCATAGAAGCTGTTCCAACCCCGGCTTCATTGACAAATGCTGCTCTTCTAGCCCCAATAACAATTGCTGTTCCTGCCAACCCTCCTGCTCCTGCTTGCAGATCGAATGCCCCATCAAAGATAGAAGCAAAAACAGACGGTACAACTTGGAGGTTTGTAATCACGATGTAAGCAACCAGAAGAAAATACATAGCAACCATGGTTGGTACTACTCTGGCAGATACTTTAGAGATTCTCTGTATACCACCCAGTACTACAACTGATACCAACAAGCAAATTACAAGTCCTATAAAAAAACGCAATAAGGGCGTATTCTCTATTCCGGCAGGATTAGTTACAACAGTGGTTATGGCTTCGGTTAGTTGATTAGCTTGCATCAAGCATAATGTCCCTATAAGACCAAAAATAGAAAAAAAGATGGCAGCAGGTTTCCATTTTTGTCCCAGACCCTTTGTGATCATATACATAGGCCCTCCCTGAGGCTCTCCTGCGCTATCAACTCCCTTGTACATAATAGTCAATGTCCCTTCAAAAAACTTTGTAGCCATTCCAACAATTGCACTTACCCACATCCAAAAAATAGCACCAGGCCCGCCCATTGTTAGTGCAACAGCAACACCGGATATATTACCCATTCCCACAGTTGCTGCAATAGCACTAGTTAAAGCTTCAAATGAACTTATCTGCCCGGGAGCATCTTTCTCTCCCGACTTCAACGACCTTAGAGCTCGTATATAGTATCTGAACGGAACAAAGCCTGAGTATATAAGAAAATAAAGTCCTCCTCCTATAAGAAGCAGGAACAGAGGCATGCCCCATATCCAATTACTGAATGCAACAATAATATTGCCAACTGAACCCCAAAAGTTTGTCATTTAGATTGTATTTTTAAGGAGCAAAGATAATATTTACTTTTTACGATTTCTCATCTTTGCTTGTCAAACCAAGCTTTTCGGCAGCAGTACCAACGGTGGTTCCTTGCACAAGTAGAGAAACTATTGTTGTAAAAAACACAATATTAAACATCACTCCGGCTTTTGGTATACCTTCTATCAGCGGATAGGTTGCAAATACAATAGGTACTGCTCCCCTTAGCCCCACCCATGATACAAAATGTCTGGTTTTATAACTTATATTTTTAAATGGTATAAGGGATATAAACACAGAGAATGGTCTGGAGATTACAATTAAAGCAAAAGAGATTATTAAGCTGATCCCAACAACCTCAACAGCAATAAGATCTGAAGGATTTACCAGTAAACCCAGAGTAAGAAAAAGAATTAATTGCGAGAGCCAAGCAATCCCATCAAAAAAAGTATAAGCAGTTTCGTCGCATTGTGTTTTGCTGTTTCCAATAGTAAGACCAGCTATGTAAACTGCAAGAAAGCCATTCCCATTTAATAAATTTGTAAACGAAAAGGTAAAAAAAAGTGCTGCCAACAACATAACATGGTAAAGCGACCTGTTATCGAAAACAACTCTTTTAATAAACATGAGCGCCAGTTTTGCAATGCCAAAACCACATAAAGCACCAACGAGAAATTGGAAAAAAAGACTTGTAACAAATGACAACAATCCAATATCTCCTGTTTTGGACATTTGAATAAAAATAATTGTTAACATAAACGCCATAGGGTCGTTACTTCCACTTTCCAATTCTAGTAGTGGGCGGATATTCTTTTTTAAGTTTATCCCTTTTGATCTTAAAATTGAGAATACTGAGGCAGAATCTGTAGATGAAATAATAGCTGCCAACAACATAGATTCCGGCACAGTAAAGGTTATAAATCTGGAGAAAATATTAGAAACCAGATATATGATAGATCCTGTAAAGAGAGTTGTAAGAATTACACCAACAGATGCAAGAATTACTCCGGGTGCCAATACTGGTCTTATCTCAGAAATTTTGGTGTCCATACCTCCGGAGAAGAGAATTATACTAAGTGATACAAGACCTACGAATTGAGCAACATAAGGGCTATTGAATTCTATGCCTACCCCGTCACTCCCAAACAACATCCCAACGCTTAAAAATAGAAGAAGAACAGGTACACCAAAACGATTTCCGGCCTTTCCGGCTAAAATGCTTAAAAATAGAAGTACAGATCCTATAAGCAGTATGTTTTCTGATGTTATATTCATATAAATGTGGT
>CAYYAM010000020.1:0-24368 GCA_964469965.1 uncultured Muribaculaceae bacterium | reverse complement strand
TCAAATGCCCAGTGCTCCATTATTTGTGAAGGCAATTCAACAAAATCTCTGGTCATTCCACCAACACCATAATAGCGAACATCTTTCAGTAAACTAGCCAAAGCGTGACCAAATTCATGGAAAAACGTCTCAACTTCGTCTGTGCTGAGTAGCGCCGGATCGTCTCCAACCGGACGTGTAAAGTTACCTACGATTGTAACTAGAGGTGCCACACGTTCGCCATTTTTATATACTTGTGAACGGAAACCGCTGCACCATGCACCGCCTCTCTTGGCTCCCGGACGAGCGAACATATCCATGAAAAGGATCCCCAGATGTGTTCCATCTGCGTCTTTACACTCAAAAGCAGTTGCCTCAGGATGTGGAAGAGGAACATTTTCTATTTGTGTAAAAGTTATGCCAAACAGATTATTCGCAACATAGAAGATTCCGTCTCTAACGTTATCAATTTTGAAATAAGGGCGTAACTGATCGTCACTTAGATCAAATTTACTGGACATAGCTTTTTCGAAATAAAATCTCCAGTCGTGTGCTTCCAATTTGCCTATGTTATGCCCCATTGCCTTAGCAACCGACTCCATGTCGGAAAGCTCTTTTTTAGCAGAAGCAAGAGCCGGCTTCCACAATTGGTTTAACAAATTGTAAACGGCAGCAGGATTCTTTGCCATTCTGGTAACAAGCTGATAATCTGCGAAAGTTTCATATCCCATGATTTTTGCTCTCTGCAATCTGAGGTCTACCAATTTTTTAATAACCTCTTTGTTATCAAACTCATTATTGTTGTTGCACCTGTTTAAGTATGCATCAAGAATTTGCTTTCTAAGCTCTCTCTTTTCTGATTGTTGTAAAAATGGAATTATACTTGGATTGTCGAGTCCAAAAACCCATTTTCCAAGAGTTGCGGAATCTTTCTCTGCACGTTTGAGAGCAGCAGCCTTAAGTGATTCTGATAGCCCTGCAAGATCTTCCTCGTTATCTATAACCAGTTTAAAATTATCAGTCTCGGCAAGAAGATTTTGACCAAATGCTAATTGAAGAGCCGATATTTCTGAGTTGATTTTCTTTAACTCCTCTTTTTTGTCTGCAGGAAGATCTGCTCCGCTTCTTACAAAATCTTTGTACATCTCTGTAAGAAGTCTCATCTGCTCTGCATCCAGCCCAAGTTGATCTCTTTTTTCGTAAACCGATTTTACCCTAACGAAAAGTGAGTCGTTAAGACTTATCTCGTTATAGTGTCTACTGGTAAGTGGAGAGAGCTCCTTAGCTAAGGCAAGCACCTCCGGAGATGCATTTACCGAATTAAGACTTGAAAATACAGGCGATATTTTGCTTAGCAAAGAGCCGGAGTTATCGTAAGCTACAATAGTGTTTTCAAAATCTGGCTCGGCAGGATTGTTTATAATAGCTTGTATCTCTGCTTTATGTTGCTCCATTGCTTCAAGGTAAGCAGGCATATAGTGCTCAAGCTTAATTTGTTCAAAAGGAGGAATTCCATAAGGGGTATTCCACTCTGCCAACAGCGGATTTTGGGCAGACTCTTTTTGCTTGCAGGATGAGAGGAAAGCTCCACCTATCATCATAAGAATCAATAGTTTTTTCATCAATTATTTAATTAAATTTAACCTAGGTATGATTTGAGTAATTTACTTCTCGCACTATGCCTGAGCCTTCTTATTGCTTTCTCTTTTATCTGTCTCACCCTCTCTCTGGTTAGCCCAAAATATTCTCCTATCTCCTCCAATGTCATTTCACTTGTTCCTATCCCGAAGAAGTATTTAACAATATCTCTCTCCCTCTCTGTGAGGGTTGAAAGAGCTCTCTCTATCTCTTTGTTTAAAGACTCATTTACGAGGCCTCTGTCGGCATTTGGAGAGTCGTTATTTACAAGAACATCTAAAAGGTTGTTATCTTCACCGTCTACAAATGGAGCATCTACAGAGACATGCCTGCCTGAAACTCTTAGTGTATCTGCAATTTTTTCTTTAGGAATATCAAGTATTTCTGCAAGCTCTTCGGGAGAAGGCATTCTCTCATTCTCCTGTTCGAATTTTGAGAGAGCCTTATTGATCTTGTTAAGCGATCCAACCTGATTAAGAGGTAATCTTACAATTCGAGATTGCTCTGCAAGAGCTTGAAGAATGGATTGTCTTATCCACCATACGGCATAAGATATGAACTTAAACCCTCTAGTTTCGTCGAATTTCTCTGCTGCTTTAATTAGACCCAAGTTCCCTTCATTAATTAAATCCGGCAAACTAAGCCCTTGATTTTGATATTGTTTAGCTACAGACACTACGAAACGGAGATTGGCTCTTGTTAGTTTTTCAAGAGCCTCCTGATCTCCTTTTCTGATTCTTTGCGCTAATTCAACTTCATCTTCTACTGTAATAAGCTCCTCTCTTCCAATCTCTTGAAGGTATTTATCAAGAGACGCACTCTCTCTGTTTGTAATTGATTTGGTTATCTTAAGCTGTCTCATTTATAAAAGGTAATATCCTGCAAAGTTAATAAAAATAAAGAGACGCCACAAAAAATCAGAGACCCATACCATAATAGACAGTTTTACCATCTTGATATACTCCCTCAATCAAAAGAGATCTTCTACTCCTTTGGATAACAGATTGCAACTCCTGTAGAGTTCTAACGGGGACTTGGTTAATATGGGTAATTATGTAGCCAGCAGATATTCCGGCATCTTTAAATTTTCCCTCTCCAACACTCACAACCTCTATACCAGACCTGATATTAAGATTGCTGAGTTTATCTTTAGATGCTTCTACAAGTTCTGCCCCAAAAATTTTTGTTGTGCCCTTTGAACCATCAGACATTGCAATTTCGGCCCCTCTCCCCTCTAATACAACTGAAACCTCTTTTTGTTTATTATCTCTAAGAATCTCTACTGTTATTTTATCTTTTGGCCTGTATCTGGAGATCTGTTCTTGAACAGCAGGAGAAGAGTTAACTCTGACACCATTAATTGATATCAATACGTCGTTGTTTCTAATACCTGCCTTCTCTGCAGCTCCTCCTTTTACAACCTCTGCAATAAAAACTCCTCTAGTATCTTTCAGTCCTCTCTCTTTAGCCAGATTGCCATCTATGTTCTGCATTGATATACCCAACATTGCTCTCTGAACCGAACCAAAATCTAAAATATCTTCAACTATTTTTTTAACGATTGTAGTTGGTACGGCAAATGAATACCCGGTAAATGCACCGGTTTTTGAAGCAATTGCAGTATTAATACCCACCAGTTCACCTTTTGTGTTTATAAGTGCTCCACCACTATTTCCAGAGTTTACAGCAGCATCTGTCTGAATAAAAGCTTCAATTTTAAACTCTCCGTCCATTGAGGGCATACTTCTAGCTTTTGCGCTTACAATGCCTGCTGTTACAGTTGATCTAAGATTGTAGGGATTTCCGATCGCCAGAACCCACTCACCCAAACGCAGAGCATCTGAGTCTCCAAATTTTAACAATGGTAAGTTTTGCGCGTCGATTTTAATTAATGCAACATCTGTTGCAGGATCGCTTCCAACGAGCTTGGCCTTGAATGTTTGATTGTTCTCTAAAGTTACTTCTATTTGATCTGCGCCTTCTATTACATGGTTATTTGTTACAATATAACCATCTTCAGAGATAATAACACCGGATCCGGCTCCAATCATCTCTCTGGGAGTTTGTGGCTGACCATAACCAAAAAAGAAATCAAAAAGAGAGTAGGGTTGACTTACACCTCTTTTAACAACTTTTACGTGCACAACTGCTTTTACCGCGTACTCGGCAGCAAAAGTAAAGTCGGGGAACTCCTGTGGTTGAAAACTCGCCCTCTGAACAGGGATACTGTCTTCATTATAAAAATATTGTGCCGATGGCTTTTTAGAAAATGAAACTACTGCTAATGAGGTTATTCCGCTAATTAAAACTGTTAAAAAAAGATAGATATAGAAATTTCTTTTCATGACTTTAAAAGTTTTTAAGAGTAAAAAAACAAATTATATGCCATAACTTATTTTTTTTATCTTTGTAAAAAATATCAGAATATGAAGTTTGTAGTTTCCAGTTCTGAGCTTTTAGCTCGTCTGTTGTCTGTTTCAAGAGTTATCTCTTCTAAGAATACAATTCCGGTTCTTGACAACTTTCTTTTTGTATTAAAAAATGGTAATCTGAGTATTACGGCTTCTGATCTTGAGACAAGTCTAAAAGCCAATCTTCCTATCGAAAACATAGAGGAGGAGGGTGAGGTAACCATCCCTGCAAGACTTTTAGTGGACTCTTTGAAGGAGTTTGCAGATATGCCTCTGGAATTTAAAACCAATGAAACAAGGACTTCTGTTGACATAACTTGGGCCAACGGAAACTCTACCCTGCCATGCACCAGTGCAGATGATTATCCATCTATCGCCTCTATATCTGATGAAAGAACTGAAATTGCAATAAGCTCGCAAGTACTGTTGGAGGGAATTAACAGGACACTTTATGCTACTGCAGAAGAGGAGCTGAGACCGGTGATGAACGGTATATTCTTTGATATTGAACCCGAGAGTGCTACTTTGGTAGCTTCTGACGCACATAAATTGGTATGCTATACACGTCATGACATAAAGTCAGAAAAGAAATCTTCATTTATTTTACCAAAAAAGCCGTCGTCAATTTTAAAAAATCTGCTTGGTAAACTGGATGAAGAGGTAAAGGTTATATTTGATATCCGTAATGCCTATTTTCAGTTTGAATCATTCATTCTTGTTTGCCGACTAGTTGAGGGAAACTACCCAGCATACAAGTCTGTGATACCAAAGAATAATACTAACAAACTTATAATAAACAGGCAGGATTTTCTTAATAGTACAAGAAGAGTGTCTGTTTGCTCGAATCAGGCAAGCAGTCTGGTAAAACTAAAAATATCTTATAACCAATTAACCATATCTGCACAAGATCTGGATTTTTCTATTTCTGCCCATGAAAGATTAGGGTGTCAGTATGATGGTGATTCTATGGAGATAGGGTTTAAATCTACATTTCTCATTGAGATACTAACTAATCTTCCTTATACAGACATATCTTTAGAGCTTTCGGATCCGTCCAGAGCAGCTCTTATTCTACCATCGGACAATAGTGATCCTTCTGAGGAGATATTGGCATTAATAATGCCTATGATGGTTAGCGCATAGAGTTTAATAAACAACATATTTTTTTAATAATGAAGCTAAATCTGAAAAATCCGCTTCTTTTCTTTGATATTGAAAGTACCGGACTAAGTGTTGCCACAGACAGAATTGTTGAGATAAGCGTACTTAAAATAATGCCCAACGGAGAGAAAGAGATTAAGACAAGAAGGATAAACCCTACAATACCTATATCTCCGGAAGCACAAAAAATTCACGGAATATCAAATGATGATGTCAAAGATTGTCCAACGTTTAAAGAGATCGCAAAAAGTCTTGCAAACTGGATGGCCGGTTGCGATTTTGCAGGATATAATGCGATTAAGTTTGACATACCACTCTTATCTGAGGAGTTTTTAAGGGCTGGGGTCAATTTTGACTTTAGAAAAAGAAAGATTGTAGATGTTCAGAATATTTTTCATAAACTTGAACAGAGAACCTTAAGTGCTGCATACAAATTCTATTGTAATAAAGACTTAGAAAATGCTCACTCTGCAGAGGCAGATACAATTGCCACTTTTGAAATTTTAGAATCACAGCTGGACAAATACGAAGGTATATTAGAAAATGATATAAAATTTCTTGCTGATTTCTCTACAAAATCCAAATTTTTAGATTATGCCGGGCGAATAGCATTAGACGATAAAGATGTTCCTCTAATTAACTTTGGTAAACATAAGGGTAAGCCGGTTGAAGCTGTGTTACGTACAGATCCCAGTTACTACTCATGGATTATGAACGGAGAGTTTACGCTCGACACAAAACAGGTTATAACAGAGCTAAAAATAAGATTCGAAAACCAGACAAAATAGTGGTTTAGATGTACGAGTTTATACTATTCTGAGCTGTTTATGTAATTAAATGCCGATTTACCGGCGTTAAAACCGGTACTGAAAGCTATCTGTAAATTATATCCCCCGGTATCGCCGTCTAAGTCTAACAACTCACCGCAAAAAAAGAGGTTGTTGCAATATCTTGATTTAAGATTTTTAGAAATAACCGATTCTAGTGAAACCCCTCCGGCTGTAACAACAGCTCTCTCGTATGCTGTAAAAGAGTTAATTGTAAAATTCCAGCTCTTTAGTTTTTCTACAAGCAAATTGGAAAAAGCGTTGCTATTGCCCTCTCTTTTAATACTTTTAGGTAATCTGTTACTCTCTGTAAAGTATCTGATAATAGGGGCAGGGAGAAGCTTCTTCAACAGATCTTCTACAGATCCATTATTGATGTTGGTCAACTCTCTCTCAACTCTCTTTTTTAGGAGATCGATACTTAAGGCAGGCTTTAAGTCGATACTTAATTGGCACTTGTTCCCATTTACGATGGCCCTTACAGCCCTTCTACTGACTTTGTATCCAATAGAGCCCTCTATTCCATTGTTTGTAAACTCCATCTCTCCCATCTCTTGCTGCACAATGTCATTGTTAACGATAAGAGAAATTTGCACATTTTTTAGATTAACCCCTGCTACTTCTGCTTTATAAAAATCAGGCATAAGAGCAGTAAGAGAAGGCATACATTTTTCTATCTTATGACCGGTATCCTCTGCTAACAAATAACCGTCGCCTGTAGATCCGGTAGAGGGGTATGAAAGACCCCCGGTTGCAAGAATTACAGATTTTGACCTGTAAACTTTACCGTTTGTTACGACTCCAGTTATAACTCCATCTTTTCTCTCTAAACCACTCACGGGAGAGTTAAGGAGGAGTTTTACCCCCTGTTTAATTATTTCTTTATGAAGAGCATCCACAACATCCTGTGCAAGCCCCGACGCAGGGAACACCCTGTCTCCCCTCTCAACAACAGTTTCAAGACCAATATCATTAAAGAACTTAATGGTGCTTGAATTGCTGAAAGCGAAAAAAGAGGGTTTTAGAAACTTTGAATCGGGATAAATATGCGTAGAAAACTCACCCCAATCTTTTGTATTTGTTATATTACACCTGCCTTTACCTGTAATTCTAACTTTGCGCCCCACTCTCTCCATTTTTTCAAATAGAATAACCTTAGCTCCCAACCTTGCAGCACTGATTGCTGCCATCATTCCTGAGGCACCTCCGCCTATTACGGCAATATCAAATATATTTAGCTCTTGTGCAGACACTTTTTATAGTAAATTTGCAGCAAATATAGCGATATAATGGTGGAGATAGTTAAATATTCAAAATTGGTTGTTGTTTTATTAATCACATCTTGTACTTTGAATAATAATATTCAAGGAGAAACGGAAGATATAATTGAACTTAATAAAAATGACTACGCAAAATACTTTAGTATTGGTAAGGATGATTCCGGAACCAATCATCTTATAATTAACGAGGATTGGGGCAGTCAAAATAATAGAGTAGTTTATCGCTTGATTAACCGCTTGGAAGAGGTGCAAAATAACGATAACAGCTTTGAAGCAAAGGATAATGATATTCTTATTCCTGTACAGAAGATAGTGTGTATGTCTACGAGTCATATAGCATATATTTCAAAATTAAATTCTTCTGAGTCTATTGTTGCTGTCTCGGGAGCCAAATATGTAAGCGACTCAACTGTACGCGACCTATATAAAAAGGGAGAAATTTGGGATATCGGTTACGAGGCGTCTATTAATTATGAGATGCTTCTGAAATTAAAACCAGATTTAGTTTTAACTTATGGTATTTCAGGGGAAAACAACCTTTATATTCAGAAAATAAGAGATTTGGGAATTAAGGTTATTGCAGTAGGAGACTACATGGAAAACCACCCTTTAGGAAAAGCAGAGTATCTTAAATTCTTTGGATATCTTCTTGGAAAGGAGAGAATGGCTGACTCTGTATACATCAGTATAAAAGAGAGTTATATAAGAGCAACGGAGAGATTAGCTTCTGCAGATATTAATGCTAAACCAAAGGTTCTGTTAAATGCGCCATGGAAAGATCATTGGTATATACCGGGCGAAAACAACTATATGAGTATTTTGGTAAAAGATGCCGGTGGAGAAGTTATTCTTACAAAACCGGGAGATATGCACTCTTTTGCAAATAGCGTTGAAGAGGTTTTAAGGGAGGCATACAAAGCAGATTTTTGGATTAATCCAAACTTTATAAATTCGATGAGTGAGTTGAGATCGGTTAATCCGATCTTCTCTAAAATTCCTGCTTTTATTGGCGGGAAAATATACAACAATACAAAGAGAAGGACGCCCGAAGGGGGAAGCGACTTCTGGGAGCGAGGTGTTATTGAGCCACACGAAATATTAGATGATTTAATTGATATCCTTCATCCCGAGCTTTCGGGTGGTAGAGAGTTAAAATACTACATTAAACTCAAATAGTGCGAATAAAAAAGAGCACCTTTATGTCTTTAAAGTGCTCTTTTTTATTAATCTATATGAACATAATCCACTATTCGTATTTGAGAGGTTTCTCTTTGCCAGAGATTACATTCAGTCCATTTACCGCCAAAGCCGCCATCTCATCCTCTCCCGGAAATACCTTTACAGGAGCAATAAAAGAGATTTGGTCGGATAGCTTTTCCATCAACTTTGTGTTATAGGCAACTCCTCCCGTAATTAGAATAGCATCTACATCGCCATGTAGCACCGCCGCCATTGCACCGATTGCTTTAGCAACATTGTAGGCAAAGGCGTCGGAAATTAGAGAAAATTTCTCATCACCCTCCTCTACTTTTTTCTCAACAATATTAAACGAGTTAGTTCCCAGGTGTGCTACCAGCCCACCTTCACCGGTTATCATTTTCTTAACATCATCTAATGTATACTTTCCAGAAAAACATAGCTTTGCAAGATCATATGCCGGTAAAGTCCCAGATCTTTCAGGAGAAAATGGCCCCTCACCGTTAAGTGCGTTATTTACATCTATAACTCGCCCCTTTCTGTGAGCACCAACCGATACTCCTCCACCAAGGTGAGCAACTATCAGATTAAGTGAATCATAAGAGGCGTTCACCGATGTAGCGTAGCCCTTGGCAATGGCTTTCTGGTTAAGAGCGTGAAATATTGAGCGTCTCTCAAACAGTGGGTGTCCGGTAACTCTTGCAATAGGTTCTAACTCATCTACAACTACAGGATCTGCAATAAATGCCCTGCAACCATCGATTGTTGATGCAAGATTTTGAGCTATAAGCCCTCCAAGATTACTTGCATGCTCACCTCCCACCCCTATTTTTAGATCTCTTATCATCTCATGGTTTACCTCGTAAACGCCAGAAGGTATAGGTTTCACAAGACCTCCTCTGCCGACAATAACCTCAATTGTAGAAAGGTCTATTCCATTTTCGCTTAGTGCTTTGAGAATAGTATCTTTTCTAAACTCATACTGATCGGTTATAGTTTTGTATGCAGAGATCTCCTCTGAAGTGTGCCTTAATGTAGTCACAAATATCTGTTTATGATCTTCAAAAACAGCTATTTTAGTAGAAGTTGAACCAGGGTTAATAGCTAAAATTAAGTGTCCCATATCTATTTTGCAGTTAAAGCTGCTAATGCTATTGAATTTAGTTTTGTATCTATGCTGTCTGCTCTGCTGGAAAGAACACACGGAGCTTTAGCACCTGCTACTATTGCTGCTTGTTTTGCACCAATACAAAGTTGAGTATTAACTTTATAGAACACATTAGCCGATTCCAGATTAGGAAAAACCAAACAATCGGCATCTCCGGCTACATTACTAACCAACTTTTTTACTGCAACGGCCTCTGCAGAGAGTGCAACATCGAGTGCTAAAGGTCCGTCTACCATACATCCGGCAATCTGACCTCTGTCGGCCATTTTAGATATTATTGCAGCATCTACACACGCCTGCATCCCCGGCAACATCTGCTCTGTTGCAGCAATAAGTGCCACTTTTGGCTTCTCAATTCCAATAGCATGAGCAGTTTTAACAACATAGTTAGTAATAGCTATCTTTTGGTTAAGATCGGGAGCAGGAATAACAGCAATATCACCAAGTATAAGAAGCTTATGATATTGAGGATTGGAAAGAACGGTTACATGGCTGAGTACTGCTTTAGGAGGGAGCAATCCCTTCTCTTTATGCAAAATTGCTCTCATGTATTTATCGGTACTGCAAAGACCTTTCATGAGGATATCTCCCTCTCCCTCATTAATCAGGTCTACAGCCATGGAGACAGCTTTTAACTCATCTTCTATTGGTACTATCCTAAACATTGAAGGGTCAATCTTTTCGTGAGAGCACACCTGGCGAATCATCTTTTCGTCGCCAACCAGTGTAGCCTCAACAATACCCGCCTCAACAGCAAGTCGGGCTGCATTTATTGTATGGTCATCTACAGCCCATGCGGCAACCAACCTTTTCTTTGGTTTAGACCTAAGTTTATCAAAAATCTGTTCAAATGTAGTTATCATATATCTCTTATTTAATTTTCTTAACACTTGTTTGTAAGAATAGACATTGTGTCTTGTGCAATAACCAACTCTTCGTTAGTTGTCACTGTAGACATTTTTACTCTGGATCCATTTTTAGATAGTATTACATCTTTACCTCTTACACCTTTGTTAGCTTCAGGATCGAAATCTAATCCCAAGTATCCTAAATGAGATCCTACCATCTCTCTGATATGTGGATCATTCTCACCTATTCCCCCGGTGAATACAATCATATCTACTCCCCCCATAGCGGCAGTGTAAGCTCCAATGTATTTTAAAACCTTGTAATATAGCATATCCAGCACCAGTTGTGCCCTCTCATCGCCATTCGAAGCGGCGCTCTCTATGTCTCTAGCATCGGAAGAGGTTCCGAATATGCCAAGAAATCCACTTTTTTTGTTTAATAGAGAGTTAATCCCCGAAGCGTCTAACCCCTCTTTTTCTTGGATAAAAGTTACAATACCGGCATCAATATCGCCGCTCCTTGTTCCCATTATCAGCCCTTCCAGAGGTGTGAAACCCATAGAGGTATCAATGGATTTTCCCTCTTTAATTGCAGTTATTGAGCTTCCATTTCCAAGGTGACAGGTGATCACTTTTGATTTTTCAAAATCTAGTCCCGCCAAATCACACGCTTTTTTACCAACAAACTTATGGCTCGTTCCATGAAAGCCGTATCTTCTGATTTTATGCTTAGTATAGTACTCATAAGGTAGGGCGTACATATATGCATATTTAGGCATAGTTTGATGGAATGAGGTGTCGAATACGGCTACCTGAGGTGTTTGTGGCATCAGTTTTTGAATAGCGTATATCCCTAGAAGATTTGCCGGGTTATGAAGAGGTGCCAACTCACAAAGCTTCTCAATACCTTCAATTACAGATTGATCTACAAGTCTGCTTGAGTTAAAGAACTCACCTCCGTGAGCAACCCTGTGTCCTACAGCTTGGATATCTGATAACGATTTTAAAACTCCTAGGTTTGAGTCTATCAGAATATCAAGTACCTTTTTAATTCCCTCAGTGTGATTTGGGATATGACTCTCAGATTCATATTTCTCTTTTCCATTTACTCTGTGAGATAGAACTCCCATTTCCAGACCAATTCTTTCTACAATTCCTTTAGCGAGCAGATCATACTCTACTGCAGATTTCATATCAAGAACCTGATACTTGATAGAGGAGCTTCCGCAATTCAAAACCAGTATTACCATAAATTTATCTATTATTAATTAAAAATTATCTAAAATAAGAGGGGATTATCCTGCAAATGTAATAAAAAAACCTATTTTTATTAAAAAATCAAACATAATTATCACAAATAAAGCACATCCGGGAGTATAAGAAGGGAGAGATTGTGGAGGATAAAAATTCTATTATTAATAAAAAAATTAACTCGCCTCTTGCAGTGTATGTTATTGCATATCTTTTTGGAATATGCATTGGCGGGCGATCTGTTTTTAAACTAAAATATGCTCTCTATCTCCTGATTCTCCTCACACTTATAACCTCGGTACTTTACTATCTCATATATATTAAGAAGACTCACAAAATGTGGTCTCTATATAAACCATCGGCATTATGCTCGCTTTTGGTTGCAGGTTATATGAACATCTCCCTATCTCCTTACGCTCCAAAAAATATTAATAGCAATTTAGTGAAAGAAGATTATCTGCAAAATGCCGTGCTCGTTGTAAAAAACGACGTAAAGATAAGCAGAAAAACCCCTGAAGTGATATGTTTTTTTAAAGATTATAACGAATCTCTACTGCTATATCTGAATAACACAAAAAAAATTGAGTCAATTCAAGAGGGTGATACTATTGTAATAGTAGAAAAAATAAAGCTTTATGAGATAAATAATTATAAAGAGAGTAATTTTGACTATGCATCACATATGAATTCCAAACGCATCTTTATGCGAGCTTATCCCAACGACAACTCAATTATAGTTAAGAGACGGATTATAAAAAGGGGTGAGTGGCATATAAAGCTAAAGCAATCTGTAAAAGCAATTATTCAAAAAAAGAGAGAAAGATACGATAGTGCAAACTGGATGTCGGTTATGGAGGCCATTTTGCTTGGTGAAAAAGGGAATATTGATAACAAATCGAGGGAGCTGTTTTCTATTTCGGGCACAATGCATATTATGGCGGTTTCGGGACTTCATATGGGGTTGGTATACACATATATTTGGTTTTTTCTTGGCATTGCAGGGAACTTTAAATACTCAATAATTTTTAAAACCCTAGCAACCATATCACTTATCTGGATCTATTGCTTTATTACAGGCCTCTCCCCCTCTGCCTGTAGAGCTTCGCTTATGATAACCCTATCTCTTATTTCCAGACTTATTTATAGAAAAAATAGCTCTTTGAACTCTCTTTTTGCAGCAGCTCTAGTGATTACATCAGTAGAGCCACACAACGTGTATGACACGGGTTTTCAACTTTCATTCTGTGCGTTTGCCTCTATTTTATTAATATCTCCCTTTTTTTTAAGTTTGTTACATACAAAAAATAGATTCGGATCCTATTTCTGGCAATTGATCTCAATAACCCTTGCTTGTCAAATTGGTACTGCACTAATCTCAATAACAAAATTCGGGTTCTTTCCCACATATTTTCTTATCTCTAACATACTTGTACTTCCCGCTGCTACTCTTTTACTGTATATCTCTGTAACATCTTTATTAACTGATAGATATGATGCTATTTCCGGTGTGTTAGACTTTGTTGTAAGAGTACTTTCGGAATATATCTCATATACTGTTGCAAGAATAGAGGCCCTCCCTCTCTCTTCTGTTAGATTAGAGATTGGAATATTTGATAGAGCTGTTTACCTAATTCTGATTGTGATTATTTTTTTTAATCCCGGATTCTCTCAAAAAGTGCGTAAAACTGTAATAGCTTCTCTTGTTTTAGTATTTGCCTTTATGTTAATCAGATTGTTTGTGCAATAATAGAGACCGCAGCAACTGCAAGTACTACCCCTAGCCACTGTTTTTTTGTAAAAGACTCCTTAAAAAAAAGAACCCCGATAATTGCCGTTAAGAGAACAACTGAGGCATTATGAATAGGAAAAACAACTGTTCCTCCCATTAATCCAACATTTACTAAAATCATCTTGGATGTTAAAAAATTGAAAATACCAAGTAGAGATCCGTAGAAAAAAGTAACTCCAAATTTTGCCTCATTAACATAGATTTTCTTCTCCACTCTATCTCTTTTATCTTTTACCTGCATTAGTGCACTCATCAATGCCGCAATAATGAAAACCCCAAGTAAGAAAAGCTCGCTTTGTCCCGGACTCTTTATAAAAAATGTGTTAGTCAGCTCCATTGAAGTATCTATCATACCCGATAGAACAAACACCAATACCGGCAATAAAAAAACACCTTTGCCACCTTTTTGCGATCTCTTGTAAAGAACAAGGAAGAATGATATTAACGCTAAAATGATTCCAATAATCTTTTCTAAAATACCGCTGTGTTGATTTAGGAACAGCACTCCAACCATCACGGGTATTACAACAGACATCTTATTAAGTGCAGTTGTCAACCCAATCCCAACCTTTTCTGTTGAAAATGACATCACTACAAAGCTGGTCATAAATAGAGTACCAACAACTACAGAAGGCAAAAGTAAAGATAATGAGTAATCCCAATCACTGCCGGAAACAGCCAAATCTGTTATTGTTGCTATTGCGGCAACAGCGTAGTTTATGGCTATTGCCTTATATTTGTTAAGCCCTTTAGTGTTTATAAACTTTAGAGATATGAACATCCCCAAGGCAAATAAAATATGGATAGTTAGGTAGATAGCGTTCTGCATAAAAATATTGTTCATAATAAACCCCAAAGTTATATTGAAAAAGTCTTACTTTTGTGGCCGTCTTAAAAAAAAACAAAAAATATCATGGGTGGACTATTTGGTGTAGTTTCAAAAAAGAGATGCATCACTGATCTGTTTTACGGTACCGATTATCATTCGCATTTAGGAACCAGAAGGGGCGGTCTTGCAACAATCAATACAAACGGCAATTTTGCCAGATCTATTCACAATCTGGAAAACTCACATTTCAGAGCAAAATTTGAAGAGGATCTCTCAAAATTCGATGGTAATATGGGTATTGGAGTTATTAGCGATACCGACCCCCAGCCGATTGTGTTAAATTCTCACCTCGGTAAATTTGCGATAGTAACAGTTGGTAAGATTACCAATATAGAAACATTAGAGAGAGAGTTGATAGCTTCGGGAAGAAACTTTACAGAGCTTAGCTCGGGAAACACTAATCCAACAGAACTTACAGCGCTGCTTATTACCGAAGGGAGAGACTATGTTGAGGGTATAATTAATGCCCAAAATAAAATTGAGGGCTCCTGTACATTTCTTTTATTAACAGAAAAGGGGATAATTGCATCTAGAGATAAATTGGGAAGAACCCCGTTGATTATAGGACGAAAAGAGGACTCATACTCTGTTGCCTCTGAAACTTGCAGCTTTTCCAATCTCGATTTTGAAGAGGAGTATTGTCTTGGCCCCGGCGAAGTTGTACTTATTGATTCAGAAGGTTATAAACAGCTTGTTAAACCAGGGGAGAGATTAAAAATATGCACCTTTCTATGGATTTATTACGGCTATCCAACAAGCTCATATGAGAAGATAAATGTAGACGATGTAAGGTTTTCACTAGGTAAATCATTGGGTGAATGCGATGATACCCCTTTGGACGTATCATCTGCCATCCCCGATTCAGGCACATGTATGGCCATAGGGTTCGCTGCCGGAAGAAAAATCCCTTATAGATGTGCGATTGTTAAATATACACCTACCTGGCCAAGAAGCTTTATGCCTTCTAATCAATCTATCAGAGACCTGGTTGCAAAGATGAAACTTATCCCCAACAAGAGTCTTCTAAGGGAGAAGAGGATTGCTTTTTGTGACGATTCTATAGTTAGGGGCACTCAACTAAAAGACAATGCACAAACACTCATGGGATATGGAGCAAAAGAGATACACATAAGAATAAGCTGCCCTCCTTTAGTTTATCCGTGTGAATTTCTTAATTTTTCTGCCTCAAGGTCGCCGCTGGAGTTAATAACAAGAAGATACATCCTGAAAAAAGAGGGTGCACACGATAAGAATCTTGATAAATACTCTACTGCCGGAACGCCTGAATATGAAGAGATGGTAAATTACATTAAAGATGAACTAGGGTTATCCAGCTTAAAGTTCAACAGCATAGAGTCTTTAGTGAAAGCAATAGGTCTACCCAAAAGTTCGCTTTGCACCCACTGTTTTGACGGAAGTGAGGGCTTAAAATAAATTTTGCAATTGAGATCACAAAATTTTGGTATGTAATTATTTTATATACCTTTGTGTAGTAATCAAACCTTTTTTTAATTTTTTATTTCCGTTCATATGAACATTTTTGTTTCAAGTCTAAGTTTCCGAGCTAAAAAAGAGGATTTAGCCGAACTGTTTGCACCTTATGGCGAAGTTACTTCAGCCAGAATTATTATCAATCGCGACACCCGTCGTTCTAAAGGCTACGGCTTCGTTGAGATGCCAAATGAGTCTGAGGGTAACGCAGCTATCAATGCTCTAAACGGCTCTGAACATATGGGTCGCACAATTAGTGTAGCCCAAGCGAATGACCGTCCGGCAAGAGAGTACTAGTATTGATACTAATCAAATATATCCAGGGATGTCTTTATAGGCATCCTTTTTTAATACAAAGAGAGGCCACCATTAAGCAGCCCCTCAAACCAATTAACTAAACTAATCAGAACCTGCCCGAAGGCATCATACCTCTACCCGGGCCACCATGCATACCTCTGAATGAGCCGGATCTATTCTGTAAGTTTCCAAAAGAACCGAATCTGATTGTAAAACTCAACATAAAATATTGTTGTAGAGTATTATTTTGTATATCCTCTATGTAGTTATCGGTAGTTGTTCTCCACATGTTTCTGGATTGATTCAGTATATCAAAAACTTTAAGTCTTATAGTACCCGCACTTTTTATAACTGTTTTTGAAATTTCGGCATTCCATACAGCCGACGGCTCATTATACCCCTCACCAAATCCCAGATAGAATCTATAATCGAAATCAGACACAAAATTGAAGCCCTTAGGTAGAGTCCAGTTAATATTCATATTTACCGAATTTGTCCATGTTGCCGGTTTTGAATTTTCATCAATTGAATACCAGGCGTATGAGTACGAAGCCCTTCCTCCAACACCAATCTCTAACTTCTCTCCTCTATAGGTGAGTCTAAGCATCTCTGATGCAGACAGACTTGTTGTTTTGTTTTTTACAGCGTTCAAATAATTGATGCCATTATTTAGAGAGAGTCTGGTAAAGTTTGTAATATAAAACTTAGATCTCTTGATTGGCGTATTATACATAAGGTTACCCGAAACTGAATATACTCCATCTTCATTTACCGGCATGCTTTTCTGGATACCTCCCTCTTCATACCATACTTTGTTTACAATTTTATCTATTGTATAGTTACCATCAAGTCTCAATCTGAGCGATCTGAAGGTCTCTCTTTTAGTATTGCTGTACTCTACATTAAATCTGTTATTAAATTCGGGTAATAAATCGGGGTTACCTATTGGAACATAAAGAGGATTTGAGTTGTCCAGCACCGGCTGCAATTGCGAAATTGAAGGTTGGTTTGTGTTCCCTCTATATCTGATTCTAATATTGCTCATCTCACTGAATCTATAGTCGAATTGCGCCGAAGGAGAGTAGTTTACAACGCTTCTTTTAATGTCGCGCATCCCTCCTAAACTCTCAGTATAAGTTGGTTGTGCATTAAAGCCAACAACATAACTATACCTCTCCTCATTCTTTCTAACATTCAGCTCTGCCTGTTGGTTTATAAACTTGTTTTCGAACTGATTGCTATATTCATCGTCTCTTTCGTCGAACTGACCCGTAATTGGATTGTAGTTCCAGGCCTCTTTTTTAGAATTGCTTATGTTGTAATTATATCTGTAGGCCAGCTCCATAAAGTAGTTATTACCCAAAGGTTCGGTGTATGATGCCCTTGCACCAAGAGAGTATGAGTTATTATTCAAATCGTATCTCTGTTTAACAACGTCTACCCTGTTAACATTTCCATACTTATTAGTTACAGATTCATTCAGACCGTCGAGATCGCTATTTGAGTAAGAGTATGTGACATTAACGGAGAACGTTCTTCCCGGCTTCCCAAGTCTTTGTCTGTATAAAAGATCTCCTCCCAAGCTTTGAGAGTTGTTATCTCCCATAGATTTACTATACCCGTCATTAATCTTTCCACCTCTTAAGCCCTCTGTTAAAAAGTCGCGACGCTCCTCAAAGGATCCATTGCCTATACTAATATTCGGCCTGAAAAGGATTGATGTTTTTTCGCTTGGAGCCCATTCTAGTTCAAGTGCAATCCTATGATTTTCTGATATGTTTTGTGATTTAGAAGCATCTTTATTAAAGAAGCTGCTGTCTGGTAAAAAGTTCTGCCTTACTCGAGTACCTTGTGATACATTATCTGTATTACCATAGAAATAGTTTCCTCCCATCTTTAACTTACCACCGTTGAACTCTTTATTTGCATTAACTCCTCCCATCCAAGATGAAGTTATTCCGCTCCCTCCAAAACTCAATGTTGTTCCCCCTACTCTAATTCCGCCGCCGCCGAAACCTCCGCCGCTAAATCCGCCACCCATTGAACCCCTCATTCCCCTCATCATATCGCCTGCTAAATCTGAGAAAGCACGATTGTTGGTGTTATTTCCGTTTAATATAAAAGTGAGTTGACTTGTCTGTTTAAAATTGGCAAGCATACCTGCAGTTTGAAAACGATCTTCCGTTCCGTACCCTCCGGTTGCACTTCCAAACCACCCATTCATCATACCGGGCCGGATTGAAAGATCAATAACCGTCTCTTCGTTCCCGTCATCTATTCCTGTGAACCTTGCCTGCTCAGATTTCCTCTCTACAACTTTAACCTTATCTACTATGTTTGCAGGTAGATTTTTTGTTGCCAATTGCGGATCGTTCAAAAAGAATGTCTTCCCATCTATCATTATTTTATTGATCTCTTTGCCGTTGGCAGTAATCTTTCCATCGGACGATATCTCTATGCCGGGTAGCTTTTTTAAGAGCTCCTCCAACATATCTGTATCTGTAGTCTTAAACGACGATGCATTGTACTCTATTGTATCTTTTTTAACAATAACCGGATTTCCAAGAGCAGAGACTACAACCGACTCGAGCGTATTAATCTGCTCTAACAATCCTATTGTTCCAAGATCTACAACTCTTTGCTGACCAATATTTATTTGCTTTACAACAGGAGTAAAGCCCATGAATTCTATTTTTAAGGTATACTCACCCGGAGAGACTCCGGTAATCTCAAAACGACCCTTATTATCGGAAAGCCCATACTTGACCGGCGTACTCTCTCCTTTTAATGTGAGAGAGGCCGTTGCAAATTCGATCACCTCATTTCTGACGCTGTCTACTAAAGCTCCTCTGATTCTATAATCTCTTGATTGAGAGTACGTAATTCCGCCAAATACCATTAGGAGTATGGCTGTAAAAATGATTTTCTTTAGAAATTTTATCATATAAAAATTTATTGCCTGTTTTTATTTCTCTTGGTTTATCCAAAAAACAAACCTTTGACTATGGAAACAGTCAAAGGTTAAATGAGTTTAAATCTTTTTTAAAACTATTTTAATCGTTGAGGATTATTTTTCACAAAATCGCCCCAACTATTTGCCTTAGAGGTTTTTGTTTGCTTACATAAACTACTTGCAGCCACGTCAAGCACCCTTTCTGAAAAAAAGTGACATAGAGCAACTGCCAGCCCGTCTGTTGCATCTAATGATTCCGGCATATCATTAAATTTTAATATCCCCCTCATTACAGAAGCTACCTGCTCTTTTGAAGCAGCTCCTTTGCCTGTAATGGATTGTTTAATACGCCTTGGTGCATACTCAAAAACAGGCAAACCTCTATTCAATGCTGCTGCTATTGCTGCGCCTTGAGCTCGACCTAGTTTAAGCATAGACTGTATATTCTTCCCGTAAAATGGTGCCTCTACAGATAAAATATTAGGAGAGTATCTATTAATCAAACACGTAACCTCCTCAAAGATTGATGCCAATTTTTGGAAATGGTTGGATTCCTTGCTCAATTTTTTTATCCCCATACTCACATACCGGACACTACCATTATCAATCTCAATAACACCCCAGCCCAATACCTGTGTTCCGGGGTCTATACCAAGAATCACCCTTTTACTTACCATTATATTTTATTAAACCCTGTGTATGGGATCAAAACCTCCGGAATCATTACCCCTCCATCTTGCTGATTATTCTCTATAAGAGCAGCCAAAATTCTTGGCAAGGCAAGAGCACTCCCATTTAATGTATGAGCAAGCTGAGGTTTCCCGTTCTCATCTTTATATCTAAGTTTTAACCTGTTAGCTTGGAATGTTTCAAAATTTGAAACAGAGCTAACCTCTAACCATCTCTCCTGAGCAGCCGAAAATACTTCGAAGTCAAACGTTAAAGCAGAAGTAAAGCTCATATCTCCACCGCAAAGCTTAAGAATTCTGTACGGCAAACCGAGAGAAGATACAAGCATCTCTACATGTGATACCATACTCTCTAGTGCTTTGTAAGAGTTATCTGGATGAGAAACCTGCACTATCTCAACTTTGTCGAATTGATGAAGTCTGTTTAAACCCCTTACATCTTTACCATAAGAGCCCGCCTCTCTTCTAAAACATGGAGTGTATGCAGTAAGTTTTACCGGAAGATCGGCCGATGATAATATGACGTCTCTGTATATATTTGTCACAGGTACTTCTGCTGTGGGAATAAGATAAAAGTTATCCAATCCAACATGGTACATCTGCTCGCCCTTATCGGGCAACTGTCCTGTTCCATAACCCGAAGCCTCATTAACCATTAGCGGTGGCATAACCTCTGAATACCCTGCCTCAATATTTTGATCTAAAAAATAGGAAATTAAAGCACGCTGAAGCTTTGCCCCCTTACCTTTATATACGGGGAATCCTGCTCCAGTAAGCTTCACACCCAGATCGAAATCGATAATATCTAATGATTTAGCTAACTCCCAGTGAGGAGAATAGTTGATGAGCTTAGGAATCACACCCCCCTCTTTCACAATAATATTATCTTCTGCCCCCTTACCAGATGGTACAGAGATATGAGGTATATTTGGCAGCTGAACCAGCAGATCGTTTAACATTACTGAATAATCCTCCATGCAGGACTCAATATTTTTTGACCTCTCCTTGAGCTGAGCAACTTTTTGCTTTGCAAGGCCGGCTTCTTCTACCTTTCCATCTTTCATTAACTTCCCAATCTCCTTTGCCAGTGAGTTCTGTTCAGATAGAAGAGAGTCGGATTCAGTTTGGGCGCTTCTTCTTTTAATGTCCAGATCTGCAATCTGCTGTATAATATTGGCTGCATCGAAGTTTTTAACTGACAACCTCTCAATCACAAGGTTGGGATTCTCCCTGAGTAGTTTGATATTTAACATCGTAAAAAATGTGAGAAATAATTAGACTTCAAAGTTAGAAAATTAATCTTGTGCATTTGTAAAAAGAAAAAAAATGTAGTAATAAATAAAGGAGAGATTGTTTTATATAAATCTACATTCCAGCTCTTTATACTCATATTTTAGATCCTAGCTTTGTGGAGCAGGCGATAAAATTATGTACGTAAAGAGAGTCATAACAATTTTTCTATCAGTGGCATTTACCCTGGTTTTGTATCGGTGTACTACAGAACGGTACGCTGTTGATGAGAAGAAAAACTTAATAAGCTTTAATGCTGCTGTTAACCCATTTACAAAAGCATCATTCCTTACTCCCGGTTCTAAAATCTTGATAGGTTACAAGTGCATTTCAGATACCGGTCACTTTCAAACACTTTTTGCCGAGTCGGGCACTTCGGGTTCAATTATCACAGAAAAAAGTGTAGCAATAGAGAGTGGTCTATATGACTTTTTCTCTTTGACAGAGGAGTCTATTAATTGCGGTCCTTTTAGTGTAAATGAGCACTCTGTGTATCCACTTAAACAAGGATCGATCTACCTCCTCTCTTATATAGGTTCTGTAAATATAGAGAGTAACAAAAAAATTGAATTTTCATTATCCAGAGTTTCGGTAAAATTTATAATCTCACTTTTAGAGGGAGATGATGTTACAAATATGAGATTAAATCGTGTAAGAGCCATCTACGAAACAGCAGATGGTTCATACATAGATATATACAAAAAAAAGATAGTAAATATTAGCTCTGAAAAAGAGGAGTTGCTAATAGAAAATCCCGGCAATACAATAATTCTATACACCATTCCATTTGCGAAAGATATGATTCTGGAACTGAATATCTCAGGTAAGAACAATGGGTTGGATTTTCACGATAAAACACTAATTGCCAACATACCGGGCCCCTTTGTGGGAGGAGTTTTATACACTGCAGATATAACAATAAATAGAGGTAATGATTATAAAGTAACAATTATTAAGGGGCCATGGTTAGAGAGAGAAAACAATATAATATTCGAAAAATACCAATAATTCTATTGAATGTATTTGGGATCATCTTAATGAACACCTCTTGTATTAACGAGATGAGCACCGATTGTCCGGGATACGGTAAATATAGAGTCACATTTTACGATAAAGACACAGCTCAATACGGGCGAGATTATAGGGCAATTGCATATATTAATAGTAAAGATGCTTTAGAAAATGAGAGTTACATTGGCATGATCAGACCTGCTGCAAGTAATAAATTGATATCGACAACGGAGTCTAGGTTGCTCCCCGGTAAGTATATTTTTTCTACATTACTATCGGAGGATATATTATTTAAAAATAGCGATACTATTGAGCTGGTAAACGGCAGAAGCTACTTTTATTCACGAGTGAGCAGAGAGGTAATTAAGCTTAACAACAACGTTGTAACGTTTAAATACAACTTGATTAACTCACTCATTTTATTGCATCTATCCGTATCAAAAAGTGATGAATACAGATATTTAATTCAGAGAGCCGAGATAACTCCTCCCAATGATTCGGTTTGTCATATTAACATAAAAAACGGTTTGGTTAGAGGAGCAAATAAACAAAGCGACTTTTTTGATGATTGCCAATTTTTTTCTGATCTGGGTTATTACGGTTATTTCTGTGTGCCGATAACCAAAAACAACATGGTGTATGTTAAAGTAACACTTTATGATAAAGTAGAAAAACGCACAATAGTGTTAAAAAGCTCTCTTTTCTTGGATAAAGATATCAAGCCCGGAGATGTGTGCAGACTTTATTTTGAGATTACACCAAAAGAGCTGAAGTACCTGCGTTCCGGTATAAGCGATTGGGAGGATATAATATGTGGAGGGATAGCGCTAATCCAATAAATACTAACTACTTAAAATTAAATGAAATGAAAAGAATTTCAATTTTAGCACTTTGTGCTTTTTTTACAATTGTATCGTGCATATCAAGAGAGACGTACACCTCAAATGAATCTGTAAGTTTTTTGGCAAGATATAACCATCTGCCTACTAAGGCAACAATATTTCCGGTAGGTAATAAGGTAAAAATATTTGCATATAAAGCAGGTGATTCTCCATCTACAGCCAATATGACTCCCGGTACACCACTCGAAGCTACATCTACGGGTGGTGGGGTATTAAATCCATCCAACCCTTTATACCTACCTAAAGGGAGTTATGACTTCTATTCAGTATCTAAAAACAGCTCCAATGCAGAAGGTATTTCATTTACATCAGGTGTCAGCGAGCCATTGAACAATGGAACTGATTATCTGTGGGCAAAACACGCCTCTGTAAATGAAGGGGGAGTTGTAACTTTTAACTACTTCCACAAAGCAACAGCAATAGAAATCGAGATTAAAGAGGGGAGCGGAGTATCTTCGGTAACTGTTAACTATATTAAAATAACTCCATCTAAACCACAAGCTCAAACAGTGATGGAGCTCTCAACCGGAGAAATTACCCCATCTACTGCAACAGATGTTTTATCTATTATGAATCACAGCGGGAACAAAGGAAGCATAATAATGTTGCCACTAATCACAAAAAATATAGATATAGAGATATCGATAAATGCCCTTATTGGAGGTGTATCTGTTGAGAATAAAATATATACAGCCACACTTCCATCACAAGCGTACAGCGGAGGAACTCTGTACACAATCTCTCTTAGTGTTACTGCAACATCACTAACATTTTCGGGCACTCAAATAGAAGATTGGACAACTCAATCAATAAGCGGAATCACTCTAACAGAGCAATGATTATGATTATTTTTCAAGCAATTATAATACTCTCGGCATCGGCGATGCTTCTCTCCTGTACTCAGGAGAGAAGCTGCAGGTGCAGTGGTAATCAATGGGAGAACAATCTTAAATGTGTAACATTTGTTGGTGAGATTCCGTTGACAAAAGGGGCAAAACAAACTTACACCAACTACAAGAGTAGTATATACACTTACTATGCAGGCAACGATCCTACAAAAAAAAAGGCACTCTTTGACACCCCTTACTATACTACATTGGATCTTGACGGAAAACTAACACCAATAAACGGCCAATCACTCTTTCTCACATCGGGATACTACGACTTCTACTCTATTGCACTGAATAGAGATACAAAAATGGATTTTAATAACGGCCTCTCCCACCCCCTTAGCAACGGAGTTGACTATCTATGGTCTTGCGTTAAGGATGAGAGCATAGTTGTAAATAAAGAGATA
>CAYYAM010000019.1:37276-40832 GCA_964469965.1 uncultured Muribaculaceae bacterium | reverse complement strand
GATACTCTCTTATTAAAATCGGAAAAAAAGCGTTCGAAGATATCGGGCATCCAGTAAAAGGTTGGACCGATATCGAATTTAAAACCTCCATTTTCAAAAACTCTAGCTCTACCACCAACTGTGGGGAGTTTTTCGTAAATCGTAACCTCATACCCCTCTTTAGCAAGATAACAGGCAGCCGACAAACCCGACAGACCCCCGCCTATTATAGATACTCTCTTCATCTGTGTAAATTTGAGTGAATATACTCAAATTTCAGCTATTTATACTCTCTAACTAAAGAGGTGTTGTAAAATTATGGTAGGGTTCGCCTTCTAGTTCGGGTTTTTTGCTCCACACCCCGAACCCCTTAGAAGAGAGTAGCTCAAGAATAGGAACAGGAAGAAAAGGTGTGGAAAACTCAAGGATCTCCCCCTTAGAAAGTGTTTTTGCCTTTGAAAGTATAAGAGACATTGGAACCTGTCCACTCTCTATCATAGCTGTTGCGTGAAACCTCTCTTTTACCATGGCCTCTGAGAACCATTCGGGCTGTTCTGCCGGTATCTGATTCCAAACGCCAGATTGGGGTTCCAAAGCCCCTAATCCCGCTGCAACTCTAAGCTTTTGGACCATTTCGCCCGCCTCTATACCGGCAATTGCAGCCGCTTGTTCAAGCGAAGTTACTCGAGCAATGGTTTTACGAAGAATCGGGTTCTTCAGTTTTGCAAAAGCGGGAGATAACTGCATAAGAGTATCCTCCAACTGAGGATACTCTTCCAGTATTTCATAAATTTTTGTTTGAAAGGTTATTGGCTTCATCTCTTTCTTGATTTATGGAGTGAGTGGTTACTTTTGTGAGTACGAAAGAAGCCTTTGATCTCCCTCCAGCTTCCTGAACTCCGATATATCTTGTGTAACCTCAATAACCCCAAGGTACTCGCCATCTTTCCCTCTCAATGCTGTATACTCAATATATACAAATCTGCCCATAAAATTTGAAAGCCAGAATTTTGCTTTATTCTCTTTTCCACTTTTGAAGTCCTCAAGAATCTGCTCTACAATATTCACGCTTCCTGGAGGATGGCACAACCTTACATCTCTCCCTAATATCGATCTATTTCTCTCAAAGACCCTGTTGGGGCTATGTGAGAAAAATTTCACCTTATCATTGGCGTCTACATAGGTGATATCTATAGGGATGGTTACAAAGAGCGCCTCTAACTCTTTCATATCGAAACTTCCCGAGGAGAGTCTGATTGCAGTACCCTCTGAGTAGGAGAACCCCTCTGCTCCAACAGCAGAACCGGCTCTTTCGAGATGGATATCCGGTTTCCACTCCGCCCTGGTGTCATACAGACAGTAGCCATAGACCGGAGTCTCCATATAGATCTGATACCAGTTCTCCTCTGTAAATTTCTCCATACACATTGGCATAAGAATCTCCTCCTCCTTCATTATCATACTGTCTACAGCATCTATCGCAGGCCCCAACAACAGCACAATTACGCTCATTAACTCCTCTTTGCTCGATATTTCTCCCTGTGAGAGAGCTTCTCGCGATGCCTTAAGCTGCTCTCTAATCTCGTCGTGCTTTCCCCACATCACCTTTGGAGGGCCTGTAATGCCGTTTTTCTCAAGAAAAGGAAAAAGAAGATACTCTTTTCTTTTGTAGTGCTTGTCTAGATCCCATAACGAGTTGAAATGCCCCTTAAGTTTTAGAACCATTTTAGGGATAACCTCCCCCTCGCTCTCTTTTGGTGTTGAGGGAACAGAGTTAAATATCTCCTTAACCAAGGTTGTTATCTTCTCCACCTCTCTATTCTCTTTCTTTAAAGTATCTATTGGATGTGCCTCTGGAACCTCAATGGTGTGAGAGTCTATAGAGCCCTCCAATACTGCGCTGTGGATGTCGCAGAACTTAAGAACCTCCTCTTCTGGCAGACCTTCGGAGATGAGTTGTTGCTCTACCTCAACAACTTCGTTATATGGGATAGACTTTAATAGCTCTTTTAACCTGGCTCTAACGGCATCGGGGGCCTCGCCTTTGTGAAGCTCTAGAATCATGTGTTTCAAAAGCTCTTTTCTCTTGCTTGAATTGTTAATTAATTCGCTCATAGATATTATTTTTGGATATTTAAACTGTTAAGAACAACCGAAACCGAGCTGAAAGCCATTGCCGCTGCAGCAATCATTGGGTTTAGAAGCACTCCCGTGAATGGATAAAGGACCCCCGCAGCTATTGGAATCCCCACCAAGTTATAGATAAAGGCCCAGAAAAGATTCTGCCTTATATGTAAAACTGTTTTACGGGAAAGCTCAATTGCTTTTGGGAGCAGAAGAAGATCGGATGTTATTAAGGTCATCATGGCTACATCCATTGCAATGTCTGTTCCCTTTCCCATTGCAACACTCACGTGGGCGCGGCTAAGCGCCTGAGTATCGTTTATTCCGTCGCCCACCATAGCAACAACTCTCCCTTGGCTTTTGAGTGCCGTTATGTAATTCTCTTTCTCGTGAGGTAGTGCAGAGGATAGAAAACTATCAATTCCTAAGGCAGCAGAAGTAACAGATGCATTTTTTTCGTTATCACCTGTAAGCATATGAACCTCTATACCAAGCCTGTGCAGCTCTTGAACAGCTTTGGCCGAACTCTCTTTTATCTTATCTGAGAGAGCAGCTGCCGCAATCGGTGTGTTATTCTCTGCAAAAATCACAATGGAGTTTCCCTCTTGCCACACCTTATCTAAAAGCGGGGAGTTTAACAAAGGAAACCTTTTTCTGCTGCCGGCATAGTAAAGAGTGCCATTGAGGTTTGCCTCAACACCCTCTCCGGTGATGTTGTTGAATTTGTTTAGATTAACCCTTTGTATAGTGTGAATACTCTCTATATATTTTGTTACTGCAGAGGCAAGTGGATGTTCCGACATCTCTTCAAGTGTAAAGATGGCATTAAGCAGACTCTCTTTTTCTGGTTGGGTAGTGTTGGGGTTTAGCCATATCCAGTGATTGACAATAGGTTTCCCCTCTGTAAGGGTTCCTGTTTTGTCTAAAACAACTGTGTCTACCATCTTCATCTGCTCAAGTGCTGTTGCATCTTTGATGAGTATATGCTCTTTTGCCCCTCTTCCTATTCCCACCATAAGAGCAGTGGGTGTTGCCAAGCCGAGTGCGCAGGGGCATGCTATTACCAGCACAGATACTGCCGATAGTATTGCTTTGGCAAAATAATCGGTGCCTCCTGCAACCATCCAAACGATAAATGTTATTAGTGAAATTCCAATAACTACAGGAACAAATACAGATGCAATCTTATCTACAATCTTCTGTACCGGCGCTTTACTGCCCTGTGCCTCTCTAACCACCTGAATTATTCTGGCTAAAAGGGTGCCTTCACCAACCTCTTGGGCAATAATTGTAAAGCTACCTTTTTGGTTTATTGTTCCGGCAAGTACCTTTTGCCCCTCGTTTTTAAATACCGGTATGGGCTCTCCTGTTATCATACTCTCGTCTATGTATGAGTTCCCGTCACCGATTACCCCATCTACAGGTATCTTCTCTCCGGGTTTTATGACAATTG
>CAYYAM010000019.1:18082-37176 GCA_964469965.1 uncultured Muribaculaceae bacterium | reverse complement strand
CTGAATATAAATGCTATAGATGTGCTAAGTGCAACCAGGGTGTCCATTGTGGCTGCCCCTCTTAAAACTGCCTTGTACCCTTTGACGAAAAAATCTCTTCCAAAGATAGCTATAACTGGAAATGAGATTATCATAAGGGGTATGTTCCAGCGGGGATCGTGCATAAAGGCCATAGATATTATCATTACCGGCATTGAGAATATCCATGCAAAAACAGTACGACTCTTAAGTCTTTTATAGCTCTCCCGCTCCATCTGCTCCATCTGCTCCCTCGACTCTTGCGGGTTGTGGGTAAGCAATTGAAAACCTATCTCCTCTACATTATCCTTGAGTGTTGAAAGAGTAGTCTGTAAAGGATCGAACTCAATCAGAACAGTTCCCGACGCAAAATTTACTGAGGCACTCTTTACCCCTTTACTGGTGTTTAACCTCTTCTCTACTCCTGCCGCACACGAGGCACAACTCATCCCTATTACGGGGAGCTCCCTTTTTATTGTACTCTTGTTCTCTGACATAAAAAAATCTGTATCTATAATATTTCAAATATTATCAATACAGATAAACATATTTAAACGCTCTTTTGTTCAGCGAGCAGCAATATTTGCCTTTCTACCAACCGAATGGGTGAGAGGCAATCTTCTTTGAAGCGAACGGATGGTAATCTCCTGTAAGCCCAACCGGAACCGAGTTGCGAATATCATAAACAATTTGAATAGATTTTCGGGCCTCTTTTATGCCAAAACCATCGCCTTCGAGAATCCTTTTGTAAGATTCGGTATGCAGGTCTGTGAAGCCGTCGGTGAACTCTATCTCCTTTCCCTCCAGATTGAACGATCTAAAAATTCTCTGACCCTTTGCAAGAATCTCTTCTGGCAGAGTGTCGGCGTTTATACTTAAAAAGTATCTTACCCGCGCTCTTTCAAACTCAATAAAACCTGCAACCCTGTCATGAGTCTTTACGTGAACCACGTTTTTCTTTACCTCACCGAATATCCAGTGGAGCATATCGTAGAAGTGAATACCTATGTTTGTTGCAATTCCTCCGCTACGGTGAACATCTCCCTTCCAGCTGGTATAGAACCAGTTTCCTCTGGAGGTTATGTAGGTTAGATCCATGTTGTAGACTTTGTCTGCAGGGCCCTCATCTACAAGTTTTTTAAGATCTAGAATGGTTTGATGATATCTCATTTGGAGGATTGTAAATACTCGACCCTCACTCTCTCCCTCTGCCTTTTCGAGAGCATCCAGATTCCATGGGTTTAAAACCAATGGTTTTTCCGAAATAACATTGGCACCAATCTTTAAACCGTATCTGATATGGGCATCATGCATATAGTCGGGGGAGCATACCGAAAGATAGTCGGTACTCTTACCCTCAGCCTTAAGTTTAGAGAGGTGTCGGTCGAAGAGCTCGAACTCCTTGAAAAAAGAGCAGTCGGGGAAATAGCTGTCCATTATACCCACGCTGTCGAACGGATCGACTGCAGCAATCAGATTATTGCCCGTCTCCTTTATTGCCTTGAGATGTCGGGGGGCAATATAGCCGGCGGCTCCCATTAAGGCAAATCTTTTTGTTGTTTCCAATTTTATATTTTTTTCTATTCTTCAATTTTCAAAACCGGCTTATAGCCATCCAAAAGGGTGAGCAGTACTCTCAAGAGAGGCGTACGGATGGTACTCACCTTTAAGACCGATTGGTTTTGCGTATCTAATATCGTGAACAATCTCTATTGAATTCCTGGCCTCATCCAGCCCAAAGCCGTTGCCATCCAGAATATTTCTGTATGAGTCGGTATGTAACTCGGTAAAACCGTCGGAAAACTCCACTTCACTACCCTCCATCATTAACGATCTGTAGGTTCTTTTTCCTGCCTCCTTAGCACTTTGCGGGAGAGTGTCGTAATTGATACTTAAAAAGTATCTTACACGAGCCCTTTCAAATTCCAAAAAACCTGCCACTCTGTCGTGCGATGAGACATGCACAATATTTCCTTTTACTTTGCCGAACACCCATGCCAACATATCGTAAAAGTGCACTCCAATGTTGGTTGCAACACCTCCGCTTTTTCTCACATCACCCTTCCAACTGGTATAATACCAGTTACCTCTGGATGTGATATATGTAAGGTCTACATCGAAGATTTTGTCCTGAGGAGCACTCTCAACTCTTTTTTTAAGGTCAATTATGGCACTGTGAAGTCTTAACTGCAAAACATTGTAGACTCTTTTGCCGGTCTCTCTCTCAACACCTTTAAGAGCATCTATGTTCCATGGGTTGAGAACAAGAGGTTTTTCACAAATAATATCTGCTCCTGCTCTGAGCCCAAATCTGATATGGGCATCGTGCAGATAGTTTGGTGTACATATAGATACATAATCCAGCTTTCCGCAGCAGTTACCATCGTCGCGTTTGATTGCGTTGATGTTCATTTTTGCGACATGCCTTTCAAAGAGTTCGTATTGAGTGAAAAAAGAGCATTTTGGGAAGTAGGAGTCTACAATCCCAACAGAGTCAAAAACATCGTAGGCGGCACAAAGATCGTTTCCGGTATCTTTAATGGCCTTCATATGACGAGGTGCGATATAACCCGCAGCACCGATTAATGCAAAATTCTTCACAAACTCTTAACTTTAAATATCCGGCAAATATACATAAAATGTGCCACCTTATTCAAATAACTATAATATCTTCTTCGGGAGTTGGAAAGTATGGACCATCTTTGGCCTCGAATATAACTGTGTTCCTATCAATAACATCCAAAGAGTGAAAAGTGCCTGCAGGAATCTCTATCCCATAAACACCTTCACAGGGATCCAGCAGATGTGAAGATACTACTTCTCCTTTATTATCATGCATATGTACCCTTATGGCTCCCCTTAACACAATATATGTCTCGGCTGTGTGCCTGTGTCTGTGGATTGGTATGAGTGTTCCCGGTTGAAGAGCGTTTAAAAGTTTTTGGGCAGGTGACTCGGGAGAGTTGTGGAAGTTAAAGTTCATCCTTAACCTTTGAGACTCCAATGCCCGGTTGCAAATTCCATCGAGCAGATTGTCATCTATGATTATCTTCTTATCTTCCATACAAACACTTGGTTATCTGTTATGGTACATTTGAGAGTAGTATTTCTGATAATCTCCAGAGGTAACATTATCTAGCCACTCCTGATTATTCAGATACCACCTTACAGTCTTCTCAATGCCCTCCTCAAATTGAAGAGACGGACTCCACCCCAGTTGGTTGTGCAGTTTAGAGGAGTCAATTGCGTATCGCAAATCGTGGCCTGCTCTGTCTGTAACATAGGTTATAAGAGAGAGACTATGGCCTTCAGGGTGGCCTAGCATTTTGTCTACTGTCTTAATTATCACCTTAATAAGATCTATGTTCTTCCACTCATTGAAGCCCCCGATATTGTACGTTTCACCAACTCTCCCCTTATGGAATATAAGATCTATGGCCTCGGCATGATCCTCTACATATAGCCAATCCCTTACATTTTCTCCTTTACCGTAAACCGGAAGCGGCTTTTTGTTTCGAATGTTGTTTATAAATAGCGGAATCAGTTTTTCGGGGAACTGGTAACTGCCGTAATTGTTTGAGCAATTAGATATAACAACCGGGAGTTTATAGGTGTCCATATAGGCCCGTACAAAGTGGTCGCTCGATGCTTTTGAGGCAGAGTAGGGAGAGTGAGGGTCGTATTTTGTCTCCTCTGTAAAGAAGGTTCCATCGTTTTGAAGCGAGCCGTAAACCTCATCTGTAGAGACGTGATAGAATAGTTTACCATCAAATCCTCCCCCCTCGTTGCTTCCCCAGAAATTTTTTGCTGCCTGGAGCAGAGAGAGTGTTCCCATAACATTTGTCTGAGCAAATGAGAATGGATCTTTAATGGACCGGTCTACATGCGACTCTGCCGCAAGGTGTATTATCCCATTGATATTATAGCTCTTCACTATCTCCTCTATTGCACTATAGTTGCATATATCCTCTTTTATAAAGCTATAGTTGGGCATGTTTTCTATATCTCTCAAGTTATTGAGATTACCCGCATATGTGAGTTTGTCGAGGTTTATAATATTGTAGTGGGGGTATCTGTTAACCATCAATCGTACCAGATGTGAACCGATAAACCCTGCTCCGCCTGTGATTAGTATGTTTCGTCTCATTTTTATTCGCTGTTTTTAACTAGTTGTGTATAGAATCGTTTTAAAGAGTCTCTCCAGTGAGGGATAGAAGCAGGTGTGGCTTTTTTAAATTTATCTTTATTTAAAACCGAAAATGGAGGCCTTACCGCTTTTGTTGGGAACATTTCGCTGGTTACGGGATTTATTTTGCAATTTAAACCTGCAAGTTTAGTAATCTCTAATGCAAAGTCGTACCATGAGCATACCCCTTCGTTTGAGTAGTGGTAAGTGCCGTAAGGCGACCGGTTAATAAGTAGTTCCAAAATTGCCTCTGCAAGATCGGCAGCATAAGTAGGCGTGCCCACCTGATCGAAGACAACATTAAGACTCTCCCTTTCACCTGCAAGTTTTAGTATGGTCTTTGGAAAGTTATTACCATAAATTGAATATAGCCATGAGGTTCTAATTATGTAGTAATTGTTGCAACCCTCAGATAGTTTGATCTCACCCGAGAGTTTGGTTTTCCCGTAAACACTTACCGGAGAGGTTTTGTGCTCCTCTTTGTATGGTCTGGGGCCCTGCCCGTCAAAAACATAGTCGGTTGAGATATGAACAAGAGTTGCTCCGGTTTCGTTTGCTGCGTGGGCAAGCACTCCGGGAGCGGTTCCATTTACCAATGTGCACAGCTGAACATCATCCTCGGCTCTATCTACTGCGGTATATGCTGCACAGTTAATTATCACATCTACTCCACTCTCGGTTATAAATCTCATTACAGAAATTTTGTCGGTGATATCTAACTCTGCCTGATCTGTAAATATAAAGAGAGGGCTCCACTCCCCCTTTTTGTAACCGGTTTGCGATAATCTGCGAAGTTCACTCCCCAGCTGACCATTAGCTCCGGTAACTAATATCTTGATAACTTTTGTCATTATAGATATAAATCGGTGTTATAATCGAATAGTTTTGCGTTATTAAGATCGGGGTGATTTTTGTCTTTATCGCTGAGAATGATATCTTCTTCGGGGATTCTCCAGTCTATATTGATAGTTATATCGTCCCATCTAACCGAACTCTCATGAGCCGGAGAGTAGTAATTATCACATTTGTACTGAAAAATACACTCATCGCTCAGTACCACAAAACCGTGAGCAAAACCTCTGGGTATAAACATCATAAGCTTATTTTGGGCAGTCAGCTCGGCAGAAACATACTTGCCGAATGTTGGAGAACCAGCCCTTAAGTCAACTGCTACATCGAGCACCCTTCCACTCACAACCCTAACCAGTTTGCTCTGTGCAAAAGGCCCTGTCTGATAGTGAAGCCCCCTAAGCACCCCATATGACGAGCTCGATTCGTTGTCTTGAACAAACTGAGTATTAAAAACAGCTTCGACGAATCTTTGCTGCGAGAAAGACTCCATAAAGTAACCTCTGGTATCGTAGAACACTTTGGGCTCAATTAAAAGAACCTCCGGAATGGAGGTTTTTATTACATTCATACTATCTCTTGCTTTTAGTTAATTCAATCAGGTATTGACCATATTGGTTTTTTGACATTGGTGCGGCTATTTCTAGCAGACGTTTGGAATCTATCCACCCTTTGTTGAATGCAATCTCCTCAAGGCATGCTACCTTAAGACCTTGCCTCTTCTCTATTACCTCTACGAAAGATGATGCCTCAGACAGAGAGTCATGGGTGCCGGTGTCGAGCCATGCAAAACCTCTGCCCAGTAGCTGAACCTTGAGCTCTTGGTCTTTTAGAAACTCCTGGTTAACAGTAGTAATCTCTAGCTCGCCCCTTGCAGAGGGTTTGATTTTGTGAGCCACCTCTACAACTTTGTTGGGATAGAAGTATAGACCTACAACCGCATAGTTGCTTTTTGGCTCAGCCGGCTTCTCCTCTATACTTAGCACCTTTCCGGTGTTGTCGAACTCTGCAACTCCGTAACGCTGAGGATCGTTTACATAATAACCGAATACAGTTGCCATGGAGCCCTCCTCTGCATCTTTTACAGCTTCGGCAAGCATTCCCGAGAACGACTGACCGTAGAATATGTTGTCTCCCAGCACCAGGCAGGCAGCGTTGTCTCCAATAAACTCTTTGCCAATGATGAAAGCCTGAGCAAGGCCGTCGGGAGATGGTTGCTCTGCGTATGAGAAGTTTACTCCGTAGTCACTGCCGTCTCCCAGTAGTCTTTTAAATCCCGGAAGGTCTGAAGGTGTGGAGATTATTAGGATATCCCTTATACCCGCAAGCATCAGAACAGAGATTGGGTAGTAAACCATTGGTTTATCGTAAATTGGTAAGAGCTGTTTTGATACCCCTTTTGTTATAGGGTACAACCTTGTGCCGGAACCACCGGCTAAAACGATACCTTTCATTAGCTTTAAGTTTATGTAAATATAGCAAAAAGAATCTACAAACTACCTTCTGAACAGCCCCCTCTTCTTGGGCTTTGGAGTAGAGAACCTGTTCGTAAATATATCTGTGGTGAAGCAATCCTCCCCCCTCTCTTTAAGAGTGTTGTAGATGAATCCCCAGTCGGGCATACCCCCAAAGTTACGATCGTCTATAAACATATCTGCAACCAGTTTTCTTGGACCCGTAGTTTGTGCATCTTCGGGGTGGTTCTTATTCACTGCATAAAAGTTGAGTCCCCTCTCTTTACAGAAGGCAACGGCAGCATCTAAGAGCTCGCCCTCTCTTACTGTCCAGAGGATTAGGTTGTGTTTGAGCTCAGATTGAATAAGTTTAAGAGTCTCTATTGCAAATGGAATCTCCTCTCCAATCTCGGGAAAGCGATGTTTTACAATTGTTCCGTCAAAATCTATGGCGATGAACATGAAAAGAGTATTAAAAAATTGATAATTAGTACAAATTTAATCTTTTTTACTATCTTTTTCTAAACTTTTCAACAGAGTATCGCACAGCTTATCCAGCACAATTTGATTGTGATCTATAAAATTCTGAGCAGCAGAGTGGAGCTTTTTCATATTATTTCTGCTTGCGTTGTCAATCCTGCTGTCGGCAGTAAGAATCGGCGGGTCTATCCTAATGAAGTTTTCGGGTACACCATTCACTGCAAACAGCTGTTGAACCTGATAGTTTACAGTCTCAGATACAGAAGACATTAATATGTCTAAAATAGGGTGAAGCCAGTGAAGGTAACCAAACCTTTTGGTCTTATGGTAGTGGTAAGGTTTTATCACCTTTCCGCATCCCAACGATAGCATAAACCGGTTTTCGTAACTCATCTGAGGCCACAATTTGACCGACTCTACAAGGGCGCACATTGCCGGATTTCCCGCATAAACACCGCCGTCTACCAGATGCCTTTCACTATTATCTCTTGCCTTTATTAATGCAGGAATGAAATAGGAGGGGGCAGCAGAGGTTGCCCTCACAATGTCGCACATTTTATAATCTGCGGTTTTGCCGTATTTTAAAGTGGAGTATCTGCTAAACAGCAGAGCTTTACGGCTACCCAGATCGTAAGCTGTAATAAGGCAATCTTTCATGGCCTCCGAAATGTATGCATCTCCAAAAATTTTATTTGAGAAATGGTAGAGAGCATCTTCATTGTACCGGCTTCTTGTTAGTCCCGCGCATGATTTTATCCAGTACCCAAACGATCGTTTAAACAACGCCGGGCCCAGCTCTTCAAAAAGAGAGCAGATTTCCGGGGCCGTGTATTTTGGCCTTACAGCACCAGTATTATCTTTTTCACATGTTAAGTAAAGGGCGGTTAGAATACCACCTGCAGATGTGCCCGAAAGGAGTTGGAAACAATCGGCAATTCTGATATTATTGTCTCCACTCTTTATTATAAGCAGTTTTTCTATGTATGCCAGTACATAAGCGGGGATTACTCCTCTTATACCCCCTCCGTCTATAGAAAGTATGGTTTTCATGGTTTTAAAATTAGCAATTTAAATTGGGGATTAAAAATTATTACCATTTTACCTGTAGTTTTCCTATATTTTTTTACCTTTATATGATTTAACAGATTTATAGAACTAAGGCAGCTGTATGAGCAACTCACTTTTAACGGGGCTATTACAGAATGTGGCGTTTTTGCTTGCATTCACACTTATCTATGATGTTATATGGACGAGTGAGAGTGTATTCAGGAAAAAGAGAAACAGGGTTTTTGCCGGTATAATTGTAGGTTTTATATCTGTTCTGCTTATGGTTACACCTTGGAAGCTGGCAGATGGTCTTATCTTTGATACCAGAAGTGTTTTGCTTCTTAACGCCGGCCTCTTTTTTGGGTCGCTCACAACTGTGGTTGCTACAATCATATCTGCCGCATACAGAGTATATCTTGGAGGTTCGGGTATGTGGATGGGAATTGCGGTTATTATCACATCTGCAGCCAGCGGACTGTTGTGGAAACGATTCAAACCGGGCTGGAGGAAGGGGCACTACATGAGAGATTTGATTATTGTAAGTGTGATTGCTCACGCAATTATGCTGCTCTCTGTGTTTCTTGTTTTGGGAGAGGAGAATAGAATGGTTACATTCAAGCGGATGGCAATACCTATTCTAACGGTTTACCCTATATTCTCTGTGCTTGTTGGAAGAATGCTTATAAACAGGATGAATAACCATAAAGTAAAAAGGGAGCTGGAGGAGAGCGAGGCAAGATATGAGTCATTCATAAATCAGAATAGCGACATGATGTTTATGAAGGACGAAAATCTCAATTATGTAGTTGCAAATCAGAAATATTGTACAGAGTTAAATAAGAGTAAAGAGGAGCTGGTTGGGATGAATGACTCCCAAATTTTCAACCCCGAGATGGCAAAGAACTATGAATCTTACGATAAAGAGGTTCTTAAGAAGATGGAGATAATCTCATTTGAAGAGGTCTATAACGACAAAGTTACCGAGACTGTTAAGTTTCCTATCTCTCTATCTAAAGAGAGAATAGGCGTAGGCGCCATAATAAGAGATGTTACGGTTAAATATAAGAAGAGGGAGCTTCAAGATGTACTTCTTTATCTTTCTAGGTTGTCTTTAGAAGATCATGATCTTAGGTCTTTTTTGGAAAAGGTTCATTTTCATATGAAGAGACTCATAAGGGCAGATAATTTTTATATTGCATTGTATCATAAAAGGGAGAACAAGTACAACTTTCCTTACTATATAGACGAGTATGACAACATAGAGAGTAGCGAGCTGGAATCTCTGGAGAACTCTCTAACTGATTTTATCAGAGTATATGGAAAGGGAATGTTGATTAACAAGGAGAGTGAAAAGGAGATAAGAGCTATATATCCTTTAAAGTACTATGGGGAGTACTCTCCGGTGTGGATGGGCGCCCCTCTGCTCGACTCTACCCATAAGGAGGTTATCGGGGTTGCTGCCGTACAGGATTATCATAACGAACAAACCTATAACGAAGAGGACCTTGTTCTTTTTGAGATCTTCGCAAATTACATAGGTACATTTATTGAGAAACTCACCAATTTCAACAAATTAAAGGAGGCAAAAGAGCAGGCAGAGCAGAGCGACAGACTTAAAACCGCCTTCCTGGCCAATATGAGTCATGAGCTTAGAACTCCCCTAAATGGGATTATCGGGTTTTCAGATATTCTACACTCCGATCTTGCCGAGACAGAGTTAGTAGAGCTGAAAGAGTATGCCGCCATAATCAATTCGAGTGCCACCAGACTCCTTTACACAATTAACGATGTTATGGATATGGCTAAGTTAGAGGCGGGACAGATGAATATTTATAATGAATCTTTCGACCTTATCTCCACAATGAAAGAGATTCACACCTTCTTCTCTAAGCAACCCAATCCGATTGAGATCAAACTGACAATCCCCGATTTAGACATCAGATTGTTTAATTCAGACAGATTAAAAATTCAGCAGATCATTATTAATCTTGTAAACAACGCTATTAAGTTCACCCATACCGGATATGTTGAGCTTGGGTTTAAAGAGGAGCCCGGCTCACTGGTTTTCTTTGTAAAGGACACAGGCATAGGTATCTCAGATGAGAACAAATCTAAGATATTCGAGAGGTTCACACAGGTAGAGGGTAATAAAAACAGGGTGTACGGAGGTACAGGGCTGGGGCTGTCTATTGTTAAAGAGTTTGTATCCCTTTTGGGCGGAGAGATATGGTTAGAGTCGCAAGTAGATGTAGGATCTGTTTTTAGCTTCAGACTACCTGATAAAAGTGATAGTTAAGAGCTCTTTGGCAAATTTTTTGCAGCTCTTTATTACCAATATTATTAATAATTATAAATTTCTAAATAGATAAATTATGAGATTCAAAAAAGATGTACAGGATATCCTGAACAAACAGATTAACGCAGAGTTTTGGAGTGCATATCTATACCTTTCCATGTCGGCCTATCTGGCACAAAAAGGTTTGAGCGGTTTTGCAAACTGGATGAGAGTTCAGTATCAAGAGGAGGTTTCACATGCACTCAAACTATTTGATTATGTAATATCAAGAGGAGGAGAGGTTAAACTTGAGCCCATTGCAAAGGTTGAAACAGAGTGGAAAGGTATTAAAGAGATATTTGAAAGTACTTACGAGCATGAGTGCAAAGTTACAGATATGATTCACAACTGCTACGAAGTGGCTTTAAAGGAGCGCGACCATGCTACTGCAAACATGCTTCAGTGGTTTATAGATGAGCAGGCAGAGGAGGAGGAGAGTGCACTGGCCCTCATAGATCAGATTAAACTGGTTGGAGACAATGGTGCAGCACTGTATATGCTAGACAAGGAGCTTGCGGGAAGGACTTTTGTAGACGCAACTGCTGCAGCTGAATAACTGTAAGTGTGTTCTCTTATTATAAAGCCGGATATATTTCCGGCTTTTTTTATATTCATTGCAGCGAAATTACACTTTTTAGCATCTAGTAATAAAGATATTAACCATGAAGAAAAACTATGTAAAGGTCTCTGCCTGGATTATGAGTGCTGCTTTGTCTCTGCTGGGCTTCACATCTTGTGAAAATATTATTGAACCAAGAATGGAATACGGAACACCTCATGCAAAGTTCACCATTAAAGGCCGTGTAACTAATCAGCAGGGCGATGCAATTCCCGGGATTCTTGTAATTATTGAGAGGAGAGGGAACCCGCTAAGCAGCAGAATGGATATCTATAATCAGCTCTCTAACAGCAGTGGTGAGTTTGCTAAAAAGTTTGAGTATGTATGGCCCGAAGATCAAACCTTTACTTTAAATCTATCCGATGTAGATGGAGCAGTAAACGGATTATACAAAACAAAAACCGAGAGTTTTGTTGTTCTAAAAAGCGAGCTTAAAGGTGGAGATAAAAGATGGTACGCCGGTGAGGTTGAGAAAAATGTTGTTATCAAGTTGGAGCAGTAGAGATGTACCAACTTAAGGGTGAACACATTGGTTTAAGGAGAAGGGCAGCTTTAGAGATCTTTAGATTTCAGAGAGACCGGCTGATTAAAGAGCATCCGTTAAAAGCTCTCTTTTGGGAGTGCACTCTCAGATGCAACCTTAACTGTATTCATTGTGGAAGTGATTGCAAAAAGGGTGCGGCAGACTCCGATATGCCTGTATCGGATTTTCTAAGGGTGGCAGAGGAGATTAGAGCTGCCGTAAATCCGAATAATGTTCTTATAATCTTCACAGGGGGTGAGGCGCTTTTACGGGATGATATAGAGAGTTGCGGCCTTGAACTCTACAAGATGGGTTTCCCATGGGGGATTGTTACGAATGGCATGTTGTTAGACGAAAGGAGGTTAAACTCTCTTTTAGAGTCGGGATTACATACCTTGACCATTAGTCTCGACGGATTTGAGACAGAACACAACACCATGAGAGGAGATATCAGGAGCTTCAGAAATGCTGAGAGGGCGGTAAAACTGCTTTGCCGTCCAGAGGTCTCTGGTGAAATTGCGTGGGACGTAGTAACGTGTGTCACACCTATGAATATAAATCATCTTTACAGATTTAGAGAGTACCTTATCTCTATGGGGGTAAAGAGTTGGAGACTTTTTACCGTCTTTCCCGTTGGAAGGGCTGCCGGAGATGTAAGACTTAAACTTGAACCACATGATTTTAGAAAGCTAATGGACTTTATCGCTCAAACAAGACGAGAGGGGAGGATTGATTGCTCATACGGGTGTGAAGGATTTTTAGGTGGTTACGAGGCAGAGGTGAGGGACAACTTTTATATGTGCAACGCGGGTATAACCGTATCGGGGATTCTGGCCGACGGCTCAATAGGTGCCTGCCCCAGCATACGGGCAGACTTAAGCCAGGGGAGTATTTATAGAGACTCCTTTATGGATGTTTGGAATAACAGATATGAGAAATACCGCAACAGGGAGTGGGCAAAAAAGGGTATATGCGAAAAATGCACCCGTTTTAGATACTGCATGGGAAACGGGATGCATCTGAGAGATAATGACGATAACCTGCTCTTCTGTCACCTTCAGAGACTAAGCAGCGAGGGGATCTGAGACGGCTCATTAGCAACCGGAACACCGGCGGCTTCAAATGCGGCTTTTTTCTCCTTTGCCGTTCCCGTTCCGCTTGATATTATTGCACCGGCGTGCCCCATTCGCTTATCTGCAGGAGCCGAGCTTCCGGCAATAAAGGCCACCACCGGCTTTGTAATGCTCTCTTTTATGAATTTTGCCGCCTGCTCTTCTGCATCGCCTCCAATCTCTCCAATAAGTACAATTGACTCTGTCTCGGGGTCGTTCTGGAACATTTTTAGAAGCTCTATATAGTAGAGCCCCACAACAGGATCACCCCCCACTCCTACAGCTGTAGATTGCCCTATACCATTGGATGTTAGATTGTACACTACCTCATAAGTGAGAGTTCCGCTTCTAGAGATAACACCGGTTGAGCCCTCCTTAAAGATATTTCCCGGCATAATTCCAACAAGACTCTTAGAGGGCGAAATGAGGCCGGGACAGTTTGGACCTATAAGTGAAGCCCCTCTTACTGAGGCATACCTGTAGGCATACACAACATCCAGAGTAGGGACACCTTCTGTTATACAAACTATTAATTTTATTCCGGCATCTGCCGCCTCCATTATTGCATCTTTTACAAAAGGTGCAGGAACAAATATGATTGAGGTATCTGCACCCTCGTTAATTACTACATCTTTAACGGTGTTAAATACAGGAATCTTATCCGAGGTGAAGCTCCCCCCTTTTCCCGGAGATGTGCCTCCCACAATACGAGTTTGGTATGCTAACATCTTTGAGGCGTGGAATCCGCCATCTCTGCCGGTTATCCCTTGAACAGCCACTCTTGAATTCTTATCTATTAATATGCTCATATTTAATATTTTACTAATTAATAACTCTTTTGGAATAACCGCATTACTCTCTATTACTAAGATCAACAGCCGCTCTGATTGCCTCTCCCATAGATTGAGCGCTGTGGAAAGCTGTCCCCAGCAGCATCTCTCTTCCCTCTTTTTCGTTGGTACCTGTAAGTCTTATAACTACCGGTATATTTGTATCTATGGATTTGAATGCCTCTATAAGCCCTTTTGCAACATCGTCGCATCTTGTAATTCCACCAAATATATTGATTAATACTACATTAACTTGGGGATCGGCCAACAAAAGTTTCATTGCTTCAATAACCTTTACAGGATTTGAACTTCCCCCAATATCAAGAAAGTTTGCAGGTTCACCCCCGTACAGCTTAATCATATCCATAGTGGCCATAGCAAGACCCGCCCCATTAACCATACAACCTATCTTACCGCCAAGATGAACATAACTGAACCCTTTAGATTTTGCATCCTGCTCCTTACGCTCCTCATCTGTGGGCTCAAAAAGAGCTTCAACTTCGGGCTGTCTAAAGAGAGCATTGTCGTCGAAATTCATCTTGCCGTCTATTGCAACAAGCTCTCCTTGTGCGGTAATGACCAAAGGGTTAATCTCTACCAAGGAGGCGTCTTTATCTGTGAATAACCTGTACATATTTTGAATAAGCGGTACCGCTTGCTTAACAATGTTGGAACTGCTAAAAAGAGACCATGCAGCCTCTCTTGCCAAAAAATCGGGCACGCCTGTGTGTGGGTCGATTGCTATTTTAAAGATCTTTTCGGGCGATGCAGCAGCAACCTCCTCTATATCCATACCCCCCTCTCTACTCATAATAAGTACCGTACTCTTACTGTTTCTGTCTATAACAAAGCTTATATAGTATTCGCTCTCTATCTCTACACCCTTGGCAACCATTACTCTGTCTACAGCATATCCTTTAATATCCATGCCCAGAATTGAGGCGGCCCTCTCTGCTGCTTCATTTGCACTTTTGGCAAGTTTAACGCCACCGGCCTTGCCTCGTCCTCCGGTAAGAACCTGCGCCTTGATTACCACTGTGCCACCTCCAAGTTTGTGATAAGCATCTACACACTCGTTTACATTTTTACAGACCACACCCTCTGCAGTGGGAATACCGTAGGTGTCAAAAAAATGTTTTGCCTGATATTCGTGTATCTTCATAGCTTTTTTATTTAAAGATAGTTAAATTAGAGTGTAATTAAAACACTATTATTTCTAATTTTGTTCAAAACAGAAAATCTTTTAAAAATGCAGGAGCAGAGAGGAAAAACACTTGTATTAAAAGCTTTTAAATGCGAAAATACAATCAGAGCCCCTTGGGTACCATTTTCGGGGGTACATTCGGGATCTCTTATAGGAGCAGATTCCGAGAGCTATCTAAAAAGCGCTTCTCTTATAGCAGAGGGGGTATCTAAAGCTATTGAGCTTTACAAAGCAGACGGTGTTCCGGTTGTATTTGACTTACAGCTGGAGGCAGAGGCGTTGGGCTGCAAGCTTCTTTGGGCTAAAGAGAATCCACCCTCTGTTGTTAGTCACCCTTTAAGTTTGGGAGTGACATTGGAGGAGCTCAATATTCCATCTGCCAATGAAGGGAGGATTTACATTGTTATGGAAGCTGCTAAATTGCTTAGAGATAGGCATAAAGATATTGCTCTTTATGGTTTGGTAACAGGGCCATTCACCCTTGCTTTGCATCTTATGGGCACAGATATTTTTATGCAGATGCTTATAAACGAAGAGTATGTAAGAGGTGTTTTGCGCTTTTGTACAGAAGTTGCTAAAACTATGAGTCACTACTATACTCAAGCCGGTTGTGATGTCATTGCAGTTGTAGACCCTATGACCAGCCAGATTGGTACAGACCACTTTCTATCATTGATTAAACCCGAGATGGTTGAGTTATTCTCCTTTTTAAGAGAGAGTGAGACACCATCCTCTTTCTTTGTATGCGGCGATGCTACTCACAACCTTGAAGAGATGGCACGTTGTATGCCCGATAATATATCGGTAGATGAAAATATATCACTGGAGCTGGTAAAAGAGATCTGTATTGAGAGAGGTATAAGCTTTGGTGGTAATTTAAGACTCACTTCAACAATACTACTTGGGAGCAAAGAGGAGTGCATGGCAGATGCTATTGACTGTTTAGACAAAGGGGGAGAGAGGGGGTATATTATTTGCCCGGGGTGCGATATGCCATACTCCTCTAAGCCCCATAATGTGATTGCAATTGCAGACACTATTATGGATGAGTATACCCGAAAGGTGGCAAGAGAGCTTAAAAAAAGCTTGAAGAGCACCCCTCCGCAACTTGGGTTGCCAAACTACTCAAAGGAGCAAAATGTTATAATAGATGTAGTTACTCTAGACTCTCTCTCCTGTGCGCCTTGCCAATATATGGTAGATGCTGTTAAAAGGGCGGTAGAGAGAAGCGGAGGTGTGGCAGTTTATAAAGAGCATAAAATAAAGGATATTAATGGATTGGCAATGATGAGAGCTCTTAATGTAAAGAGTATTCCCACAATATGCATAGACGGAGAGGCTCTTTTTGAATCAACTATACCGCCTTTGGAGGGTTTAATTAATAGTATAACGCAGAGGTGGATATCTAAACACGAGAGAGATGGTGAGTGAAAAGACAAAGATTGTTCTAATTTCGGGGTTTTTGGGCAGCGGTAAGACCACACTCCTTAGAAGAGCTGTTGAGTATGCCGGCAGAGAGACCCCGGTTGCTGTTGTGCAGAATGAATTTGGCGAGTTTGGCGCCGGTTCATTTGAACTGGAAGATCTCTCAACCAAAATGCACCTTACAGAGATTAACAGAGGGTCTATATTTTGTGTCTGCCTATACGATAAGTTTAGAGAGAGCATATCTACAATAGTTAAAGAGCACTCCCCTTCACTTATACTCATAGAGACAACAGGCCTTGCCGACCCCCTCTCAGTAGGGACTCTTCTGGCCAATAGTGATGAATTCTATCTGCATAGAGTGGTTACGGTAATCGATCCCTTGAACTACATTAAGATGAGAACACTTATAACCTCACTAGACAATCAGATAAGGGTGGCAGACGACATTGTAATCAACAGGACAGACAATATATCCAAAGAGGAGTTGGCTAAATGCCGCGAGATTGCAGAGAGGGTAAACCCATATGCAACTTTTTTTGAAACGGTTGAGTGTAAAGGTTACGACCTCTCTCTATTAACAGATACTCCATACGCTTTGAACAGAATTAGAAACTGTATGAGACTCCCTTCGGGAGAGCTCTCTAAACCAATTGAGGGTATCAGCTCTTATGTTTTCAGAACCACCCGCAAGATGAGCATAGAGTGGTTGGAGGGGCTAAAGAGAAATGTTCCGCAGGGAGTATTAAGAATGAAAGGCGTAGTTGCATGTGAAGATGGATTTAGTTACGTTATCCAGTACGCAAACAGAGATATCTTCGTTAAACAATATCACAGAAATTGCAACACAGAGATTGTTACTATAGGTTATGGTGATATCTCCTCTTTTCTTAGCTGAGGTGTGAAGTGAGCAACCAAACGAAAATGTTATTGGTATATTATCCCTTTGATAATCTCCCACTCCTTAACAAGGTCTTTCATTTTATCGTACCTGTTGTGTCTTTTGGCGGCAATTGCATTTTCCAGCGATCTGGATATCTCTGTGAGGTTGTTAAAACTCATATTCAGAGCTATCCCTTTTATCTTATGGGCCATCTTTTTGGCACTCTCAAGATTCCCATCCATCAGATTTGTCTCTAATATTTTAATGGTAGACTCCATCTCCAATTCTAGTGCATTTATGAGATCTGTGAGAACATTTTGATTATTGTCTACTCTTGCCATCATCTCTTCTTTATCGAAGTGGCGGCTTGTGTCAATGTTTGTGCCCTCCAAACTTTCTTGAACAGACTCCTCTCCTTTAAGATATTTTGCCAATATTCCGGCAAGCTCTTTCTGTTCGATAGGTTTAGTGAGATAGTCATCCATCCCTGCATTGAGGCATCTCTCTCTGTCGTCGTTTGAGGCCCCGGCTGTTAATGCAACAATAGGTATCCTTTTGCTTTTACCGTTTTCACTATCTCTAATACTCTCTGTTGCTTGGAGTCCATCCATCTCGGGCATCTGAACATCCATAAGGATAAGGTCGGGGTCTTCACTAAAGGCGAGTTCAACTGCCTCTTTTCCATTTCGTGCTTCAAATATTACAGCATCTTGAATAGAGTTGCCTATTAGCGTTTTAATCAATATCATGTTCATCTGAACATCCTCTGCAATAACTATAACCGGCTTCTCTTTGAACTTTACACCATAAAAATCTCCATATCCTCCACCATGAACCTGATAGTATCTCTTAGTTCGGGGTTTCTCTTTAATAACACCCGTTTTTGAGAGATTGAGCAGGTAATCGTACAGTTCAGATATTTTTACCGGCTTTATTAGTTTGTAAATATCTCCGGTTCGTTTACTCTCCATATTAATTAAAGAGTCATCGTCTGAGCTGCACATTATAATTGCCGGCATCTTCTCTTTTTCAAGAGAGGTGTCTGCTCTGAGCATCCTGATTGTGTCGAGCCCATTAATGAGGGGCATCTTGTAATCTATGAGAATAACATCGAATGGTGCAGAGAGCTTGATTCGTCTGATTGCCTCGAGCCCATCTTCGCAAGAGTCAACCTCAATATTCCAGCTTTTTAAAGTGTGTTCAAGAATTACTCTGTTGTTCTTGTTGTCGTCTACAACAAGTACTCTTTTAATAGTTAAGCTATTGTCTTTGAACTCTTCGTTAAAATCGTAGTTTGTTATTATGGAAAAATGAAAAACCGACCCTTTTCCAAGAGCGCTCTCCATTGCAATCCCATCTCCCATTTTTGAAGCAAGATGGTTTGATATTACAAGACCCAGACCTGTACCTCCAAACTTTCTGGTGGTTGAGGAGTCTGCCTGAGTAAATGCCCTAAAGAGTCTCTTCTGCTCCTCCTGAGAAATCCCTATTCCGGTATCTCTTACAAAAAATGTAAACTCTCCCTCTCTATCATCAATCTTCCTGAACCCTATCTTAAGCTCTGCCTCGCCTCTCTCTGTAAACTTAATGGCATTGCTTATGAGGTTTACAAGAATTTGCTTTACTCTAATTGGGTCTACAACAGCATACCTTGGTGTTCCGGGCTGAATAAACAGAAGCAGCTCCAGGTTTTTTTGCATTGCCTGGTATTTGACCATATCGCACACCTGCTCGGCAATTTCAATAATATCTGTCTTTATTGGAGAGAGCTCCAGCCTCCCTGCCTCAATTTTTGAAAAGTCGAGAATGTCGTTGATAATCTCAAGAAGAGATTGTGCAGAGATATTTGCGTTCTCTACAAACTTTTTCTGAGATATGTTAAGCGGGGTTTTGTTTAAAAGCTCTGTAAACCCTATAACTGAGTTGAGCGGGGTCCTTATCTCATGGCTCATATTGGCGAGGAACTCCGACTTTGCTCTGTTTGCTGCCTCGGCCTGCTCTTTAGCTATTGTAAGCTGCCTCTCTGTCTCTGCTCTCTGGTTAACATTGGTTAACATTTGAGCAAACAGGGTAAGAAGCGACCTCTCCTTCTCTGTATATGTGTGATACTTTTTTACGGAGTCGAAACC
>CAYYAM010000019.1:15307-17982 GCA_964469965.1 uncultured Muribaculaceae bacterium | reverse complement strand
GAAGCGACCTCTCCTTCTCTGTATATGTGTGATACTTTTTTACGGAGTCGAAACCAATGAACCCGGTTAAGGTTTCTCCGGTAAACATTGGTACGGTAATAATGCTTTTTATACCTTGCGGCTCAAGGATATCGCGCAGACACCCCGGGCCGGTATACGGCAGTGTTGATATATCTGACAGAATAAAGGCCTCTCCATTTTGGTGTTTACCAACCCATTCTGGGAAAAAGTCTATTGGAACATTCTGAAGGTTTTCTATCTCGGGTGTGACATCGTTTGCACACCACTCATAAGTATTAGATGTAGTCTTCTCAACAAAGTCGTATTTGAAGATGTAAGATCGGTCGGCTTCAACAAACTCTGCCATCTCTTTGAGAGAACACATAATAGTTTCGTCTACCAAATCAAGGGGAATATTGATATATGTGCTGGCAATATTCATCAGCATAGACTGCATCTTTGAAAGTCTCTCAACCTCCCTCTCTGCCGAAATCTTCAGGAAAGACTCTGCCAGAGTGTTTGCAAGAATCTGCATAAGGTGAATATCCTCGTCTTCCCAATCTCTGTACTCAGTAGTACTCTCAAGCCCAACAAAACCCTTTACACTATCATTAATGATAACCGGCAGAGATATTAGAGACCTGGTATCCATAGATTGAAAAACCTCTCTCTCTGCCCACGCCTCTTGAGGCAGGTGGTTAGTATTTTTGATAATAATAGTCTCTTTGTTAAAGATTTTCTCTTTCCACCAACCATAATTGTCTATATTAAGCTCTGTAAGCTTATCAATCACAGGATTTACTCCTTTTCGGCACACCTCATGTGTGTTTGACATTTTTTTAAGATCGTGTGAGAAGAGGAAGAGGAATCCCCTGTCTAGACTGAATATCTCCACAATCCTGCGGAGCATGTCGTTGATCTTTTCGTCTATGTTTGAAGAGTCGGCAGAGATAAACCCCGACGATATATCTGCTACGATTTTATGAAATTTATTGTGGTAGTCATTAGCTTTGGAGCTCATAAGTTCAGCGGATTAGTATCGATAAATATAGTTAAAAAAACAAAGTTATACCCCGATGGTTCGATTTTTTTTATAAATTGCGGAGCTTTTTAGGAGAACCACCAATTAACAATATATAAAAGATGAGTTATGAAAACCACCACCGTCTTTTGCTGCTGCTCCTGGAAGATTCTATTCACGGTAACAACGGTACACTTTTAACTGAGAACTTAACGAATGAAGGGCTTGACCGTAACGGTTGGCACAAGCTCTATTCAGATTCCACCACTCAAGGGGTTATTGCAATGCTCTTTAAAGCAGTAAACAGAGAGAAGAGAGCAAGTCAACTTGAGCTCAATTTTGGAGAAGAGAACAGAGATGAGAGTACAGATTCAGTTGAGTCGGCAGATAGTGTAAAAATTAAGTACGGTCTTGTAGACACAAGAACAACAACTCCTCCCTATGATATGCTATGCAAATGGGAGAGTGATTATCTTCACTATGCAAAAATTTACGAAAAACAGAAGGAGATCTTAAGTGAGATAGTAACATACCTAAAGGGCTTGGGGTGTGAACCTATTCTGCTAAATGGAATAAACTATGGTAGATACCATATGCAACCTGCAGCCAGATATTATGGCGATATAGATCTTTTTTTAGGTAACGATTTTGATAACGCAATAAAAGCGTTGAATAACCTTGGATTGAATGTTAAGAAGATCAATCGCTTTATGGCAAGAGCAACGTTAAGAGGTGTGTGTATAAGAGTTCACAAGAGACTTATGTTCTCTCAGTTTATAAATCGTCTATACTCAAAGAGTGATTATACTGCCTCAAAAATTTTGGGAGAGATGTTAACCGAAGAGAGAAGGGAGATTGAGGTAAACACAGTAACTGTTACCATACCCTCTTTAGAGTTTGAAGCTCTCTACATGATAAAATATTGTATGCACCACTTCTTAGAGTATGGACTCTACCTGAGACACTTGTGCGATATAACTCTCTTTTTTGAAACCAATCGCGACTTATTAGATCATAAACAGTTAGAGAACAAATTAAAGAGACTTAAACTATACAGAGTCTACTGTACATTTATAGCATCTTGTGTTGCAAACCTTGGTATGGATCACCCGGGTTATAACGGAACAATTAAAAAGTATTCACAAAAACTTACTATGGATATCTTCTTCAACCGGTACAGACTCACCTCCAGGGAGAAGATAAGAACCATGACCGGCTTGGGGAGATACCTTTTAAAGATTAGATACTTCAACGACTCCAGGTGGAAGTACTCACTTATAGACAGAAAAATATACTACAGACTTCTTGTTTACAAGCTACTTTTTTAATACTGCAAACGAAGCTAACCCTATTGCAATTATTGCCACTCCGGAAATTACAAAGGTGACCGAAATTCCTATATTGTCGGCTAAATAACCTGTGATAAGCAACCCTACAAGTGCGGGCAACATAGAAAATGTATCAAAAATAGAGAAGGCCCTACCCATAACAGCTGAGTCCATATTTGTCTGAAGAACCACCGTAAATGCTCCATGAAAGATTGCTGCCGCCACCCCTCCAAAGACCGTAAGGGCAGCAAAGTAATAGAATCCGGTAGGTGGTAGAAGGCCCGATATTGCAAAGGTGGCTCCAAGAATAAGATACATTGTGTTTA
>CAYYAM010000019.1:13212-15207 GCA_964469965.1 uncultured Muribaculaceae bacterium | reverse complement strand
GGTAGAAGGCCCGATATTGCAAAGGTGGCTCCAAGAATAAGATACATTGTGTTTATTAGCACAATGTTGTCTGTTTTAAGTCTCTTAATTCCCATAATCCCCCCTCCTGCAAGCATCCCTGCTCCCCATACTATCTCTATAAGACTCATTTTAAAAGGATCGCCGCCAAAATGGTCTAACGTAAGAAGAGGAAACATTATTGCTACCGGCATAACAAAAAATGTTGCCAACACAATAAATACAAATAGCCATAACACCACCCTCCTTTTCATCAGTTCGTGAAAACCCTCTTTTATCTCCAGAATCAGATCGGGGTCGCCCTCTCTTTTTGAAGGGGAGTCGGGAATCTTTACAAACAAAAGTGAGGTTGTTGCAATCAACGCCCCTGCAACATCCATCAGTAGCACAGATGTCATATCCATTGATGCAATAAAAAGAGCTGCAATCGCAGGCGCTGCAATGGTACTCAGTGAAAAGATCATCTGATTTATCCCCGCAATCCTCATCAATTGCGATTCAGGAGCCAATAGGGGTGTAGATGCCTGCATTGCCGGCATATGAAAAGCACTCCCGATTGATCTTAATGCAAGAAGAAGATATATGTACTCAATTCGAGTCTCACCCTTTCCCAGCCAGAAAAGATAAGCCATTACGCCTGTACACAGAGCAATAAAGAGATCTGCTCCAATCATCACTCTTTTTCTGTTCCACCTGTCTACATAAACACCCGTAAACAGACCAAGGATCAGTTGAGGTAGGAGAGTAGCAAGGGTTGAAAGAGCAAGAATCTCTGCAGAGCCGGTTTTGATACTCAACCAAAAGATTACAGAGTAGCCCACTACAGAGCTGGAGAGAGTAGAGAATAGCTGGCCTGTCCAAATGATTGCAAAGGTACGTTTCCAGTGAGACGTCATATATAATCCTAATTACAAAAGGCCTGAATATTTAAATTATTTTTTTGATATTTTGCGCCTCCTCTTTACTGCAGATTAGAATCTCATCGGGAGTCTCTACAATAACCATATTGTTCACACCCAGCAAAGAGACCCTCTTTGAGGTGGTGCTTATAACAATGTTTCCTCCTGAATTAAGAGACCTTGCCTCTGTCCCTTTTACGATATTGTTATTCTTGTCTGCCTCAAATACCTCTGCCAAAGCAGGGAAGCTTCCAATGTCGCTCCATCCGAATTCTACAGGAATTACAAGCGTATTGTGGAACTTCTCCATAATGCCGTAATCTACAGAGATCTTTGTAAAGTTTGAGAATAATAGATTAAGAGCTTCATTACCCGGGTCTCTCATAGAGCTGCCCAATTCATCGATTTGCATTAACAGGTTATAATGATCGGGTAGCACTCTTTTGAAGGCATCCATCATTACATCTATTTTAAAAATGAACATTCCGCTGTTCCATAGATGTCTACCCCCTTTTACATACTCCTCTGCAATATTGTAAAGAGGTTTTTCACAAAACCTAAGAACTTTGCCAACTTCACCGGCGTGTATGCTCTCTGTCTCTAAATAGCCGTAACCGGTCTCGGGATAGGCCGGTTTAATACCCAGAGTTACAATAGCATTCTCATTGGCAGCTGCATCTATAGCTGTTTTTAGAGACTCTCTAAAATTATCTTCATGTTTAATTAGATGGTCAGAAGCCAGAACAATCATAACAGAACCGGGGTACTCTCTACCCACGATTACCGAAGCAAAGCCGATTGCTGCTGCTGTATCTTTGAACGCCGGCTCTATTATTATATTCTCTGCCGGAATGTTTGGCAGCTCCTCCATAACGGCCGGGGCCTGCACAGAGTTTGTTGCTATGAAAATCCTCTCCACCGGTACAATAGGGAGAACCCTCTCTACGGTCATCTGAATTAAACTTTTTTGAGGATCTACAAGCTTAAGCAACTGTTTGGGGCGCTCTTTTGTAGATAGAGGCCAAAAGCGCTCACCTGAGCCCCCGGCCATTATAAGTACGGTGCAATTATTCATATG
>CAYYAM010000019.1:0-13112 GCA_964469965.1 uncultured Muribaculaceae bacterium | reverse complement strand
AAAAGCGCTCACCTGAGCCCCCGGCCATTATAAGTACGGTGCAATTATTCATATGTATTAAGATACAGTAAAACTAGAATTAGCAAAAGGCGAAGTTAACCAAAATTGTTTTTATATACTATCTTTGCCAAAATCACTTACCATTTCAAAATAACCAAATCATGAAATTTTTTATAGATACAGCAAATTTAGATCAGATAAGAGAGGCAGCCGGATTGGGCATTCTAGATGGAGTGACAACCAACCCCTCACTTATGGCCAAAGAGGGAATTAAAGGGGAGGAGAACATTAAGAACCACTATGTAAACATCTGTAATATTGTAGATGGGCACGTTAGTGCAGAGGTTATTGCTACAGACTACGAAGGGATGATACAAGAGGGAGAGGAGTTGGCCTCACTTCACGAACAGATTGTGGTGAAGGTCCCTTGCACACGTGAAGGGATAAAAGCTATCAGGTATTTCTCCGATAGAGAAATCAGAACAAACTGCACTTTGGTTTTTAATGCGGGTCAGGCGCTGCTGGCAGCAAAAGCAGGTGCAACATATGTATCTCCCTTTGTTGGCCGTTTAGATGATATCTCTTGGGATGGAGTTGCCCTCATTAAGCAGATAGTTGGAATATATAACTATTACGGATACGAAACTCAGGTGCTTGCCGCCTCTATAAGACACACGCTTCATATTATCCAATGCATGGAGGCGGGCGCAGATGTTGCCACCTGTCCGCTCGATGCCATACTGGGAATGTTAAAACACCCGTTAACAGACATTGGTCTGGAGAAATTCCTTGCCGACTACAAAAAGGTGAACGGATAAATACTAACAGTTAACTGCAGAGATCATCAATCTCCTGAGTAACCTTTCTAAGTTTCTTATCTGAGAGACCCAGGCCTTTTAATATAGCCGGGTCTCTCTTTAGTTGGCGGCAAATTACAAAACCGCCCTCCATAAGCTTCTGCTTCTCTGCCGTGTTTAAGCTTGTAAGAGATGTTATCGGGAATATCTTCTCTCTGTCTATTATCTCTCTAAGACTCTCGCCTTTAGGATAGTCCCAACTCAAAAGATGAAGCCCGCTGCACTCTCCGTATGCCTCTGCATCTGAGGTAAACCTGGTATTTGTAACAACACCCCCGGAGAATGTAAATTCATTGAATTCGGCTCTTGTTTTACGTACCCTTATTATATCGTCTACCCTGGAACGGATATATAGAGGAACCTGTACATTGGCATTTTTACCCGTGCTTTGGTAGTACTTGCACTCAATAAATCTCTGGTGGTTGTCTTTAGTTGCAATCACATCAACTTCATGAGTTACGCAATGGCCATCCAGTGTCTTTGCAACCTCTACATTGTAACCCAGTACTTTAAATATCTCTCCTGTGAAATATTCAAAAGGGTGTCCGGTAGGGCCAAGCTCCATCATTGCGCTTTTGAGTTTGTATCTGGCCGCATTACTCACTGTTCTCTTTCTGAGCATACTGAATGCCTTTGAGTATACCTTTTTACTGGGTACCCCCTCAACTCCCCTCTCTAACATTAATAGATGCTCATTATAGACCCAACTTTCAATCTCCTCTGCAATCTCATCTATTATATTGCCCTCTGCACCCGATCGCTTGAGAGACTCCTCCAGCTTTTCACGAGAGAACGGTTCATTCAGGCCCGATGCCTTTTTTATCAATGGTTTACTAATCATAGGTTAATGAATCTTCACAAAATTATCACAATTTTTTAACTCAGGTGAAAAATAATTTATTTACATTTGTTCGTATTTTTACGAAATACGAAATTGATAACAAATTAAACATTAGTTACAATGTCTAAAGATCAGCAGTTTTATAGTGAAGAGCAGGAGAAAATTGCACTCTATAGCAAAGCACTATCGCATCCGGCCAGAGTTTTTATTTTAGAATATCTCTCAAAAAATTTCGATAAATGTTGCTATAGCGGAGATATGGCAGAACTACTCCCTATTGCACGAAGTACTCTATCTGAGCATCTCAAAGAGTTAAAAAAGGCCGGATTAATTCAAGGGGAAATAAAAGCCCCATATATTAAGTATTGTATTAACCGTTCAAAATGGAATGAAGCAAAAAAACTAATGTATGAATTTTTGAACAGAGATATTGAGACAGGTTCGTGCAGTATTAAGTAAATCAAGAAAACAAAATTATTAATAAAAGTATATAATATGACAATCAAAATTTTAGGACCCGGCTGTGCTAAATGTAAAACGCTTGCCAATACCGTAGAAGAGGTAGTTAAAATGGGTGGTTATAATGCACAAATTTTTAAAGTAGAAGATATAATGGAGATTATGAACTACAATGTTATCTCAACACCTGCTTTGATAGTGAATGAAAATGTAGAGATTAAGGGTAGAGTGCCCGGGTGGGAAGAGATAAAGAGTATTCTTGAAAAGTATAAGGGATAAGTTATGAAAAGATTACTATTTATCACAGCAGCTTTGATTATAATATTCTCTAACTGCTCGGGAGGAAAATCTAAGAGCGATACATATAACTTACGTGAAGTGAATAGTGAGATGGCAGCAACAGAGATTAAACTTCTCTATTTTCACTATACACGGCGTTGTGTAACATGCTTGAATGTAGAGGAGAACTCAAAAGCTGCATTTGAACAGCTATATAAAGAGAAGATAGAGAGGGGAGAGGCCAATTTTAAAAGTCTGAATCTTGATGATGAGCAAACGCAAGAGATTGCCAAAAGCCTTAATGTAAAAGGTCAGGCACTGGTTGTAGTTGTAAATGGTTTAAAAAGCGATATAACGGCTTCGGCATTTTTAAGCTCTAAGAACTACGAAAAAATCAAAGCAGAGATCAAAAAAGCAGTTGATAATTCTCTAAAAATAAAATAGATGGAATTTTTACAGTCTCTACTTGACTCTTCTCAATACTCATTTATAACAGCAATAATTTTGGGGCTTATGACGGCAATCAGCCCATGCCCATTGGCAACCAATATCTCTGCAATTGGATTTATTGGCAAAGACATCTCAGATAAGAGGGCTGTATTTTTAAAGGGATTGGTCTATACAGCAGGTAGAGCAATTAGCTACACCCTGTTGGCAATTGTCCTCTATTTGGGAGCCGATCAGATGGATATAACCAATCTTTTTCAAGGTTGGGGAGAGAAAGTACTGGGTCCGATGCTTATCTTGATAGGGCTTTTTATGATTGACGTTATAAAATTAAAACTTCCCGGTTTCTCTACACTCTCTCAGAAATTGGGAGATAGGAGCAGGAGTAGTTACTGGAGCACTCTTCTGTTAGGAGTTGTTTTTGCATTGGCTTTTTGCCCCTATAGCGGCGTTATCTATTTTGCAATGCTCATTCCTATTACAATAACAAGTGCAGGAGGATTGTATTTACCCTTACTTTTTGCAGCAGCTACAGGTATCCCGGTAATCATCTTTGCTTGGATTTTGGCATACGCAGTAGGAAATGTTGGAAAGATGTATAATAAGATAAAGATTTTCGAATACTGGTTTAGAAGAGTAGTTGCCGTTGTTTTTATTGCAGCCGGAGTATATCTTATTGCAGAGATTATGTTTTAACATTATTTTGATTGATTATAAAATAGTTACAAAATGGATAATAAAAGAGAATTAAAAACTTTGGGATGGATAGTGCTACTATTCCTGGCAGCTTTTTTTCTACCTATAGAGAGTGCGCGATTCAATACAGCCATAGCCGCTACTCTGGATTTGGTAAAATGGTATGCCAGGGAGCACGTTGTTTTATGCCTGTTGCCTGCATTCTTTATAGCAGGAGTTATCTCTGTGTTTGTCAGTCAGGGGTCTGTTCTTAAATATTTTGGAGCAAATGCAAAAAAATGGATAGCTTACACGGTTGCCTCTGTATCGGGTACTATACTCGCCGTATGCAGCTGTACTATACTTCCGCTCTTCTCCAGCATACATAAAAGAGGAGCCGGTTTGGGACCCGCGATAGCATTCTTGTACTCCGGGCCTGCCATTAATATCTTGGCAATTATTCTAACAGCCCGCATTCTAGGTTTTGAGATGGGGGTTGCCAGAACCATTGGAGCCGTTGTGTTTAGTGTGGTTATTGGACTATCTATGTCTTTTATCTATAGAAAGGAGGAGAGAGTAAAGAGAGAACAGCAGATGAATATACAAAATCCTCCCGAAAAGAGACCAATGTGGCAGACCTCTTTTCACTTCTTCACCCTGGTTTTAATTTTAGTTTTTGCAAATTGGGGTGCACCAACAAAGGAGGAGACAACAGGTGTGTGGTACTTTATATGGAGTAATAAATGGTTAATAACATCGGGTTTCACACTAATGTTGGGATACTCCCTTATTAAGATTTTGAAGATTAAATGGCAGTGGGTTCTTGGGTCGGGAGTTTTAATTGCTATATCTGCATTTATATCCTTTACCCTTATAGACAACATGAAAATTGCTCCACTGGTGCCAATGCTAACCGGCATAGTCTCTCTTTCGGTTATAACTCTTTTAGATAAAAGAGACCAAGAAAATCGCGAGTGGACCATTTCTTCCTGGGTATTTGCAAAACAGATTATTCCACTGCTGGCAGTTGGAGTTATTACGGCAGGCTTTCTTCTGGGGTCGACACACGACTCCACATCTATTCCGGGGGTGATTCCAAACAACTGGATAGAGAGACTGGTGGGAGGAAACTCAATTTTCTCTAATCTCTTTGCATCTATAGTAGGCGCGTTCATGTACTTTGCCACCCTTACAGAGGTTCCAATATTACAAGGTCTTATTGCTTCGGGAATGGGAAAAGGCCCTGCCTTATCGCTTCTTCTGGCAGGACCATCTCTATCTCTGCCAAATATGCTGGTAATCAGAGAGGTGATTGGAACTAAGAAGACCGCTGTTTATGTGGCCTTGGTTATCTTTATGGCAACAATATCGGGATTAATTTACGGTTCTTTATTTTAACATTAACATTAACATACAATGAAAATACTTATACTTTGTACCGGAAATAGCTGTAGAAGCCAGATGGCTCACGGCTTTTTGCAATCATTCGACAGTAGATTGCAGGTGTGCTCGGCAGGAACAGAGGCATCGGGGACGCTCAACAAAAGAGCTGTAGAGGTAATGAGAGAGGCAGGTGTAGAGATAGGTCACCATACATCAGACACGGTTGAGCTATATTTAGGAGAGACATGGGATTATGTAATTACTGTTTGTGGAGGAGCAGAAGAGAACTGCCCTCTGTTTACAGGAAAAGTCAAAAACAGAATTCATATAGGTTTTGAAGATCCCTCTCACGCTACAGGTACAGAAGAGCAGATTAGAGAGCAGTTTATAAAAGTGAGAGACCAGATAAAAGAGGCATTCTATAAATTGTATATTTCACAAATCAAACCACAATTATAATATTATTTACCAATGGAAGCTAAAAAGAAACAAATAGGTTTTTTTGAAAAATACCTTACACTTTGGGTTGCTTTATGTATTGGCGGAGGTATTGTATTAGGACTAATTGCAGGTGAATCAATTGAGTTCCTAAGCAAAATGGAGATTTACAGAGTAAATATACCTGTAGCAGTACTGATTTGGCTCATGATATACCCTATGATGCTTCAGATTGATTTCTCCAGTCTTAAAAATGTGAAAAGAGACCCAAAGGGACTCATGCTTACAGTATTTATCAACTGGATTGTAAAACCATTTACAATGGCCTTTTTTGCATGGATATTCTTTTCCAAGCTATACACCGCATTTATCTCACCGGAGCTTGCCGGCGAGTATATTGCCGGAGCAATACTTTTAGGAGCCGCCCCCTGTACTGCTATGGTTTTTGTTTGGTCGTACCTTTCAGATGGAGACCCTACGTATACTTTGGTCCAAGTATCGGTAAACGATCTAATTATTTTGGTTGCGTTCATACCAATCGTAGGATTACTGCTAGGAATAACAGATGTGAGTATTCCATATGATACTCTTGTATCTAGTGTAGTAATTTATGTTGTTATTCCTTTGGTAGCCGGTTATCTTACAAGTAGAGCGTTAATAAGGACTCACGGTGAGGAGTGGTTTAAAGTTGTCTTTCTACCCAAGTTCAAGCCGGTAAGCATAATGGCTTTACTACTTACTCTGATTCTCTTGTTTGCATTTCAGGGAGAAAATATAACCAATAACCCTATTATAATTATTTTAGCTGCTGTACCGCTAATAATTCAAACCTATTTTATCTTTTTTATAACCTGGTTTACAGGAAAAAAGATAAAGTTACCGTATGCTATCTGCTCGCCTGCGGCTATGATTGGTGCCAGTAACTTTTTTGAGCTTGCTGTAGCCGTTGCAATAGCACTATTCGGGCTTCACAGCCCCGCCGCACTGGTCACGGTAGTAGGTGTGCTTGTTGAGGTTCCCGTTATGCTGTCTTTGGTTGCTTTGGCAAAAAAGTGGAGATACTAGCTTTTTAAAATAAAGATTTTTCTCATCTGGGTCTCCCATCCAAGATGGTTTCGGGTGAACTCTTTCATAGCATCTCTGTCTATTTGAGTGTTTTTTACAAAATCTACCACACGAGCTATGTCTATGTCGGAGTCATCTGCAGGTACCTTTAGAACGAATGGCTTATCGTTGAAATTAACGTCGTGCTCTGAGTAGAAAAAAGGGATACCTCTTGCGCAGTACTCACTGTTTTTAAGAGACTTAAGATCTGTTATCATCTTACGGTGCACACCCAAACAACCGGCAGCTATGTGACACTTTTCATAGATACTGTTGAGCTCATCTCCCGAAGTAAAACCTCTAACATGAACATACTTAGACAAACCGTAGCTCTTTATAAGAGTTAAATACCTTTGAGATTCACTGTTATTGCCAATCCCCACCAAATAGAGCCAAACCGAAGTCTCTACAGGATTTTTATAATAATTTCTTAATCCTGCCAACAACCTGTCGTAGCCGTGCCAAAAATACATAGAGGCAACAGCTATGATAGATACACAGCACTTTACCTGATTGATTTTAGACTCTTTTATGTAGTTCAAATCTACTCCGTTATTAATCTTAATTGTTTCTACTCCAAAGATACTATCCTCAGAAGAGAAGGTTACAACTCTATCTACACATGATTTAAACCGCTCTCTTGATACCCTCTCTACGGCCAGTATTAATTTCTCTGCCAAAGAGCGGTTGATGTACTCATGGTCGTAAGGATAGGTAGGAATTTCCAGTATAACTCTTATACCTGCCTTTTTAATTTTCCTTAGGAACCCAATAAAAAATGGATTGGCAAAATGGGTATATCTAATGTATACAATTGTGTATCGGTTATTAATGAGATACAATCTTAAATGAGAGAATGATACCCTCCATGTGCAGTTGATAGGGAATGAGCAGATACTCTCATGGTTTGAGTACTCTTTATCGCAAATCATTCTTAAAAGATCTCCCTCATTGCCATTTTTAGAGAGATAGGAGACAGTAGTATGCACACCAATTGAGTTCATGGCATCTACCTGTGCGTGTATTTTTCTGCCTATACCACTAACCTTCTCAAGGTTTTGGAACAGGATGAACATTGCCTTATCTGAGGCCGATACTGAGAGCATTCTTATATACGGTTTTCTTTAGTTGGAATAGCGAAGAGGGTGCAAGAAATCTCTCCAAAACAGCCAAACCATTACTGCTTCTGTAAATTTTCCTTCCATTACTTCTCTCTCTGGAGAGCAGATAACCATTATAGCCGTTTTTATGGATAATCTCTAAAGTGTGTCTGTTCAAATCATGCTCCTGTCCATTAGGTACAGAGAAGACCTTTGATACCTCCAACCCATTCTGCTCTAATAACTCACGATTACCCTCAATCTCTTCTCTCTGTTTTTGGGCTGTAAGTGAAGATAATATATAGTGATTGATGGTATGGTTCCCAACTCTAACACCGGAAAAACGGGTAAGAGATTGTAGAGAAGATAGGCAATGTTCACTCTCCACCTTAATACCGCTCTTCTGAAGGAAGAGATCTATATAGCTTTCAATAACATCGGAGGGGACTCTCGGGTGTTTAGATGCAGAAAAAAGATTATCGGTATTAATACCGTATGCGGTGCTCAGCTCGGGATACTCTTTAAGCATTCTCTCAACCAGATTGTATCTCATTATCTCTCTAAGTTTATCCCTCCAGAGAGTTCTTCCCGCTAAAGTAGCTCCGTTTACATAAATTGTGCAAGGAATCTTAAGCTCCTCCAGAATTGGAAGGGCGTGTGTCACTGCCGAATTGTAAGCATCATCGAAGGTTACTGCAAAACATCCCGGTTTATAGTCAATTGCAAGCTCATCTACATCTACTGCTTTAAATCTTTTACTCATCCATATCATCTGCTCTCCAAAACATTGAGGAGACACATTGTGCAGATAGGGTGGATTGTTAAATCCACTGTATTCATTAACAGAGTGATAGAGCAGTATGTGTGTTTTTTTGCCTAGCATCTCTTACAGATTAAAAAATGAAACCTCTATCAAATTTAATTAAAATATCGTATTTTTACACAAGCAGCAGCAATAAAAATAAATAACTACAATATGAATAAGAGAGTTCTGTTTACAATTCTGTTAATATGCCTTCCGCTGGTTACATTTAGTCAGGATGTGCTTAATCTGCCCCTTGCCTCATTTACAAAATGGGTAAAGATGGTCAACAACTCGGGATACCCTAAGGTTACTGCCGGTAACGACGAAAATCTGGAGTATACAGCCACATTTATGCTATCTATGGAGAAGGTTTTTTATGTAAAAGTGACGCCCTTAAACACTCTTCAACAGCTTACAGAGGGAATTGAGAATGCAGAGAACTTTACACTTGCCGGTTGCCGGGTGGTTTACGGATTAAAAGGTGGAAAGGCGCATTTTGTGGCAGAGGTGAAGGAGAAGGGGTATGTATTTCTGATGAGGACCGATGAGAAGAACAAAAGAGCAGAGCTGGAGGAGATTGCAACCAACATTAAATTCAACCGAATAGACCAGTAACCTGCCGGGTAATCAATAAGCCAGCCCAAAAGTTTTTAAGAAGAACGCTTTTTGCAACTTAAAGAGCGACGAAGGTGCAAGGTATCTGTTGGCGTACTTGAGCCCATACTCATCTACTCTTAGAGAGCAGCTATCTGTCTTCTCCTGAGAGAAGACCATGCCGGTGTATCCTGCCTCCTTTAGTATTTTTATGGTATTATCATTTACATCCTGCCCCAATCCGTTTGGAACTGAGAAGACCGAGGATATTTTTTTACCAAAGTTTTTAAGGATCTCCTTGTTACTAAGAATCTCTCTCTCCTGACTTTTGTAGTTTAATGAAGATAGAATATAGTTATTGTAACTCCTGTTGCCCACACTTATAAACTTTAGCGAAGGATCTATCCCGAAAGCTGAGAGGGTTGGCTCTACATCTACCTCTATTCCTCTATTATATATAAACTTATCCAACATAAAATCTACAACATTGGATGGAACAAGGGAGTCTTTTGTCTGATAAAAAATTGTTTTAAGGTTCACTCCGTATTTTTGAGTTAGAACAGGGCTCTCCTCCAGAAAGTCACCGGCCAGACCCAACTCCATAACCTTTCTTAACTTATCTCTCCATAACCTCTTCCCCTCAACTGTTACACCGTTGATAAATACAGTATAGGGAACCTCAATCTGTTCTAAAAAGGGGATAGCATTCTTAAAGATAGAGAGATAGGAGTCGTCGAAAGTAATTGCACACTGCCCACCCTTAAAATCTATCATAAGTTTATCAAGAGAAACTATTTGGAATCTATCTTTTATCCACCTGATTTGTGATTCAAACACATGTGGCCTCACATTATGAAGAAAAGGGGGATTACTCTGTTTCGAATAATCCGAAACAGCATGGTAGAGAAGAATATGAGAGCAGCGTTTCATGAATATTACCAAATTTACTAAAAAAACTTATTGTTCGTTATAATCTTTTTATATTTACAACACATTTTTTAATTTCTTTATTATTCACACTTACAGGTTCATATAAAATGATCACTAGGAGAGTAGAAAAACTGAGAGAGGAGTCGGTTAACGCGCAACCCTCAATATCTATAGAGCGTGCACTTATAGAGACGGAATTTTACAAAGCAAACTTTGGAAAATATCCGGTGCCTATACTACGAGCTCTCAATTTTTTTGAAATATGCACCAAAAAGAGCATCTATATTGGAGATTACGAATTGATAGTGGGGGAGAGAGGCCCTAGCCCCAAAGCTGTTCCAACATTTCCCGAACTCAACTGCCACTCGGCAGAAGATCTTAGAGTGTTAAATACAAGAGAGTTGCAACGCTACACCATAAGCGAAAATGATATTGAGCTCTACGAGAGAGAGGTTATCCCATACTGGAGAGGTAAGAGTTTGAGAGATATTATTTTTGAAAGAGTACCTGCCGATTGGAAAAGGGCCTATGAGTGCGGCCTGTTTACCGAGTTTATGGAGCAGAGAGCACCCGGCCACACTGCGCTGGACGGCAAGATCTACAAAACCGGATTGATTGGATTTAAAGAGAGGATAGCACAACAGATAGCCAAATTAGACTTTATAAACGACCCCGAGGCCACAGATAAAAGAGATCAACTGGAGGCCATGAGTATCTCCTGCGATGCTATGATTGAGTTTGCCCGGAGACACTCCCTCCTTGCAGCAGAGAGAGCAGAGAGCAGACAGGTGAGCGAGCAGCAGAGAGATGATCTCAAAGAGATAGCACGGGTTTGCAGCAGAGTACCCGAGTATGCTCCACAAACTTTTCACGAAGCACTTCAGATGTACTGGTTTATCCACCTTGGCACAATAACCGAGCTAAATGGGTGGGATGCAATGAACCCCGGCCATCTGGATATCCACCTTTGGCCATTCTATAAAAAGGAGATTGAAGAGGGAACCCTAACCAGAGAGAGGGCAAAAGAGCTGCTCAGCTGCTTCTGGATAAAGTTCAACAACCACCCGGCACCTCCAAAAGTTGGTATAACGGCAAAAGAGAGCGGAACTTACAACGACTTTACAAACATCAATATAGGTGGCATTAACAGCGACGGTTCCGACGCAGTTAACGAGATCTCCTATATGCTGTTGGAGATAGCAGGGGAGCTGCATATACTTCAGCCCGGAAACTCTGTTCATATAAGCAGAAGAACACCCGAGAGATTCTTGAAAGAGGCGTGCAAAGTAATTGCAAAAGGTTACGGCTACCCCTCTGTTTTTAACGTAGATGCATATATTAAGGAGCTGGTTTTGCAAGGCAAAAGCTTAGAAGATGCAAGAGAGGGAGGGTGCAGCGGATGTATAGAGGTAGGAGCATTCGGAAAAGAGGCCTATCTCCTAACGGGATACCTTAACGTGCCTAAGATTCTGGAAGTAACGCTCAATAACGGGGTAGATCCAATGAGTGGAGTGAGGGTTGGGCCCGCCACAGGAGATGCTCATACGTTCAACTCTTTTGAACAACTCTACAGAGCATTTGTTGAGCAGTTAAACTATGTTGTAGACCTAAAGATTGGGGTAAGCAACTACATAGACAGAGTGTTTGCAACACGTATGCCTGCAACATTCCTCTCGGTGGTGATAGATGACTGCATAGAGAGAGGGAGAGACTACTACAATGCAGGCCCAAGATACAACACCAGCTATATACAGTGTACCGGACTAGGAACGGTTACAGATTCACTCTCGGCCATAAAAATGCACGTGTTCGAAAAATCTACCTTCACTATGGAGCGACTTCTTACTGCACTATCCAATAATTTTGAAGGAGACGAAGTTTTAAGACAGACCATTATTAACCATACACCATTTTTTGGTAACGACAACGATTACGCCGATTCAATAGCAAAAAGAGTCTACGAAGAGCTCTATAGAGCCATAGATGGCAAAAGAAATATTAAAGGGGAGTTTTACCATTTAAATATGCTCTCTACCACCTGTCATGTGTACTTTGGCAAAGTTACCGGTGCCACTCCAAACGGAAGGCATAAAGGTAGAGCAATTTCGGACGGCACCTCGCCATCTCAGGGGGCAGATACAAACGGACCAACTGCCGTAATACACTCTCTGGGGAAATTAGACCAGACAAAGAGCGGAGGTACCCTCTTGAACCTAAGATTTTTACCATCGGTTATCTCTGGCGATAGCAATTCGGCTAAGCTGGCATCGTTAATAAGGAGCTATTTTGCTCTGGATGGCCACCATATACAATTTAATATTGTAGATACACAAACACTTCGCGACGCACAGAAAAGGCCTCACGAATACAGAGATCTGCTTGTTCGCATGGCCGGTTACAGCGACTACTTTGTACATATGAACAGAGATCTTCAGGAGGAGATTATTTCCAGAACAGAGAACGGAGGGGTGTAAGATGAGAGTGTTTGATATGAGGAGATTCTCTCTCAACGACGGACCCGGAATCAGAGTTACCATCTTCCTTAAAGGATGCCCCCTCTCTTGTGACTGGTGCCACAATCCCGAGGGTATCTCTCACTCGTTTCACATAATGTATAACAAAGAGAGGTGCATAGATTGTAAAATGTGCAAAGAGAGCTCGGCTGAGTGCCCTGCCGGAGCACTTTGGGTTTGCGGCAGAGATGTTACAACCTCTCATATAATGGAGTTCATAGAGAGAGACGTAGATGTATTCGATAACTCGGGAGGAGGTGTAACCTTTTCGGGAGGAGAGCCGCTACAACAGCACAAAGAGCTGGTAGAGATATTGGAGCTGTGCAGAGCTAGGGAGATTCATACTGCGGTAGACACATCGCTCTACGCCCCAAGAGAGGTTGTAGAGAGAGTTGCATCTAAAACCCACCTCATTCTGGCCGATATAAAACATCTTGACAGCGAGATGCATAAAAAGAGAACAGGAGTAGATAATGCACTTATTTTAAGCAATATAAAATTTCTGATATCCCATAATTATCCAATTAGAATTAGAGTTCCTCTGATTGAAGGGTTTAACGACAGCAATCAATTCAAATTACAGCTAGACCATTTTTTGAGCAGCTGTACACCCAATGGCATCTCTATACCCCAAATAGATTATCTTCCATATCACAATACAGGAAAAGGCAAGCTATCTCTAATAAA
>CAYYAM010000018.1:38735-44149 GCA_964469965.1 uncultured Muribaculaceae bacterium | reverse complement strand
AAAAAGTTTATCTTAAGATTTATCATAATGTCCGACTGAGTCTCGTAGATTTTAAACAAAAAATCCAAAATATTTGCACTCTCATCCTCCAGTCTCTGCGAATACATTCTCATATGACAGTGCAGGTATCCTATACTCTCTTCAAGAAGAGCAGCTTTGTCGGGGAAATTCTCATAAAGCGTTCTCTTAGATATTCCATTCGCCTTAGCAATGTCGTCCATAGTAACCGATTTGCATCCCCTGCTAAGAAACAACTCAAGTGAATTTTCAATTATCTTACTCTTTATATCCATCTGTTATTTATCATTTTTTGAGAGCGCAAATGTAGATAAGAAAACTATAAAAAAACAAAAATAGTTTTATAATTTTTATATTATTATTAGTAATTACTTGTTAAATTTGCGGTTATCTTGTTACAAAAAAATTAAAATCAACAATATATGTATAAAAACTTTCAAGAGTTTCTTCAAAATGAGCTTAGGTCTATTGAAGATGCCGGCCTATTTAAGAGGGAGAGAGTGATAACTACACCGCAGCAGGCAAATATTAAAGTTAACACAGGGCAAGAGGTTCTCAACTTTTGTGCCAACAACTATTTAGGGCTTTCCAATAATCAAACATTGATAGATGCCGCAAAGCAGGCACTTGACACAAGGGGTTTTGGGATGTCCAGCGTAAGATTTATATGCGGGACACAAGATTTACACCTTGAACTGGAGAAAAAAATAGCCGATTTTTTTGGCACCGAAGATACAATTCTCTATGCCGCCTGTTTCGACGCTAATGGTGGTGTATTTGAACCGCTCCTATCTGAAGAGGATGCTATAATCTCCGACTCTCTTAACCATGCTTCTATTATAGATGGTGTGAGACTTTGCAAAGCGCAAAGATACCGCTATGCCAATGCCGATATGGAGGAGTTGGAGAACTGTCTTAAAGTAGCACAGGCACAAAGATTCAGATTGATTGTCACAGATGGTGTCTTCTCTATGGATGGAAATGTTGCACCGTTAGACAAGATATATGAGCTTGCTCAAAAATACGATGCCATGATTATGGTAGATGAGTCTCACTCTGCAGGAGTAGTTGGTGATACAGGCAGAGGAACTACAGAGTTGCATAATCTCAAGGGTAAAATAGAGATTATAACCGGAACCTTAGGCAAAGCATTTGGTGGGGCAATAGGCGGATTTACAACCGGTAAAAAGGAGATAATAGATATGCTCCGTCAGAGATCGAGACCATATCTGTTCTCTAACTCTATTCCTCCTATGGTTGCAGCTGCGGGCTCTGCAATGTTCGATATGATGTCAAAGACCAACCATCTTCAAGATAAGCTTCACCACAATACTGCATACTTCACAAAGAAAATGCTGGCAGCAGGGTTTGATATAAAGCCAACACAGTCTGCTATTTGTGCGGTAATGTTATATGATGCAAAGCTCTCTCAGGAGTTTGCCTCCAGAATGCTGGAGGAGGGTATTTATGTTGTAGGATTCTATTTTCCTGTTGTTCCTAAAGACCAGGCAAGGATTCGTGTACAAATTAGTGCAGGACATGAAGAGTCGCATATAGATACCTGCGTTAATGCATTCATTAAAGTTGGAAAAGAGTTGGGGGTTATAAAATAACCCTCCAACTTCTGATTACCATCTTTCGAAAACTCTTTCATTGTTCCATCTACTGCTTTTAAACCACTCCATCCTCTTCTCAGACTGGAAATTGTGATATATTGGTTCTAAAACAACAACCTTTTTATCTTTAGGGATATATATCGACATCCTTTGATCTGTGCCATCCCATTTTTTATCCTTGGTATAGACACTTGGTTTTATTGTAATAAGAGAGTCTTCTACTGTATATTGCGGCATGTTAGTCTGCGATTTTGAAAGGGCTTCTGAGTAGGTATATGCATGCGACCATGTTCTGCTTCTAACCTCGCTTCTCTCCTGGTTGCTCTGCTTAACTATCTTTACTCTTGGGAAGATTACCATCTCTTCGTTTGTCTCTTTACCACCCATCCATAAAAGTCCAAAATTGGAGTAGCCCCCATCTAACATTACTCTCTCTTTTGGCATTTTGTTAGTATGCTCAAACTTGATAAAGATGGTATCTGAGGCAGTATTTAAAACAAGCTCTTCGCCATGCCATGCGTCGTTCCAATAAGGTCTAGATGCTTTAGCCGCCATAAAAGAGAAAGATATTATAGATGCAACCCATAACAATAATATAACCAGTCCGGGTCTTACTCTTGGAGATCTAAACTCAAACAAAAGCTGAATACCTCCATAAAGCATACCGATAAGAGGTAAAAAGATCATGGCCAAAAATGCAATTTTTAGATATAGTGTATTGCTAATACCCATCTCTACGTAGTTTATTAAGGTAACCGGAGTTACATCTTTAAATAACTCAACACCTAAAAGGGCAAAAGATAAGGCCAAAATACCGGTTATAGAGAAGATTACTAATGCTATAGCCACAACTTTAGTGAAAACCCTTGCAATACCTCCCAATACATCCGACCCTTCGTTTCTTATTTTTCTGCCTGCTTTTTTGGCCTCTCTCTTAACAGTTCTCTGAATATCGGAGAGATCTACAGACTCCCCATACATTGCACATCTCTGTTCAACAGTTCTTGCCTCGGGAATAATCACCCACATAATAATATAGGCAAGAACCATAAAGGAGCCCCCTCCAACGTGAAACATACCAAATACAGAGAAGCCGATAAGAAGAATAACAAAAAGTACTCTTACCAAAGTTACGTCCAACGATGTGTAGGCAGCAAGACCGGAGCAGACACCCCCGATTACTTTGTTGTCGTTGTTTCTGTACAATCTCTTTTGCACTCTTCTGTAAGATCCGGTTCCGGTTGATCTCCCATCGCTCTGCTCTTCAAATATTGCTTCGGGTCTTCCAAGCACAGTGATCACATCCTTTACAACAGAAGTTGTTACAACCGTATTAGATCCGCTTCTCTCAACAAACAGCTCGGCCATTCTCTCCTCTATCCCCTCAATGATCTCGGTACCATTTTCATTGGATTCGTAATGATCCTGCAGTTCGTCCAGATAGCCCTTTATAAGGAGAAAACCCTCCTCCTCTACACTAAAGGCCAGATTACCGATACTTACTTTTACAACCTTTTTCATCTTATTTTTTGTTATTTCTTATTAAAGCTATTGTTTCAACAATCTCTGCCCATGCAGAGTCCATCTCGGCAAGAAGCTCTCTGCCTTTCTCTGTAATTGAGTAGTATTTACGTGGTGGACCCTGTTGCGACTCCTCCCATCTGTAGTTTAATAGTCCCTGATTTTTCTGTCTTGTCAACAGCGGATAGAGTGTACCCTCTACCACAATCATCTTTGCATCTTTTAACTCTGCAATGAGAGAAGATGCATATGCGTCGTTGTTATTGAGAATACTCAGTATGCAGTACTCCAAAACACCTTTTCGCATTTGCGATTTTATATTATCTGTATTTATCTCGTTCATGGCTCTCTATTTATAGTAGGAAAATTTTCTCAGGTTCTCTGCAGTAACAGGCAACCCTCTCATCTCACATTTCTGGGCAGCGGTATATGCCATAGGAGCAACTATCCAAAAGATTATATAGGCCCAAAATCCAACACCACCCATAAAAAGTGCAATTACAAACAGTACTCTAAGTAGCACAACATCGGTATTCAAGTAGAGAGCAAGGCCGCTGCAAACTCCTCCTAAACTCTTATTGTCTGGGTCTCTGAAAAGTTTTTTCACGGTGCCTGTACCTGCATAATCATCTCTTACACCAAAATCTTCATCCATAGTACCGCCATCGGGCATACCAAGTTGCGAGATAACATTGTTTACCATATTAATGTTAACAACCTCCAACCTAGACCCCAGGGCCTCTGTAAATAGCTCAGAAATTCTTTGCTCGAGATCTTCCATAACATCTCCCGACTGAACTCCCATTTTTGTTCTCTCTTTAAACCTTGTAAGGTAAAGACTCAATCTTTGATAGGCATCTTCGTCTATAACGAAGCTTCTTCCACCTATACCTACTGTCACTACTTTTTTCATTTGTAAACCTATTTAATATTTTATAGAATTTGGTACTGCAAATATATATAAATATTTTATTACCTTGTATCACATAGTACTAATTTTTTACATAAAAAAGCTCGTTACGTACGTAACGAGCTGATATTCTGAAGAAATATTTTTTTTAGTTTTGTGGAGTACCCGGAGTTTCAGTTGTTGGTTGTTGCGGTGCAGGAGTAGTAGGGAATTCAGGTTGACCTTGTATAGGAGCTGTATTCTCTATTCTCTGTTGAATTGAATTTTGCTTTTGAGTATTTCCTGTAGATACAAATGCTGTGGCTAAAACACAAAGCACAAGTATTGAGATTGCCAGAGTCCATGTTGCCTTCTCTAGAAAGTCTGCTGTCTGACGTACACCAAAGGTTTGGTTACCCGAAGCAAAATTTGCTGCAAGTCCGCCGCCTTTCGAATTTTGCACTAAAACAACTATTGTTAGCAATATACTTGCAATTACAATTAGAATAGCTATTACTGTATACATATTATAATATTAATTATATTTTTTCTTGATCTCTTTTACAAGGGAGGCAAAGTAACTACTTTTTTCCGGATATAACAAAATAAGTTTAGAATAAACATCTAGGGCTCTTTTATAAAAACCCTGCTCTATGTAAATATTAGCTAAAGTCTCAGTATAGAACTCGGCATCGGTAAAAGATTCCGAAATTTCAGTCTCTTTATTAGAAAGGGTTTCCAGAGGTCTCCCCTCAATAGCCGACCTTAAAAGAGAGGGCTTCTCTGCTATAAAGTTATCTAAAGGCTTAGATCTGTCAAGTTCAATATCCTCAAAATCCTTTCTGGAGAAGTAGTCCCCCCCTGCAAGAACAAACTTTGGCATATTGTCTGGTACTATATCAGACATCTCATCAAGCACAATCTCCGGCATCTCATCCAGTATCGGCTCGGGCATCTGTTCATTTGCAATAAAATTTTCTTCAATTGTATCCTCATTGTGAGTTAAAACAATTGAGTCGGAGTTAAACATCCTGTAAAGAAACCCTCTGGAATAGGTTCTCGCCGCGGCTTTTGCAAGGTAGATTCGAGCACTCTCTTTGTCTATAGTGCACATTTTTTCAAAAATACCAACATATCCGTTTCCGTACCACGGATAACGAACTATGTATTTCTCCAGCAAAGACAGATCTTTTTCTCTCATAAATTTACCAGTTTGCAACCGTTGCATTAAATATCTCCTCAGTAATTTTCTCAATAATACTGTCTACAAGTCTTGCTTCAACAGCATCCAGCGACAATGCCGACGAGTAGTCCTCAAATGCAGCAAAGCTTCTTTCAAAGCTCTCTTTAGGATATTTCACATTAGTAAA
>CAYYAM010000018.1:29775-38635 GCA_964469965.1 uncultured Muribaculaceae bacterium | reverse complement strand
CCTGAAATAGCAGATTCGTCTTTGGTATCAGATCCATCAATATCTCCATCGGTAATCTCATGCAGATCCTCTTCATATTCAACAATAGAGGTCTCCTCTATTGCCCCTGACAGATCTTTATTCGGAGACAATCTGGTAGCTGCACTTTGCATCTGCACTGCGTCTGTTTTGAGTTTAGTCTTAAGCTCTTCAACCTCTTGACGCAACTGGTACAACACTTTAAATATAATGTCTCTGTCTGTAAGATAATCCTGTCCGTGACCCTCTGTTCTAACCGGAAGAGAGTTGAGGGGGTCGTGAGGAAGGTATTTTTTTAATAACTCCGGGCCAATCTGGCGATTGTGCTCAATAACAGATATCTGTTCGGCTATACTTTTTAGTTGTCTCACATTTCCAGGCCATCGGTACGATTCTAAAACAGAAACAGATTCCGGTGTTAGTTTTATTGCAGGCATCATATACTTGTCTGCAAAGTCTAATGCAAATTTCTTAAAAAGAAGATGGATATCTCCCTTTCTCTCTCTTAATGGCGGAACAGTTATAGGAACGGTGTTCAGTCTGTAGTAGAGATCTTCTCTGAATTTTCCATGCTCAATAGCTCTGGTTAAATTCACGTTTGTTGCAGCTATAACTCTAACGTTTGTTTTTTGAACTTTAGATGAGCCCACTTTAATAAACTCTCCCGACTGTATTACTCTCAACAATCTTACCTGAGTGCTAAGGGGTAGTTCAGCCACTTCGTCCAGAAACAGAGTTCCACCGTCTGCCACTTCAAAATAGCCCTTTCTGGTCTCTAAAGCACCGGTGAACGATCCCTTTTCATGACCAAAAAGTTCGGAGTCAATTGTACCTTCGGGTATGGCTCCGCAGTTAACTGCAATATATTGATTATGTTTTCTGGGGCTGTTTATATGGATAATCTGAGGAATCACCTCCTTTCCTACGCCGCTCTCTCCCGTTATCAATACAGAGAGATCTGTTCCGGCAACCTGTACAGCAATTTCAAGTGCCCTGTCCAGTGCCGGGTTATCTCCAATGATATCAAACCTTTGTTTAATTGATCTTAAATCCATAGCATACAAAAATAGATAAAATTTATACCTTTGAGAAATTATACAAGGTAAAATGAGATTTCTTGCAATCATTCCTGCCCGGTATGCCTCCACTCGATTTCCGGGGAAACCTCTTGCAGACATAGGTGGAAAAACCATGATAAGAAGAGTGTACGAGAGAACCGCTCAAGCTTTTGATTATGTTTATGTGGCAACAGATAATCAAGAGATTTACAACGAAGTGGTAAAATACGGAGGAAAGGCATTAATGACCTCCTCACATCACATTAATGGAACAAGCAGGGTACTTGAAGCAATGTATAAGGCAGAGGAGGAGTGCGGAGCAGAGTGCGAATTTGTAATAAATGTTCAGGGTGACGAGCCGTTTATTGAACCCGAACAGCTCCTGGAGCTTTCAAGATGTTTTGACGATATAGAAAATGAGCAACCTCAAATAGCTACTTTGGTAAAATTAATAGAGGATAGAGAGGAGATATTCAACCCAAACTCTCCAAAAGTTGTCTTTGACAGCAGAATGAATGCTCTATATTTTAGCAGAAGTCCTATTCCATATATTAGGGATTCAGCGAAAGAGAGTTGGCCCGGAAACTTTAAATTTTACAAACATATAGGGCTTTACGGATACAGACGCGATATATTAATAAAGGTATGTTCAATGGCGCCCGGAAGATTGGAAAGTGCAGAAAACCTTGAGCAGCTCAGATGGCTTGAAAATTGCATAAGAATCAGAGTAGCAGAGACGAAGTTTAAAAGTTACTCGGTTGACACGCCGCAAGACCTCGAACAATTAAGGATTAGCGGTGTTTTAATATAAATTTTTTAAACTTTTTTTATATATTTGCAAAGATACCCCTAGTGTTGTGGGAGAGAATAAATTAATGATTAAACTATAAATATATTTTAGAATGAAAAAAAACCTGTTTAAAATTTTAGCGGTTGCCATCCTTGGAATGTCAATGGTGTCTTGCAGCAACCCTTCAAAGATGGCTAAAGACGCTCAACTGGTGAGCGTTGAGAGTAATCCGAAAGTTCTGGAGGTGGTTGCCGATGAAATTACAGCAACCTACACTATGAGCTTCCCTGAGAAATACTTCCACCCAAGAGCAATTCTTGAAGTGATCCCTGTTCTTGTTTATCAGGGTGGAGAAGTAGCTGCTCCTGCTTTTAAGCTTCAGGGCGAGAAGGTTACAGACAACTTCCAGACCATCTATCTGGCCGGAGGTAAAGCCAGTAACACGGTTAAGTTTGCCTATAAGCCGGGCATGGAGAAATCTCATCTTGAGCTGAGAGTTGCAGTATGGAATAAACTTAAGAAGTATGACTTCCCTGCTCCATACAAAGTTGCAGACGGTGCAAACATAACTTATAAGCTTGTTCATACAGATGGTGAGACAGCTATAACCTCTAATAACTATCAAAAAATTCTAAAAGAGAAAAAAGAGACTCAAATTCTTTACACAATCAACAGCCATGTTGTAAGACCAAAAGAGCTTACAAAAGCAGAGATCAAAGAGTTTGAAAAATTCCTTGCTTCGGTTGAGAAAGATGAGCGCAGAGCAGTAAAAAGTACAGATATCGTAGCTTATGCTTCACCTGACGGTCCTCTTACACTTAACTCAAAACTATCCGACAAACGTGGTGAGACTGCTAAGAGCGCATTTGACAGAGTAACTAAAAATGTTCCTCTTACTGCACCGGTAAATGTATCTACAATTGCAGAGGACTGGGATGGATTCCAAGAACTGGTAGCTGCTTCTAATATCCAAGATAAAGAGCTTATTCTTCGTGTTCTCTCTATGTATAACGACCCTATGGTTCGCGAGAGAGAGATTAGAAATATGTCGTTTGTATTCAAAACACTTGCAGACAAGATTCTTCCTGAGTTAAGAAGAGCCAGGATGATTGCAAATATAGATTATACAAACTATACCGACGAGGAGCTTAAGGAGCTTGCAAAAACTAATGTAGAGATTATGGATGTTGAGGCGCTTCTTTATACAGCAACTCTTGTAAAAGACTACGATACCAAAGCCATGCTGTACAAAAAAGCAGGTGATAAGTTCAAGTGCGATCGCGGATACAACAATCTGGCTGCCGTATCTCTTGACAATGGTAAACTGGCAGAGGCAAAAGCTGCGCTTGCTAAGGTTACCAACAAAACCTCTCCATACTACTACAACAACGCTGGTATTGTTGCTCTTCGTGAAAAAGATTACAAGACCGCATCGGAGATGTTTGCAAAATCTAGCTTGAAAGAGGCAAAAAATAACTCTGCCATCATAGATATCCTAAATGGAAGATATACCGAGGCTGTTAACAAGCTGGCAGGAAGCAAGAGTGAGAACGAAGGTCTTGCCTACATTCTTACAAATCAGCTTGACAAAGCATCTGCTGCAATCACCTGCAAATGCCCTCACGCTGCTTACATGAGAGCGATTATTGCTGCACGTCAAGGAAACATGACAGAGGTTGCAAAACAACTGGAGATAGTTTACAAAAACGAGGAGCTTAAAGCTCGTGCACAAAAAGACATTGAGTTTGCAAAGTTCAGAGAGTAATCTGAAAAGAACAAAATAGAGAGAGGGCAACTAAAAATCACTTTATAGTTGCCCTCTTTTTTTAATCTAGCTTTTAGATTTTAATCTAGCTTTAGAACCGCCATAAAGGCACTTTGAGGAACCTCTACGTTACCTACTTGCCTCATTCGTTTCTTACCCTTCTTCTGTTTTTCCAACAGCTTTCTCTTCCGGGAGATATCTCCTCCGTAGCATTTGGCGGTAACATCTTTTCTTACGGCTTTAACTGTCTCTCTGGCAATGATTTTAGACCCTATCGCTGCTTGAATGGCGATATCGAATTGCTGTCTTGGTATGAGCTCTTTGAGTTTTTCACACATTCTTCTTCCAAAATCGTAAGCATGGTCTCTGTGGATAAGACTAGACAGAGCGTCTACCTGCTCTCCGTTGAGCAGAATATCCAGCTTTACCAGATCGGCCTCTTTATATCCTGTAATATGATAGTCGAACGAGGCATATCCTCTGGATACAGATTTTAGTTTATCATAAAAGTCAAAAACAATCTCTGCAAGAGGCATATCGTAATTTAACTCAACTCTCTCACTTGTCAGAAAATTCTGACTGATTAATGTTCCTCTCTTATCCATACAGAGTTTCATTATGACTCCAAAATACTCCGATTTTGAAATTATCTGTGCTCTAATGTATGGCTCCTCAATATAGTCTATAAGAGTAGGTGCCGGTAGTCCGGATGGATTGTGTACATCCAGAACCTCTTCCTGTGTGGTATACACCTTATATGATACGTTAGGAACAGTGGTAATCACATCCATATCAAACTCTCTGTAGAGTCTCTCCTGCACTATCTCCATATGAAGCAGTCCAAGAAAACCGCATCTGAATCCAAAACCTAGAGCCAATGAAGATTCCGGTTCAAAAACCAGAGATGCATCATTTAGCTGAAGCTTCTCCAATGAGCTTCTTAAATCTTCGTACTCATCTGCCTCAACAGGATAAAGACCTGCGAATACCATAGGTTTCACCTCTTCAAAACCGGCAATAGAGCTCTTGCAAGGTCTCTCTCTATGTGTGATTGTATCTCCCACTTTTACCTCACTGGCGGTTTTTATTCCCGATATTATATAGCCGACATCGCCTGTACGAACCTCTCCTGTTGGAACCATTTTAAGGCGCAATTTACCCACTTCATCGGCTTCATACTCTTTGCCTGTGTTAAAGAATTTAACCTTATCGCCTTTTCTGATTACACCGTTCTCTACTTTAAAGTAGGCGATTATACCTCTAAAGGAGTTGAAAACAGAGTCAAAAATCAGCGCCTGTAACGGAGCCTCAACATCGCCCTTTGGAGCCGGAACCCTCTCCACAATGGCTTCCAGGATTTGAGGAACCCCCTCCCCTGTCTTTCCGCTCGAAAGTAGGATATCTTCGTCTTTGCACCCAATAAGCTCTATAATCTGATCTTTTACAGAGTCAATCATGGCTGCCTCCATATCAATCTTATTAAGCACCGGTATAATTTCAAGATCGTGATTGATAGCCAGATATAGGTTTGATATTGTTTGAGCCTGTATGCCTTGAGTTGCATCAACAACCAAGAGAGCACCTTCGCAGGATGCGATAGCTCTCGACACTTCGTAAGAGAAGTCTACGTGGCCGGGTGTGTCTATAAGATTGAGTACATACTTCTCTCCTTTGTACTCATAATCCATCTGTATAGCATGGCTTTTGATGGTTATACCCTTCTCCTTTTCCAGATCCATAGAATCGAGTACTTGATTATCCATGTCGCGCTCTGTGACTGTTTTGGTAACCTCAAGCAGCCTATCGGCCAGTGTGCTCTTTCCGTGGTCTATATGTGCAATTATACAAAAGTTCCTTATATGCTTCATCTTACATGATTGGGATTGTTCCCGGTTGCAAAGATAAAAATAATTCCAAAATTATAAGTTTGATACTATCTTTGTGAGATTAGTAACAAATCACAAATATCATAATGGTTGAAACTTTAAAATTACAGGAGACAGCATCTCAGGTAAGGAGAGATATTATCAGAATGGTAAACATGGCTGCCTCTGGTCATCCAGGAGGGTCTCTCAGCAGCACCGATATTCTTACAGTTCTGTTTTTCGACAAAATGGATCACGCTCCAAAAAGCTGGAGAAGAGACGGAGTTGGCAGCGACATGTTCTTCCTCTCTGCCGGGCATCTTTCGCCTGTTTACTACAGTGTACTGGCAAGAAGCGGGTATTTTAACCCAGAGGAGCTATCTACATTCCGTAAACTTGGATCCAGACTGCAGGGTCATCCCTCTGTGGAGAGGGGCTTGCCGGGGGTACATGTTGCTTCGGGTTCTCTCGGTCAAGGATTGTCTGTTGCTTGCGGAGCAGCATTAACAAAGAGGTTGAATAATGAGGAGAACTTTGTTTATGTTCTTCTAGGCGACGGTGAGTGCGAAGAGGGTCAGATTTGGGAGGCCGCAATGTTTGCCGCTCACCATAAACTAGACGGAGTGATTGCTTTTACAGACTGGAATGGTCAACAGATAGACGGTCCGGTAAGCTCGGTAATGAATCTTGGCGATCTTCAAGCAAAATGGATCTCATTTGGATGGGATTGTATTGTAGCAGACGGTCATAATATAGATGAGATTAGAGAGGTGATTGATAATGCTAAGAAAAAGAGGGGAGACGGAAAGCCAAAGATGATTCTTATGAAGACAGATATGGGCAAAGGTGTAGACTTTATGGAGGGAACTCACCACTGGCATGGAAAAGCTCCAAACCAAGATCAAACAGAACAGGCACTAAGCCAGCTCAAAGAGACACTTGGAGATTTCTAACCTTTTAACAGTAGATTAAGATGAAAAAGAAGTTTGAAAATAGCGGGAATAAAGATACAAGATCGGGGTTTGGTGCAGGGCTTTTGGAGCTGGGTGGTACCCGAGAAGATGTTGTGGCACTATGTGCCGACCTTACCGGTTCGCTTAAAATGGATGCATTTGCAGCAAAGTATCCGAGCAGGTTTTTCCAATGCGGTATAGCCGAGGCAAATATGATAGGGACAGCTGCGGGTATGGCTGTTACGGGAAAGATCCCTTTTGTTGGCTCTTTTGCCGGATTTGCCACAGGCAGAGTTTACGATCAAATCAGGCAAACCGTGGCCTATTCAGAGACCAATGTGAAGATTTGCGCCTCCCACGCAGGTATTACACTAGGAGAAGATGGAGCTACCCATCAGATTATGGAAGATATCGGACTAATGAGGATGTTGCCAAACATCACGGTAATTAATCCTTGTGATTATAATCAGACTAAGGCAGCTACTATTGCAATAGCTGATCATCACGGGCCTGTTTATCTTAGGTTTGGGCGTCCATCTGTTCCCAATTTCACTCCTGAAGGAGAGGAGTTTAAAATAGGGAAAGCCATTCGACTCATAGAGGGTACACACGTATCTATTTTTGCTACCGGCCATATGGTATGGGAGGCATTAAAGGCCTGTGAAATATTATTAGAGGAGGGTATTGAGGCCGAGCTTATAAATATCCATACCATTAAACCTTTAGATTCAGATGCAGTCTTAGAATCGGTAGCTAAGACAAAAGCTGTGGTAACTGCAGAGGAGCACCTTATTGCAGGAGGACTTGGAGAGCTTATCTCAGGGTTACTTTGCACAACCACACCTGTACCGGCCGAGTTTGTTGCTGTTGATGATAAGTTTGGTCAAAGCGGAGAGCCGGCACACCTTATGAAAGAGTACAATCTAGATACCAACAACATAGTTAAAGCCGTTAAAAAGGTACTGGCAAGAAAAGCAGTATAAAAGGGAGATATATGGAAGATAAAGATTTACTCACACTTTTCAGAGAGGAGGGAAGGGAGAACTACGCCTTCAATCTGATTGTTGAAAAGTACAGTGAGCGTCTTTACTGGCATATACGAAAACTAACTGCTTCTCACGAAGATACCAACGACATACTTCAAAATACATTTATAAAAGCCTGGAGTGCTCTGCCACAATTCAGAGAGGAGTCCAGGCTTTATACATGGCTATACCGTATAGCAACAAACGAGAGTCTCACATTTATCAAAAGAGCTAAGCTTAAGGCGATGCTCTCTCTTAGCGACTACTCAAGACAGATAGAGAATCAGCTTGAAGCAGATTGCTATTTTGACGGAGATAAGACTCAAGCACTTCTCAGGAGAGCAATAATGAAGCTCCCGGAGAAACAGAGAGCTGTTTTTAACCTCCGCTACTACGAAGAGATGAAGTACGAAGATATTTCAGAAATTTTAGATACATCGGTTGGAGCCTTGAAAGCATCTTATCATCACGCTTTCCAAAAAGTTCAAGAATATTTAAAAGAGTCAGTTTAATCCTTTTTAGTTTTATTTAGTCAAATAGGTATGAAAGAAGAGATAGACATAAACAATACTGGGTTAAAAAAGAACCCGTTCAAGGTACCCGACGGGTATTTTGAGGAGTTCAGAGAAACTCTCTCTAATAAGATAGCGGAGAAGAGAGCTCCTGCCGGGGTTGGTTTTTTTACAATTCTTAGACCTCAATTGGCACTCTTCTCGCTTTTTGCTGCCATTTTTATAATTGGTTACGGAGTATTTTCTCTATTCCCGGGTAAAAATAACGAGTTGGAAGTAATAGGTATAACAGCCAATTCACAACTCCTAGATGAAGGGTTTCTCAAACCTACTTTCGTAGATTTTTACGATTTTGAAGATGATACGCTTTATAAGCAATCGACAGATATAGGCGACGATGAGCTGCTTACATATATATCGGAGCACATAGATATTGTAACTCTGGCATCGCTTGATTAAACTTTAATATTTTGTTACGATGAAAAAGATAATCCCGACATTTACTTTTTTCCTCTTTGCTCTCACTCTCTTAGCTCAGCCAAATTCTGAAGCGAGACAACAACAGCGGAATCAAAGATATCAACAGATCCAAAGCGCTAAGATCGCTTTTTTTACCTCCGAGATACAGTTAACTCCCAAGGAGGCAGAGGAGTTTTGGCCAATCTACAACCAATACTGGAAAGAGAGAGAGGGCGTGATGAGAAAAGCTCAGTCTACACTTAAATCCATTAACAAAGCACTCTCCGGCGAAGAGAAGGTGTCTGAGCAGGAGTTAAAAAGGTTGGTAGAATCATTTGTCAATCAAGGATCTCAAGAGGGAGAGATTCATAAGGAGTACTATAATAAGCTCTCCAAAATATTGTCTGTAGAGAAG
>CAYYAM010000018.1:14209-29675 GCA_964469965.1 uncultured Muribaculaceae bacterium | reverse complement strand
TTTAAGTATAATCCCATCTCATTGGCACACCCTTTAAAGCGTGCAAACTCAGCAAAAGGAAGAATAATCGATAGTGTTCCGTTTTCTCTGAGCATTACAGAAGACGATATAGCAATCTGTTCAAAAGGCATTGAGTCGTTGTGTCTCGCTATGCTTTTCCTTTGAGAATCTGCTTTGAGCGACTGTGTAAAATAGGGCGGATTGGTGAGAATATTGGTGTATTCTCCATCTCTTGGGGTAAAATAGTTTGTTAGAAAATCCTTTAAGGAGATATTAGTTACAGACAATCTGCCACTCCAAGGAGAGATAACAAAGTTCTCTCTGCACTCTTCTGCCGACACACTATCTATCTCTATTGCATGAATATCAGTTTGCACTGTATGATTTTCAGTTCGCTGTGCTACTATAAGAGAGATAACTCCTGTTCCTGCTCCAATATCCAAGACTTTGCCTCCGTTTACCGGAACAGAGCTCCAGGCGGCAAGTAAAACCCCGTCGGTATTCACCTTCATTGAAGAAAGTCTGTTGTTTACGGTAAACCGTTTAAAGAAGAAACTCCCCATCTTTCATCTCAAGCGTCCTATCGCTCATAGATGCCAACTCCCTGTCGTGAGTAACAATTACTATTGTTATTCCGAACCTCTCTCTAAGATCGAAGAAGAGCTTATGTATCTCTCTTTTTGTTACTGTGTCTAAATTCCCCGACGGTTCGTCGGCAAAAAGAACAGATGGATTATTCATAAGCGCTCTTGCTATTGCAACTCTTTGTTGCTCACCACCACTCAACTCCGAGGGTTTATGATTAAGTCTCTCTTTTAAACCAAGAAAGGAGAGTAGTTCCCCCGCCCTCTCTTTTGATGCACTCATACCTGTTCCCGAAATCAGGGCAGGTATTGCCACGTTCTCCAAGGCAGTAAATTCGGGTAGGAGATGGTGAAATTGAAATACAAATCCAATTCTCCTGTTTCTAAAATCTGCAAGTGCATTTGATTTTAAAGAGAATAGATCTTGTCCGTCTATAAACACCTTTCCGGTATCGGGTTTAGAAAGTGTACCAAGAATTTGGAGCAGGCTGGACTTTCCGGCCCCGCTTGCTCCAACAATACTTAGTACTTCAGAATCTTTTGCTTCAAAATTTATTCCCTTAAGAACCAAAAGAGATCCGTAAGATTTGGTAATATTCTCTGCTTTTATCATTTAGGTCTATTCGTCCTTCTCGCTTGCTTCGTACTCTTTTAGAAGCTTGTCTTGAACCTCTGCAGGCACCTGCTGATACTCGGCATAAGTCATTGTAAAGGTTGCCCTTCCAGATGTTAAAGAGCTGAGTGTAGTTGAGTACTTGTGCATCTCTGCGAGCGGAACTCTGGCCTTTATAACCTCAAACCCCTTTTCACTGCTCATACCCTCTATCATTGCCCTTCTGTTCTGAAGATCGCTCATTACATCTCCCATGCAGTCGCTGGGAACAAGAACCTCTACATTATAGATTGGCTCCATAATCTTTGGTCCTGCCTTTTTGAAGGCCTCTTTAAATGCATTTCTACCTGCAAGTTTAAATGAAATCTCATTTGAGTCTACCGGGTGCATTTTACCATCATAAACAAATACCCTTATATCTCTGGCATATGATCCCGTTAATGGACCCTCCTCCATCTTCTCCATTATCCCTTTAAGGATTGCAGGCATAAATCTTGCGTCAATAGATCCTCCCACTATACAGTTGTAATATTCGAGCTTTCCGCCCCAGTCCATTGTATACTCCTCTTTTCCTTTGAGGTTAAGTACAAGTTCACGACCCTCTACTTTGAATTTGTTCCCTGCCGGTACCCCCTCTACAACCGGCTCAAGAAGAAGATGTACCTCTCCAAACTGACCCGCTCCGCCTGATTGCTTCTTATGTCTGTAATCTGCTACTGCCACTTTAGTGATTGTCTCTCTATATGGGATTTTAGGCGAGATTAAATCTACCTCCAGTTTGTGGGTGTTTGTCAAGTGCCACTTAAGGATGTTTATGTGGTGTTCGCCTTGACCGCTCAAGATAGTCTGTTTAAGCTCCTTAGAGTACTCTACTTTTATAGTAGGGTCCTCTGCATGAGCCCTGTTCAATATCTCTCCAAGCTTCTCTTCGTCTTTCTCTACCTTTGCCTTAATTGCAGTTCTGAATTTTGAAGGCGGGAACTTAATCGGCTCAAACGCCCACTCTTTAGATCCACCGTTTAATGTCTGATTTGTCTTTACAGATTTAAGCTTAACTGTACAACCAATATCTCCGGCCACTATCTCCGGAAGTTTCTCTCTCTTCTTTCCAGCAACTGCATATATTGTTGATATCCTCTCTTTTGCTCCTGTTTCATGATTGGTAACATCCATACCCTCGGTTAACTTACCGGACATCACCCTAAAGTAAGATACCTCTCCAAGGTGTTGCTCAATAGAGGTTTTATATATAAAAATTGAGGCCTGGCCAGATACGTCGCAAGGTACGGTATTACCGTCTTTAAGTTTCTGCTCCATCTTTTCCGGAGTTGGTGCAACATTGATTATAAACTCCATCAACCTTTTAACACCAATGTCTCTCTTAGCCGATAGACAGAAAAGAGGCATTATCTCACACTTTGCAAGACCTATAGACAACCCTTTTCTAATCTCGTCTTCCGAAAGGCGCCCTTTGTCGAAAAAGGCCTCCATAAGAGATTCGTCATTTTCGGCTGCCATTTCGGCAAGCTCCTGATGATACTCCTCTGCCTGATCTGCATAGTCGGCAGGAATCTCGTGCTCCTCTCTTGTTCCGTTCTCATCTTTGAAAACATACATTTTCATTTTGAGAACATCTATGAAAGATTTAAAGTTAAGACCCGGATCTATAGGAAACTGTACAATAACCACCTTTTTTCCAAAGGTTTGTTTTAATGACTCTATTGTACCTTCCCAATTTGCCTTTTCATGATCAAGTTGATTGACGCCCAAAATAAGCGGCTTAGCATGTTTCTCTGCATATCTTGCCAATATCTCGGTTCCCACCTCAACACCTTGCTGAGCATTTATAATCAAAACCCCTGTATCAGCCACCTTAAATGCCGATATTACACCCCCAACAAAATCATCTGAGCCCGGAGTATCTATTATATTCAGCTTATTGTCCATAAACTCTGTGTACAACAGAGACGGATAGATAGACCTTTGGTAGATCTGTTCAATTTCGGTATTGTCGCTTACTGTTGTTTTTGCCTCAACCGAACCTCTTCGATCAATTACTTTTCCTTCAAACAACATCGTCTCCGCAAGGGTAGTTTTACCAGACTTCGTATTTCCTAACAGGACTACGTTGCGGATGTTCATAGTGGGATAGACTTTCATATTAGATCCATTTACATATTAGTAACTATTTTTTTAAAGTAGAAAACTCAAATTTATGAAATTTTTTTTAATCGGCAATAGAGCTCAAAGCTCGCTTTAACGAACCTTCGCTTCTGAATCCAGCAAGTCTGTGAAGAGCACTAAAAGGTACACCGTTTTTTAGGAGATATGCTGCATGAGAGATTCTGTATTTCATAATCAGATAATCTGTACTGCAACCAAAATGCTCCCTGCAGCAACTATCCAGCGAAAAAACAGGAATCCCTGTTATGGCAGATATATCGGCAGAATTGAATGTAGAGATGAGATACATGCACCTCTCCTCCAGAAGTGTGTTTAGCGCATCAATAACACACGGGCAGTTAAACTCTCTTTTCATTTTTTTTGAAACAAATAACAGCTTTTTAACAATCCAAACCAATCTTTTGGTTGTTGTTTATCCTATATGTTTCAAACTTTTGAAAATTGAGTCACTATTTGCTATTTATAACAACTTTTATATGCTTTTATAACAACCTTTACTTGTGTTTATCCTTTGCCTCTCCGGAGGTATATTTGTTATAAATGAATTTGTTATAAATGAATAACGATAAAATAAGAGAGCGGATCAAAAGATCCCGAAAGATAGCCGGATTGACTCAGGAGTATATGGGGGTGAAGCTTGGTATATCTACCAATTCGTACAGAGAGTTGGAGAGGGGCAGCACCGGTCTGGTAAATCCTAAACTTGAGTTAATAGCAGCTCTCTTAAATGTAAGTTTGGAGTATTTAATCTTTGGTTCGGATAGTCTCAGCGATAATACCCTTATAGATAAGTGTCAAAAAAAGTATGAGAGAATCATTGATGAGCTCAAAAGAGAGTATAGAATTACTATAGCTGAGCTAGAGGGCGAAATTAAGGTTCTCAAGACAAACTTAGAGACCAAAGAGAGAGTTATCGGGGTAATCAAAGAGGAGAGTAGAGGCACAGAGTATCTCGAGAGCTTATCTAAAGAATAAATTTGGTAAATTGCATCCAAATTAACCGTAGTGAAAGACCCCTTGTTAAACTATATGGCGGCCAACATAGTTGAAGCCGGATGCGACGAGGCAGGCAGGGGATGTCTGGCCGGCCCTGTGTACGCTGCAGCAGTAATACTCCCACCCCACTTTTACCATCCATCTCTGAACGATTCAAAAAAAATGACAAAACGGGAGAGGGAGACTCTTAGGAGGGTGATTGAGATGGAGGCGGTTGATTGGGCCGTTGCAAGCTGCTCCGCCAAAGAGATAGATAGATACAATATTTTACGCGCCTCCATAATGGCCATGCATCGTGCATTAGACAAACTAAGTAGTGTTCCCGAACATCTAATCATAGATGGGAACAGGTTTTATCCCTATAAGGAGATTCCGTTTGATTGTATTGTTGGAGGAGATGGCAAGTACAGCTCAATTGCCGCGGCTTCTGTTTTGGCAAAAAGCCACAGAGATGAATATATGCTCTCTATTGCGGCAGACTATCCACAATATGGCTGGGAAAAAAATATGGCCTACCCTACAAAAATGCATAGGCAGGCCATAGAGAGATACGGTGTATGCGAACACCACCGTTTAACTTTTTCTAATCTGATTCAAGGGCGTATTTTCCAATAAAAAAGAGAGTTACTCCGGTAAAAAGTAGGGATATTATCACCTCCGGCGTAAGCAGCTTAATGTCTGTTGTAGCTCCCGATGCAGACACAAGTCCATCTATAACCGCCTGATAACCTCCGGTTATCAAAAAAAGAATAAACCCCGCCAGGGCAGAGAGACCAATTACAAGCATAGAGTTGTCTCTCTTTGGTTTTGGTGCCGGCAGACAGTCAAGGGTGGCAAACAGCCTCTCGCTGAATCCTTCGTCTTCAATCTTCTGTTTGTGCCGATCGAAGAAATTTTTTATGTTATCATCTTTCATAACCTATACTTTTTAGATGGTCAGATAAATTACTCTTTGCTCTGGAGAGATGAGACTTTATTGTGTTCTCCTTGATTCCCGTTATATCTGATATATCCTTTATACTTTTATCTTCCATATAAAACAGGAGTATGCAGCTTCTCTCGTTTTCGTTCAATTTTTGCAGTGCCATGTAGAGCTCCTGATTCTTGTATTTTGAGTCTGTAGTATCAGACGAATATATCAGATTATCGTTCAACTCAGAGGTTGTGTATCTCGACCCTGCTCTTTTATTGTCGCAAAAACAGTTATAAGCAATCCTGAAAAGCCATGTAGAGAACTTAGATTTACCACTGAACGAGTTAAGGTTGGTATAGGCCTTTATAAATGCCTCCTGTGCAATGTCATCTGCCAGAGATATGTCTCCGGAGCAGAGATTAATCAGAAACCTCCTCAAGGGCTCCTGATTAATCTTAACCTGTAACTCAAATTGTGCTCTGGTCACTCTATTGCTCTGTTGTTAAATGGCAGTCAATATTTAAATCTCCTCTCTTGTATCTCCCGACCTTTTATTTATAAGGTAGCCGGCAAGTTGACCTATTCCAACAAAAAGGGGAATAAATCCAAATGCTGCATACTTCAGTTGATAGTCAAAGAACAGATAAAGAGAGATAAACAGTGCGATTCCTACTCCAATTGTTGCCAATGCCGAGGTGAGGGGGTCTTTCTTCTTTTTTGTTTCGTCTCTGAAAAGCTCGGGAGAAAGTTCTGTTCCATGCTCTAATGCTTTCATTATTACCTGGTTTCTAGACTTATCTCTCATTGCTTTTGTTATAAAGATAATCAAAATTATCACTATTGCTGTCAGAAACGGGCTGATAATTGCTAATGATCCTTCCATGTTATTGTGTTTTTATTGTTTGCTCGTTAGACGTAAACGGCTTAATAAAAGTTGCAGCCGAACGTGAAATTTTTCTAAGAAGATATTCTGCATTAGATATTGCTCTCTCCTTATTTGGCTCTATTTGTGAAATTGAGAATAGTCTTTCAACCCCCACCATTTCCAACTCTCTATTTGTAAGCAAATTATCACCACAGATTATCCATAATCTCCGTTTGTACTTTTGAGATAGTTCAATAACCCCATCTAAAAGCTTCCCCGATAAACTTTGTCCGTCTGTTCTCCCCTCACCGGTTATAATAAGATGAGAGTTTGAGAACTCCCTATCTGCATCAACAATTTCAAAGAGTAGTCTCCATCCGCTTACCATCTCTGCGCCAAGGAATGAACTTAGGGCAAACCCTACCCCACCTGCAGCTCCCGAACCGGGATTTTCGCTTAAATCTACCTTAAGAAATTTTTTACACACCTTAGAAAATGAGACCATACCCTCCTCTAAAGTTATGAGCGCCTCTTTTCCGGCTCCCTTTTGAGGTCCATATACTTTAGTAGCTCCATAATCCCCCAATAGCGGGTTATTGACATCGCAGGCCACTCTGATTTTTAACTCTCTTACAATTTGTTGTACCGAGGAGTCATCTATATTATGTATCTGAGAAAGCATCCCTCCTGTTATTCCGTACTCTCCTGTTATTAGATCTCCGCTTCTGTCATAAAATCTGAAACCTAAAGCTTGCAACATTCCGGCTCCTCCATCATTTGTAGCACTCCCTCCTATACCTATGGTTATAGATCTATGGCCGGCCCGAGCAACACTCATTATAACCTCACCCAGCCCGTAAGTTGTGGTGATTAAGGGATTCCTCTCTTCCTTTGATAGAAGTGAAATGCCCGAAGATTTTGCCATTTCGCATAAAACCCCATCTTTAAGCTTTAGAACGGGAACCTCAATCGCTCTGCCCAGCGGGTCTGTCGCTTGATGTCTCTCTACTCCGCAGCCTCTGCTTTCCAGCGCTTCAATAGTTCCATCGCCTCCGTCTGCAAGAGGAAGGAGTGATACAGAGATGTCTTGTCTTACCTCTGTAACAGACTCCCCAATAATAGCAGCTACCTCTCTTGCAGTAAGACTTCCCTTAAATTTATCTACTATGATTAGAACTTTATACATCCGGCTATTTTTGTCATGTCAACAATATTGGAAAACGACAGATTTAATTATCTTTGTCTAACAACATACAAACCAAGTAAATTTAATATTAAAAAATGAAAAAATCAGTTTTTTTGCTATTAATGGCCCTTCTTCTGTCTATAGCACCGCTTAGGGCAGACGAGGGAATGTGGCTTCTCCCTTTGATAGAGAAGCTCAATATCAAGAAGATGTCTGAAATGGGTTTCAAGCTCACAGCTAAAGATATCTACGACATTAACAACTCAAGTTTAAAAGATGCGATAGTGCATTTTGGAGGGGGATGTACAGGAGAAATTATATCATCCGAAGGACTTCTTTTAACAAATCACCATTGCGGTTACGGAGTAATTCAGAGGTTAAGCACTGTAGAGAAGGACTATCTTCAAAATGGTTTCTGGGCAATGAGCCGTAAAGAGGAGCTACCCTCTCCCGGGCTATCTGTAACATTTATGGAGAGCTTTACAGATGTAACTTCGGATATTGAGAAGGTTACAAAGAGACTCAAAGCTGGCGATGACAGACAAAAGGCAATAGAGTCTGCAATTGAGGAGCTCACAAAAAAAGCAGTGGGAAATAATCCGCATTTAAGAGCCCGAGTAACAACAATGTACGGAGGAAATGCATACTACCTTATAGTTACCAAAACGTACAGCGACGTTCGTTTTGTAGGCGCACCTCCATCTTCTATAGGTAAATTTGGAGCAGACACAGACAATTGGATGTGGCCAAGACATACCGGCGACTTTGCAATGTTCAGAGTTTATGCCGACAAGGACAACAATCCGGCACCATACTCTCCCGACAATCAACCATATAAACCAAAAAAACATCTTACTATCTCTCTTAAAGGGGTAGAACAAGGCGATTTTGCAATGGTGATTGGATATCCAGGAAGAACCAGCAGGTTCATGACATCTGCAGAGGTTGCCGAAACCAGAGATATCACAAATGCAATCTCTATATATGTAAGAGGCATACGCCAAGATGTTTTGATGGAGGATATGCTTTCTGACCCAAAAATAAGACTTCAATACTCGAGCAAATTTGCAGGATCATCTAACTTCTGGAAAAAAGCTATCGGTATGAACGAAACCTTTGCAAAATTGAATGTAGAGAAGAGAAGAGCAGATGAGGAGATGGCATTCATGGCTTGGGTTGCAAAAGATAAGAAGAGAGGAGAAAAATATGGTACTGCTATACAAAATATAAACACAGCAGTTGAGAAGAGAGCAAAACCTATGTACCAATTAAGGTATCTACAGGAGGCGCTTGGCAATATAGAGCTTACAGCTGTAGCCAACCATTATGCTCCTGTTGCCGACGCTCTTATAAAAGGAGATAAAGATGCTGCCGACAAGGCCGCTAAAGCTCTTGAACAGAGAATAGAGGCCTTCTTTGTAAACTACTCGGCAGAGACCGACAGAAAGGTTGCCAAAGCCCTTATCAAGGTTTATAAAGATAAGATGGAGCCACAGTATAGACCAGCTATGTTCCAGGTTATCGACAATAAGTTTGGTGGCAACATAGATGCCTTTGTAGACGATATGTTCAATAACTCTGTATTTGTTTCAAGAGAGAGTATTAAGAATGCACTGAATGGAAATCCTAATGCTATTATCAACGATCCGGCCTTAGCGGCAGGACGTACAATATTTGAGCTTATGCCAAAACTTAATGCTCAACTGCAAGAGGCGAACGCAACCTATGCACAAGGTCACAAGGCCTATATTGCAGGGCAGTTAGAGATGAAAAAGGGTACAGCAATGTACCCCGATGCTAACTCCACAATGAGAATGACCTATGGTCAGGTACTAAACTACTCTCCAAAAGATGCTGTACTTTATGACTATATCACAACACTTAACGGAGTGATGGAAAAAGAGGATCCGAACAATTGGGAATTTGTGGTTCCTTCCAAGTTGAAAGAGCTGCATAAGAACAGAGACTACGGACAGTATGCAATGGCCAACGGAGAGTTACCTGTTGCTTTCATCTCTAACAACGATATTACAGGAGGAAACTCAGGAAGCCCTGTTCTTAATGCAAAGGGCGAACTTATTGGTTGTGCATTTGACGGAAACTGGGAGGCAATGAGCGGTGATATCATATTCGAACCATCGCTACAGAGAACAATCAGTGTTGATATAAGATATGTATTGTTCATTACAGAAAAATTCGGAGGTGCAAAACATCTGATAGATGAGATGACCTTGGCAAGATAGCTCTCCTATTTCAAATAGAGCTAATTGAAAACTTTAACAAGAGGGTGCGCAATAGTTAATACTTTTGCCACCCTCTTCTCTTTTGGTATAATTATTGTCTAAATTTGTTTTTTATTTTGTAAATACTATGATTGAGATAAGTAAAGTTGAAGAGCTGCTAAAAACAGTTTTTCATCCGGTAAAAGAGAGCGATGTAGTCACTTTAGGACTGGTAGAAGACATTAAGGTTGAGGAGGGTAAAATACGTTTTAAACTGGTATTCCCCTCTCCTGATGCACTCTCTTCTTCTATCAAAAAAAGTTGCGAAAAGGTATTGAAGGATGCTTTTGGTGAGGATATTAAAGTTTCAATAATGGAGCTTGTAAGGGAGAGAAAGATTGAAAAGAGGTTGAATCTCGAGTTGGGTCAGGAGGCGATTGCAAACATAGGACACATTATTGCGGTTGCTTCAGGAAAGGGTGGTGTAGGGAAGTCGACAGTTGCCGTGAATCTGGCAATCGCACTCTCTAATGCCGGGTACAGAGTTGGGCTTACCGATGCCGATGTTTACGGCCCATCTGTCCCTAAAATGACCGGAACAGAAGAGGAGAAACCTTTGGTAGACGATTCGGGAGGTAAGGAGATGATTATTCCTATTGAAAAATTTGGGGTAAAATGGATGTCAATCGGTTACTTTGCCAAGCCCGACCAGCCGCTGATTTGGAGAGGCCCAATGGCCAGCAACGCCTTAAAACAAATGATACTACAGGTAAAATGGGGAGAGCTGGACTTTCTCATTGTAGATCTTCCTCCGGGAACAGGAGATATTCACATTTCACTTGTTCATGACATACCCCTTTCAGGAGCAATTGTGGTTAGCACTCCTCAGGCAGTTGCATTGGCCGATGTTGAGAAGGGAATAAACATGTTTAACTCTAAGGAGATTAGTAAACCTGTACTCGGGTTGGTGGAGAATATGGCGTGGTTTACACCGGAAGAGCTTCCAGATAACAGATACTACATTTTTGGTAAGGAGGGATGTAAAGCGATGGCTGAGAAGTTTGGGGTTCCACTTCTTGGGCAGATCCCTTTAATAGAGAGCATCTGCGAAAGCGGCGACACCGGCCGGCCGATAGCGTTAAAAGATAGAGAAGATGGAAGGAGTTTTACCAAATTGGCAAAAAAAATAATAGAGATTCTAGAGTAGTCGATATTTATCAGCCCTTTTTTTCCACCGCTCCTTGGCGTACTGCTGCATGTCGGCATTTACGTCACGCTCGTCCACTATTTCCAGCCCCAGGATTGTCTCAATAACATCTTCCAGGGTTACTATTCCTTCAAAACCTCCGTACTCATCTACAACCAGTGCAATGTGCGCCTTGCTGGAGAGCAGTCTCTCCCAAAGTACCGTTAGTGGCTGAATATTAGGGACAACCTCTATATCTCTTTTTATGCTCTTGAGGCGAACGTCAAAGCAGTCGTTGGCCATATTTTCAATAACATCCTGGCGGTGCACAAATCCCGTTATATCTTCATTGCTTTGCGATGAGTAGACCGGAATTCTTGAGAAGTTTCTAAAACGCGAACATTTGTGAAACTCCTCTATTGTCATCTCTTCCGATGCAGTCTCTGTTACAACCCTTGGTGTCATAACGTCTTCTACCTTTACAGAGCGCAACTTAATTATATTTTGTATTATTCTGCCTTCGGCTTTGTCTATAACCCCCTCCTGCTCTCCAATGTTTACCATAGCAGAGAACTCCTCTCTGCTAACAGATGACTCCTCTTTAACACCCTTAGAAATAAGCTTGGTTAACCCCTCAGAGACAACAACAATGGGGTAGGTAATCCACACCATTCCATTGATAATCCTTGCAGACACCATTGCAATCGATTTCCAGTAGTATGCCCCTATTGTTTTGGGAAGAATCTCGGAGAGAACCAAAATTAACACAGTAAGTACCACAGAGATAACCCCAAAGTAGGCCTCACCAAAAACAGCTACTGCTTGAGCACCAACACCGGCAGCTCCTATAGTGTGAGCGATTGTATTTAGAGACAATATTGCAGAGAGAGGTCGGTCAATATTGTTTTTTAGCTTTACGAAAACCTTGGCCGAACTGTTTCCCTGGCTCTCCTTCATTGATATAAACGACATTGGGGTGGTAAGCAGTACCGCCTCCATAACTGAGCATAAAAAAGATACAGAGAGTGCAATAAAAAGATAGAAAAGAAGAAGTTCCATCTGTTAAAGTTTTACCCTGAATTTTGATAGTCTTTTATCTAACATAAACTGAGGAATCATCTCCTTAACCGCCTCAACCAGTTCATTTATAAGTCTCTCTTTCACAAAATCCTCTCTAAACACAAAAGATATCTCCCTTCTTGGCTCATCACCCGTGAAGAAGCGAATATTCTTTTTCTGCTCAGTTGTAAGGGCACTTATATGAAGCTCGGGTATAAGTGTGTATCCCCCGTTCTTATCTACTATTCTAATTAAGGTCTCAATGCTTCCGGCTTCGTAAATCTGCATAGAGCCGGAGTTTTTATGGCAGATATTTATCATCTGGCTTCTAAAACAGTGCCCCTCCTGAAGAAGCCACATACCTCGCGGATCTAGATCTATTGTCTCTACCTTGTCCATCTTATACTTCTCCTTCTCCATAGGAGATATGTATGCAATAAACCTTTCATAAAAAAGCGGAAGTTCCAGAATCCCCGGCTCATCTATTGGGGTTGAAATTATAGCCAACTCTATCTCGGCGCTCTTAAGTTTTTCAATAATCTCTGATGTACGTATCTCAGAAATTCTAACTTTTAGATCGGGAAGGCGCTCTTTTACCTCTCCAAAAAACTTTGGAATAATATAAGGGGCCAATGTTGGAATGATTGCCATATTCAACTCACCCTCAATACTATCTTTTGCCGATTCGGCAATCTCTCTGAATTGCTTAAGGTTAAAATTAATAACTTTGGCCTGTGAAATTAACTTACGCCCAATAGCAGTGGCCTCAACCGGAGATCTTTTCCTGTCGAACAGCTCTACCCCCAGCTCCTCTTCCAACTTCTGAATCATCATGCTAAGTGTTGGCTGCGAGACTCCGCACGCTTCTGCCGCTCTGGCAAAGTGCCTTATTCTATCTACCGCAATAATGTACTCCAGTTGCTGGATATTCATAATTATCTACTTTTTAGCTGTGAATGTGCTCTTTATAAATAGCTCATCCATTTGAACTTCGTCAATTTTAGATGGAGCATCCAACATTACATCTCTACCTGCATTGTTTTTAGGAAATGCAATATAGTCTCGTATTGTCTCCTGCCCTCCAAACAGAGCACAGAATCTGTCGAATCCAAAAGCAATTCCGCCATGAGGAGGAGCACCGTATTTAAATGCATTTATAATAAAGCCAAATTTATACTCGGCCTCTTCTGGCGAGAAACCTAACACCTCAAACATACGTTTCTGTATAGAAGAGTCGTGAATCCTAACAGACCCCCCGCCTATCTCGGTGCCATTCAACACAAAGTCGTAGGCATTGGCAGACACATCGGCAATGTCGGCTCTGTTGTTGCTATAGAACTTCTCCATATCTTCGGGCTTTGGCGATGTAAACGGATGGTGCATTGCATAGAAACGCTCTGTCTCTTGGTCCCACTCTAATAGCGGGAAGTCGTAAACCCAAAGTGGTGCATAATGATCGCTCTTTCTTAGCCCCAATCTGTTTCCCATCTCTATTCTCAATGATCCAAGTGCCTCTCTCGTTCTCTTTTTTTCTCCTGCTAAAATTAGTATGAGATCGCCTTTAGATGCCCCAACGTGAGATACTATAACTGCTAAATCCTCTTCTGAATAGAACTTATCAACAGAAGATTTTATCCCTTCATCAGTTACTCTGATGTATACAAGTCCTTTAGCTCCTATCTGAGGGCGCTTTACCCACTCTGTAAGTTCATCCAGCTGCTTTCTTGTATAACCGGCTGCTCCCTGGATACATATTCCTGCAACATACTCGGCTGAGTTGAATGGAACAAACTCTTTTGTGTCTGTAAGGTGCTTAATTTCACATATCTTCATCTCAAAACGAATATCCGGCTTATCCGAACCGTAATACTTCATTGCATCGGCATAAGAGATTCGCGGAAATTGTGAAGAGAACTCTAGATTCAAAACGTTTCTGAAAAGTGCCTTAATCATTCCCTCGAATGTGTTGAGAATATCCTCTCTCTCAACAAATGACATTTCGCAATCTATCTGGGTAAACTCCGGCTGCCTGTCTGCCCTTAAATCTTCATCTCTGAAACACCTTACTATCTGAAAATATCTGTCGTACCCCGACACCATAAGAAGTTGTTTAAAAGTTTGAGGGCTTTGAGGGAGGGCATAGAACTCCCCCGGGTTCATTCTGGATGGAACCACAAAGTCTCTGGCCCCTTCGGGGGTAGATTTTATTAAGACAGGAGTCTCCACCTCAATAAATCCAATACTGTCGAGATATTTACGAGTCTCCTGAGCCATTTTGTGTCTTAGCTCCAATGCCCTTTTAAGCGGTCCTCTTCTAAGATCGAGATATCTGTACTTGGCTCTAAGCTCCTCTCCTCCGTCTGTTTCGTCTTCAATTGTGAAAGGAGGGGTTAGCGATGCATTCAATACTTTAATCTCCTCAATCTTAATCTCGATATCTCCGGTTGGAATTTTACTGTTTTTGCTCGACCTCTCAAAAACTACCCCTGTGGCCTGAATTACATACTCTCTCCCAAGCCGCTCTGCTACCTCATTCATCTCATGACTTACGCTGTCGTCTACTACCAATTGGGTTATTCCATAGCGGTCTCTGAGGTCGATGAAGCTCATTCCTCCCATCTTTCTTATTCTCTGAACCCATCCGGCCAGTGTTACTCTCTTTCCCTCGTCAGAAATGCGAAGTTCTCCGCAGGTGTGTGATCTATACATATTAAGCTGTTTTCTCTATTAAATAATGTGCAAATATAATAATAATTCAAAGCTACTGTTTTGGCAGATAGGTTGCCGCTTCTGGGAGTATCTCCTTAATTTTTTTAATCCTGTTTTCATCTGAAGGGTGCGTACTGAAGAACTCCATGTTTTTTCCTCCACCGGCACTCATCTTCTCCCAAAAAGCAGGTGCAACATTAATATCGTATCCTGCCATTGCCATTATAATAAGACCCAGACGATCTGCCTCATACTCGTGCTTTCTTGAGTAGGGAAGCAGTACGCCCAGCTGAGCACCCAGTCCGAATGCGGCTCCAAAAAGAACTCTGTTTTTTTCACTCTCTCCGCCTACGGCAGCTGCCAACACCTGGCTTGCAACTCCGGCCATTGCCTCCTGACTCATTCTCTCATTTCCATGCTTTGCAAGGGCGTGAGCAATCTCGTGCCCCATTACCACGGCAACAAGATGGGGTGTGTTTGTAATTTTCATAATTCCTTCGTAGAAGACAATATTACCATTAGGAAGGCAAAAAGCGTTTACCTGATCACTCTCAATAACATCGAACTTCCATGTCATTCCCTCGAGTGCGTTTTTTATGTTATTCTCCTTTACATATCTCTCAACAGCAAAAACAAGGTTGTTTCCTACCTCTCTCACCATCTTTACATATCCGGCATTCGAAGATAGGCGATTTTTGCTCATGATGTCGGTGTAGGCCTGCTCACTTAGCGATGTCAACTCCCCTTGAGAAAACAGAAGCATCTGTTTTCTTCCGGTAATCATAACGCTTGAGCAAGAGTAAATTAAAAGCGAAAACACAGTGAGTGCTACTATTTTTTTTAAATATCTCTTCATAATTGTAAACATTTATTTGTAAACGTTGTTAATCTTGCTCCAAAGTTAATATTTTATTGAGAATCTGTCATCTCATAAATTATTACTATATTA
>CAYYAM010000018.1:0-14109 GCA_964469965.1 uncultured Muribaculaceae bacterium | reverse complement strand
ATTATTACTATATTAGTACTATATATACCACCTTTATGAAAAAATATAAGCCGAGAACTGTTTTTTATCTGGTTCTCTTATTTTTGTTAATATCCGTAACCTCTTGTAAAAAAGGAGATCCGGTTACTCCTCCCGATAATAATAAAGAGTATTTCGATTTTTCTACAACAGCAAATTACACGTTAAACATTAATTACAAATTAAAACATAACTCACCAATTACATTCTTGGTCTTCGACGAGTATCCGTTAATTAAATCCTCCGATGATCCCGATCTGGAGATATTTAACCAAAACCTAAACCCAATATTAAAGGGAATAGCCATTAATGGCGGCAACTACTCTAGCGTTGTAAATCTAAAGAAAACAGTAAAGGTCCTTTATGTTTACACAACAACTATTGGGGTTCCACAACTTTTAAAAAGCTCTTTTGCAAATAATGTTTTTACGATAGATGCCGAGAGCGAATCGAGTTTTATTGTAACTGGTAGCATTAACTCACCCGACACTCCGGCAAAGAGTAATAGCTCAACACTATTTGCACAGAATGCCGATATTCCCGGATATAGAACCTTGGGAAGCTGGAACAGCATAGGGACGCCATCTTACTTACTCTCCCCTCCTGCCTCATTGACCGCAGAGTTTTTAAACGATATTAATGCCTCTCTTCCAGAATACAGCAGAGTGCCTCAAAAGAACCCCGAGTATATTGCCAACGGTGTAAATGCAGCTCTTCATATTATTGCTCCTGCCAAGGTAGAGGTGGTTTTTGTGCACGAGGGTGCCAGCTATAAAAATGTTCTTGGCTACTTCCACTACCCTACAACAAATCCCCCAACCAAATTATCTGATATCAATAAAATTATAGCTTTCCCAAACATGTCTTACCCGGGAAGCGGCGGAAACCTAAGCAGTGGAAGCAGAGTTCTACTAAGATACTGGAATGGATCATCTATGCAGGATGTTTTTCCTGCGGGAGTGAGCATCGGGTGGTTTATAATATCTAATGGTTTCACCAATAATGGGTCTATAAATGCATCGGCTCCTCATTTTTATTCACTTCAACAATTTAACCCTGAGGTAAATCCTCTTTTAAGAGCACACAATGTTCTTCTTTACGACCCTGCAAGATCTATTGTCTTGATCGGTTTTGAAGATATTAATCGGGAGGCGAGGTCGGACGAAGATTTCAACGATGCAATTTTCTATGCTTCTGCTACGCCGGAGACTGCAATCCAGTATACAAACCTCCCAATAATAAAGAAGACCAACGATAGGGACGGCGACGGAATACCTGACGATAGAGATGAGTTCCCCGATGAAGCAGGCGTAGCATATGCAAATCACTTTCCGTCGCAGGATAAGTTTTACTCAATCGCTTTTGAAGATTTGTGGCCCAGCAGAGGAGACTACGATATGAACGATGTTGTTGTTGCATATAACTCCACCCACTACCTTAACAATCAAAATCAAATTACTAAGATTAAAGATAGATTTAACCCTGTTTGGTCTGGCGGCGGTTTGGATGTAGGATTCGGCTATCAATTGGGTATAGCTTCTTCAATGGTCTCGGGAGTAAAAACAACCTCCGACTACACAGATAACTCCTTCAGATACAAGCTTAATGCAAACGGTACAGAGCAGGGGCAGAGTAAAGCAACAATTATGGTATTCGATAATATTACGGCAATGGGTCTAAAACAGGGAGTGAGGCCACAATTCAGTATTGAGACAACTTTGAGCTCTCCCGTTACTCTTGCTCAACTTACTACACCTCCTTATAATCCTTTTATTGTTATAAATAGGAGTCGCGGCATGGAGGTTCATCTTCCAAATTACTCTCCAACCGATCTTGCCGACAAATCTCTACTCGGTACGGCTCACGACCGCTCGCTCCCTGCCAAAGGTAGGTACTATGTGTCAGACGATCAGATGCCGTTTGCAATTCTTATCCCCGGGGATTTTGATATTCCAACCGAGTCGGTGAATATTGGTGTTTACTATCCTAAATTCCTTCAATGGGCAAAGTCGTTTGGGGTAGAGTATCCCGATTGGTATAACTATAAAAAATAGAGATATTCCATGAAAAAGAGAATAGGAATCTATCTGTTAGTTGCCGCTTTGAGTGCAGCAACAACATCATGCATCAAAGCTCCGGGAGCCAAGGAGCCCGAGCAGCAAAAAGAGTATTTCGACTTTGCAACTATAGGGAACTACGGTCTTAGTATAGACTATAAACTTAAATTCAATTCGGTTATAGTTTTTTGGGTATACGATGAGTACCCTTTCAAAAAATCTGACATAGACCCCGAGCTGGAAATTTTAAACGAGTCTTTAAAACCTGTTCTAAAGGGTATTACCCAGAATTATGGAAAGTATTCAGGCATACTTTCACTAAAAAAATCTGTTAAACAGATTTTTATTTACAGCACAACCATTGGCGTTCCACAGCTTCTTAAGTCACAAATTACAAACAACAGTTTTTCTGTAGATGCAACCAATCCAGTAAATTTTACCGATGCCGGTGTTGCTAAAAGTTACTCTCAGAATGCAATCATAGATGGTAGATACCACTCCCTTGGAGCATGGGATGTGAACGGGCTGCCCAATTATCTGCTCGCACCCGATATTGTTTTATCTGCCTCACTAATAGATGATATTAATGCATCTTTACCCGAGGCGGTTGCAGTACCTAAAGCTAATCCTCACTACATTGCAAACGGTGTTCAGTCGGCATTGCACATTATAGACAATGCCAAAATTGAGGTTGTATTTGTCCATGAAGGTGCCGGTTATAAAAATGTTCTAGGATACTTCCACTATCCAACAAACTCACCCCCAACAAAAGTTAGTGACATTAACCATATTATTGTCTTTCCAAATGCCTCATTCAGAGGTAGCGGAGGATCTCTATTATCAGGAAACAGAGTACAGCTAAAATATTGGAACGGTAGCAGCTACTCCGATATATTCCCTCCCGGAACCAGTCTTGGATGGTTTATTGTTGCAAATGGGTTTAGAAGCAACGGCACAATTAATAGTGGTGCGCCTCACTACTATTCTCTTGAGCAGTTCAATCCTGAGAGCAATCCTCTGCTCAGACCACACAATGTTCTGCTTTTCGACCCCGAGAGAATGATTGTTCTTACAGGATTTGAAGATTTAAACAGATCGTCGGGTGGAGATAACGATTTTAATGATGTTGTCTTCTACGCCTCCGCCACTCCGGAAACAGCAATTCAATATACAAATCTTCCTCTTTTAAAAAAGACAAACGATAAAGATGGAGATGGGATCCCCGACGATAGAGATGAGTTTCCCGAAGATGCGGCAGTTGCATACTCAACCCACTATCCGGCCAAAGATAGTTGGCACACTATTGCCTTTGAAGATTTGTGGCCAATGAGAGGCGACTATGATATGAACGATGTTGTTATTGGATACAACTCAACACACTACCTTACAAGCAGAAACGAAATAGTAAGAGTGACAGATAGAATTAAACCTCTATGGAGCGGCGGCATTCTTAATGTGGGGTTTGGATATCAAACCGGACTACCTTCGGGGTCGGTTACCAGTGTAAATAAAACAAGCTCCTATTCCGACAATAACTTTGCATATAAAATTGGACCAAACGGCACCGAAACCGGGCAAAGCAAAGCTACAATTATGGTGTTCGATAATATAACCGATCTTGGGGTGAACTCATTAATTGAGAAACCAATATTCAGCATGGATATTAGATTCTCCTCCCCGGTAACAGTATCGCAATTAACAACACCTCCATACAATCCATTCATTGTTATAAACAAGAGCAGAGGTATGGAGGTGCACCTTCCCAATTACAAACCTACCGACTTGGTCGATAAAAAACTCTTTATGACTTACGACGATAAGAGTAATCCGGCATTAGACAGGTACTATGTATCGGATAATCAAATGCCTTGGGCTATAATTATCCCCGGAGAGTTCGATTTTCCGCCTGAGAGGATGAACATAGGAGAGTACTATCCAAAATTCTTGAAATGGGCAGAATCGTTTGGTGTCGAATATCCCGACTGGTATCTCTACAAGCGTTGAAATAGTCTGTTTTAAGCAACTTTTTTGTTATTATGCTGCAACTTACCCAGTAATCCGGCTAAAACCGCACAAAATAGCAGACATCCTCCCGCTATCATGAATGATAGATTGTGACTGCCCGATGATGCAAAAAGTGTTTGTGAAAGTCTGCTAAAGACAAAGCCTCCAACACCCCATGCAGTAATTACTACTCCGTAATTTACTCCAAAGTTTTTAGCTCCCCACAGCACCTTTGTGAATGTTGGGAATAGAGAGAGATTAGACCCAAAGTTAAAGCCGATAAATGTTGCAAGCATTACTATTACCATAGCCGACGTCTCTCCCGAAATCAGCGGAACTGATGCAAACATTAGAGATGCTTGGAAGAGAAGTAAAATAAAGAGTGTGAGTACTCTACCTATTTTGTCTGACAAAAATCCTGCAACTATTCTGCCTAAAGCATTGCCAATTGCAATTATTGCAACAGCCAAAAATGCATGTTCTCCCATACTGTTTTTGGCAATCCCGGATATACTTCCTATTACCATTAGACCAGCTCCCGAACCTATGAAGAATATAAACCATATTAGATAGAAGGCGGGCATTTTAAAAATCTCTTTCAGCTCATAATCGGCAGAGGGTTTTAATGCCGATGTTGTTTTAACTGAAACACTCTCTTTTTCTGCCGGCACATAACCCTCTGGCGGATTTTGCAATAGAAGAGCGCAGAGGTTAACCAGCACAAAGAAGGCGATACCCAAAATCAGCATAGTGTTATGTATTCCGTAAGAGCTCACAAGCCAAGTTGCCAACGGGGCGATATATACGGGAGCTACTCCAAAACCCGATACTACTATTCCTGCAATTAACCCTGTCTTTGAAACCGGGAACCACTTAAAGGCAGGTGGTGTTGCCGAAGCGTAACCAAATCCTATCCCAAGACCTGCTAAAACTCCAAATCCTAATACCCACAGAGCATAACTATTAGTTGTAGATAGGAGTAAAAATCCTGCGCCTACCAGCGCTCCTCCTATAGATGCAGTCATTCTTGGTCCTTTTTTGTCTTGAAGTTTACCTGCAATAATCATAGTGAAGGCAAACACAAGAATGCAAACTGCATAGGGGTCGTTGAGAGATGCTTCACTCCACTGAAATGCTCCCTCTCCGCCGCTTTTGATTGATTGATGAATGGCATCCTTGAAAATACTCCAAGAGTAGAGTACACCCAAAGCAAGGTTGATGGTAAGACCGGCTATTACAACTAGCCAGCCTTTGTTTTTGTAATTTACAGATGTCATTAAATCTTTTTATTAATTATTAGCCCGCGAAAATATCTAAAAAATCCGATTCTCAAGATATCATTCCCCTCCTCTTAATAAATTCTTTTGTAAAACAGACATCTGTACCCTTTTAAAAAAGTTGTTTGAGCCAACTCACTACTATCTCTTTATTTAGATCTTCCACTTTTCTTATTTTCATGTGTTTCATTGTCTTTCCGCTCCCTTCAAGAAATCCTTGCGGATCATTGAGACTTGTGGCATCGTAAAAACCGATTGCAACATGTTTTGACGCATCTCTTATGTAAGCAAACTCCCTTCCCCCTTTTGAAAAAACAGGGCGACTCCACTTATACTCTTCATCTACCTCTTTAAGGGTACTGTGAATAATCTCACGAAGCTGTTCCAAGATCTCTCGATGTCCCGGAGGTGCTTTCTGAATGTAATTTGTTACCTGTGTATTCATATCTCAATCCTTTTAGTTCTTCTAAAGATAGAAAAAAAAGAAAAAACACCTTATAATAGCTATATTTGTACTGTTTGATTTTTTATAACTACCTCATGAAAGCATACTTAGAGCTTTTAAATCATATAATGGCCCAAGGCACCTTTAAAAGCGACCGAACAGGAACAGGAACTAAAAGCGTTTTTGGATATCAGATGCGGTTTAATTTATCTGAGGGGTTTCCCCTGTTGACCACAAAAAAGCTACACCTTAAATCTATAATATACGAACTTTTATGGTTTATAAAGGGAGATACAAATATTAAATATCTTAATGATAACGGGGTCTCTATTTGGGATGAGTGGGCAGACAGTAACGGAGAGCTTGGCCCTGTGTACGGCAAACAGTGGAGATCTTGGAGTACACCCGGCGGAGATACAATAGACCAGTTGAAAAATCTTATAGAGGGAATAAAACTTAACCCACACTCCAGAAGACATATCATCACTGCGTGGAACCCTTCGGATGTAGATAAAATGGCTCTCCCCCCATGCCATGCAATGTTTCAGTTTTATGTCGATAATGGCAAACTAAGTTGTCAACTATATCAGAGAAGTGCCGATGTATTTCTTGGTGTCCCTTTTAACATTGCATCATACTCGCTTTTAACAATGATGATTGCTCAGGTTTGCAATCTTGAGCCGGGTGAGTTTATTCACACTTTTGGCGATGCTCATATCTATACAAACCATTTTGAACAGGTAGAACTACAGCTAAGCCGTGAAGTTCGCAAGCTTCCGGTAATGAAGATAGATAAGAGTGTAAAAGATATTAATGATTTCAGATTCCACCATTTTACTCTTGAGGGATACGATCCTCATCCTGCAATAAAAGCACCTATAGCAGTATAAAACCAAAGTTATGATCTCAATAATAGTTGCAACCTCTCTAAATTGGGCTATTGGTAGAAATAATCAACTCCTCTGGCACATATCGGAAGATTTAAAGTATTTTAAAAAAATCACATCGGGCCATACAGTTATTATGGGAAGGAAGACTTGGGAGTCAATTGGAAAGCCGCTTCCTAACAGAAGAAATATTGTAGTAAGCCGATCTCTTGAAAAGATAACAGATGCAGAGGTTTACAAATCCCTTGAGTTGGCACTAAAAGCTGCAGGTAATGAATCTCTCTTTATTATAGGAGGGGGTGAGATTTATGAGCAGGCCCTTCCTTTGGCAGAAAAATTATATCTAACCATTGTAAATCTAACAGTTGAAGATGCCGACACATTTTTTCCAAAAATCAATTTCGATGAGTGGAGAGAGACATCAAGAGAGGTCGCAGACTACGGCACCAGGTTAGAACTTGTTAGAATATCCCAATAATACTCCTCTAAATTCATAGAGAGCATCTATTAAGGGTTTGATAAGAGTTATTGAACCTTTTTCTTTAATCCTTTGTTCTATAACAACTATAAGAACAAACAATACCGGTATTATGAAGATAATTACTTTAACAACAATATTACTGTTTGGCTCACTGGCTCTTGTTTCAAAAGAGAGGTCGGGTGAGCAGGATAGAGTTAATAACCAAAAACCAGAAAATAACATGAACACACTTAATAAATTTGAGTTCCCACAACTACCATACTCTTACGACGCATTAGAGCCATTTATAGACAAACTGACAATGGAGATACACTACAGCAGACATCACAAGGCCTATTTCGACAACTTTGTTTCCGCTATTAAGGGCACAGAGATGGAGAGTATGAAAATTGAGGAGATCTTTGCAAATATGAGCAAGTACCCGGCAGCAGTAAGGAACAATGGTGGTGGCTTCTATAACCATGTGATTTACTGGGAGAACATGAAGGTTAACGGAGGAGCTCCATCTTCTAAACTCCAAAGCGCCATTATAAAGAGCTTTGGCTCTATGGAGGAGTTCAAAAAATTATTTTCCGATGCAGGAAAGACACGATTTGGAAGCGGTTGGGCATGGCTCAGTGTAGATGATAAAGGAGAGCTATTTGTGTCGTCTACTCCAAACCAAGATAACCCCCTTATGGATGTAGCTGAAAAGAGGGGCACCCCTATTTTGGGAATGGACGTATGGGAGCATGCATACTATCTCAAATATCAGAACAAACGCCCCGACTACATTGATGCATTCTGGAGCGTTATTAACTGGGATGTTGTCTCTAAGAGATACGAATCGCTGGTTAAGTAGCAACTCTTATTAGATAATCAAATCTTTAATGATTTGTTCTGCACTCTCAGGTTTAGAGACAATTGAGGCAATTTGACCAATCTCAAGCTCTCCTTGGGTGAGATCACCCTCAAATATACCTCTCTTGGAGCGACCCCTTCCAAGCAGCTCTTTGAGCTCTTCCGGGGTTGCTCCTCTGTTTTCTGCCTCCTCTACTTGGGAGCAGAACTGGTTAACGGCCATTCTTGTTGGTCCAATTTTTTTTAGCAGAAGTTTTGTGCCCCCCTCACCAAGTCCTCTGCAGTAATCTTTAAATGCAGGATGCGCCGAGCTCTCTTCACATAGTGCGAACCTGGTTCCAATCTGAACACCCTCTGCCCCTAATGCAAATGCGGCATTGTATCCTGCTCTGGAAGCAATACCACCGGCTGCAATCAAAGGAATCTCTATCGTTTGTCTTACCTGAGGAATTAGGCAGAATGTTGTAGTCTCTTCTCTTCCATTGTGCCCTCCGGCTTCGAACCCCTCTGCTACAACAGCATCTACCCCTGCCTCTTGGCACTTTAGTGCAAAAGCCGAACTAGAGACAACATGAACAACAATCACTCCGTGTTGCTGAAGCAGTGGGGTCCATCTTTTTGGCGTACCCGCACTGGTAAACACAATCGGCACCCTCTCCTCTATGATAATCTGCATAATCTCCTCTATCTGCGGATATAGAAGGGGCACATTTACTCCAAAGAAGAGCCCCTCTCTAAGCGCCTCTCTGCACTTAACTATATGATATCTTAGATTATCAGGATGCATACTTCCTGCTCCAATTAAACCCAGACCGCCTGCATTACTAACTGCCGAGGCCAACCTCCAGCCGCTGCACCAAACCATTCCCCCTTGTATAATGGGGTATTTAATACCTAATAGTTTACAAATTCTATTTTCCATAATATGCAAATTTAGCTAAAAACGAACATTTTTTTACCTTTGTTATAACTTAAAACTTATACTATGTCTAACATTAATAGAGACGGCTTTGGCAGTCGTTTTGGTGTACTGGTTGCTGTTGCCGGCTCGGCCGTGGGTCTTGGCAATCTTTGGAGGTTCCCGTATCTTGTTGGGAATAACGGAGGAGCTGCCTTTATAATCCTATATCTCTTCTTTGTGATAACCCTGTGCCTTCCAATCATGTTCTCTGAATTTGTGATAGGCAGAAGAACACAAAGTAATGCATTTGGAGCAATTAAAAAACTTGCTCCAAGATCGGGATGGCTCTCAATTGGTATAATAAGCGTAGTTGCATCTATATCTATAATGTCATTCTACAGCGTTGTAGGAGGTTGGACGCTTGAGTATATATTTAAATCCTTCTCTCCAAACTTTCTTACATCTGATAGCAGCTCTCTCTCGAGTCAATTTTCGGGGTTCTCTAAATCGGGAGTACTGCCTGTGGTAATGCATCTGCTTTTTTTGGGGCTATCTGCTCTTATTGTTGTGGCAGGTGTAAAAAATGGGATAGAAAAATATTCAAAAATTCTGATGCCTGTCCTCTTCTTTCTGGTACTTCTTCTTGCTTTGAGGTCGATAACATTGGAGGGCTCCTCAGAAGGTGTGCGATTTCTTCTTCGCCCCGACTTCTCAAAAATAACAGGGTCTACAGTGCTTGCAGCACTTGGTCAGGCATTTTTCTCACTTAGTCTTGGCATGGGATGTATAATCACATACGGTTCCTATGTAAATAAAAAGGAGAATCTTTTCAAAATCTCCTTAATGTCTGCAGCAGCCGATACCGGCTTTGCAATATTGGCAGGTCTTGCTGTAATGCCGGCAGTTTTTGCATTCGGTATTTCTCCTGCCCAAGGGCCAAGTCTTGTCTTTATAACACTACCTCAAATATTTGCTCAGCTCCCTTTTGGAAGCGTTATATCTGTGTCGTTCTTTTTTATATTGATGATTGCAGCTCTTACCTCTGCTATCTCGCTTTTGGAGGTGATTGTTGCCTATTTTAGCGAAGAGCTAAATTTAAGTAGAAAGACCTCTGTAATCATTGCCTTTGCGATAATTGGTGTTTTTGGGACTCTAAGCTCTCTTTCTCAGGGAAGTTTAAGTCAGATCACCATTTTTGGTAAAACCTTCTTCGATCTGTTCGACTATATGTCTTCTAACATTCTATTGCCGGTGGGCGGACTTTTGGTGGTTCTTTTTACCGGTTGGAGGATGAGGAGAGAAGATGTCAAGGACGAACTGAGCAGCGGAGGTACCGTTGCGTTGAGCAGACAACTGTTTAGTGCTATAATGTTTGCAGTTAAGTTTCTTGCACCAATAGCAATATCAATTGTTCTACTCAACAGCATTGGTTTAATACGCCTGTTTTAGCGGCCTATCTCTTATTGCACCTCTCAAGGTATCGTGCAAGCTTAAGTGATTGAGGACCGTTAAACTCAATATAATCTGTTGCCTCTTCATACTTATAAGGTATAAATCTGTACAGCTTTACTGCAGAGAATGTCTCATCTTTTGTAATTACTATGTCTGCTCGTGCACTGCCGCTATCGCTAAAATTGAAAAGAACAGTATTATCACCCATATCGCCTCTGAGTATCTCCTCGAATTTTGGCAGATTGTCTTTCTCAAAAAACAGAGAGTATCTTTTTACGGGACTGCCGGTTGGATTGTAGATCTCAATTTTAAATTTTAGGAACAGATATGTTGTAGATATCAAAATCAGCAATATTCCAAATGATTGGTATGAAGTGATAAAGGCGGCAATGGCCGCAGCATATAGAGATAGTGAAAATATAAGCGCTTTAACATTTACTCTTTTTATAACGTTTTCCATTTCTTTTTAATTGTTTAATTGTGAATATAAAGTTGTAGTGTGCATATAATGCAACACACAGCACATCTCTCAAAACAGATAGATATGCAACATTTTAAAAAATAATGGAAATGCTAAATTCTTATCTCTCTAAGAAGGAGCACAAAATACTCTCTCACATATGAGAAAAAGCCCGATGGTTCACTATATTGGACTCTTTGTTTTATCTCCCCTGTGAATATGTTTTTTAAGTATTTGAGTGCGTGGAAGTAAACCTGGTTTTGACTGTTGGTTATTGTCTGTTGACCTCCTGCGTTGTAGAGCAGGCCCGATGGCAGTATCCCGGACAGGTTTCCGCTCTGTGCAAAAGAGAGTGTGTATTGCGGTTGACTCTCTTTTGCGATTCCAACACAATCTCTCCTATCTACGCCCATTGTAATTGCAAATGCAAATACAATAACCGTAAATACTCCGATAAAGTATGAGATGGTCTTTTTCAAATCGGTGCTAAAATACCCTTTTTTTACGTATATTCATAAACAGTGCCAATAAGAGAGCAATAACCAGGATACCCGAAGCAACTCTTGACCAAAACTCCCCTTTTTTGAAGGATTTTGGAGCAAATTCAAAAACGATGGTATGATCTCCGGCAGGAATGTTGAGTGCTCTTAAAATATAATTGGCCTTTATAATCTCTGCCTCGCTACCATCTATGTATGCACTCCACCCTGCAGGGTAGTAGATTTCACTAAAGAGAGCCAATCTGTTTTTATTGGTGCTTGCTTTGTAAACCAGCTTGTTGGGTGAGTACTCTACCAATTCTATTCTCTCTTCGTCTATTTGTATTGGCTCTTTTGAGATTTGATCTACTTTATCCAAAAAATCTTTATGGACAATTGCTGTTGTATTCAAATGGGGCGTCTCTGCTATATCCAGTGCAGATATCTCATCTACAAGTGATCCTGCCTCTTTAACCTCAGATACAAACCAGGCGTTTCCAAAAGCCTTTGAGTTAACAAGCGGAGGGTTCTCTTCTCCCAAAATTATGTATCTACTGTTTAGCATATTAAGTACAGGATAAACCTGTAGTCTATCTTGTGCTTCTTCAATGGTTGTACTTCCCGATATATCAGATGCAATCATCTGCATCTCTCTGCTTATATGCCTGTCTATTATATCTTGATATGTTTGCAGCTTCGCCGGGCTATACCCTCCAATAGTTTTATGGTGATAACTTACATGAGAGTCGTTAAACGTATTAATACTTAAGTCTAAAACTCTGTAATTTATATCTTTATCATTTAGTATCATTTTATCTACCGGTCTCAAATGATACTGCGCCTCAAAGTCTCGCTCTTTTACAAAATGCGAGTCGTTCAGATATCTTTTACCAACACTCCACATATCGGCAATAACCAGGATTGAAAGCCCTGCAAGAAAGTAACCACGCTTTATTTTACCAATAAACCAAAGCCATATCACTCCTGCAGACAGAGCTATAAAGATTAGAGATCTAAATGCGTCACTCCTTAAAAGCGATATCCTATCCTCAATTAGAGATGCCTTGATTAAATCGGGCATTCTGCTATCTGCCCCCGACACAAAAGTGCCGGCTAATGAAGGAATCAGTATAAATATAAGAGAGAGCCCTGCTGTTAGGGAGAGCGATATCAACATAGATCTTTTTAACTTTTCGGGTTCTACCTTTTCAATACCGTTCAAGGCAATAACTCCGGCTATAGGGATTGTTATCTGAAGTATAACCAAGATCATAGAGACGGTACGGAACTTACTGTAAAGAGGAATATTATTAAAGAAAAACTGAGTGACCGGGAGCAGGTGAGACCCCCAAGAGAGCAGTATTGCAATTATCGATACACCTATTAACCACCATTTTTCCGATCCTTTTAAGAGGATTACCCCAAGCAAAAATAGAAAAATCGAGATAGCACCCATATACATAGGGCCTGCAGTGAATGGTTGAGGCCCCCAGTAGAGCGGCATCTGTTTTACTATTGCCGAAGCGTTTCCATAACCCCCCGATTGTATGGCTTTGTAAGTAGCCGAACTCTCTGAAAGCTCTCCTACAGAAGCTCCTCCGTTAAAATTAGGAATCATTAGATTTGGCATCTCTCCGGGGCTATAGGACCAACTGGTTGCATATGCAATATCTAACCCTTTCTGCTCCTTCCCCTCTTCTGTTGCCAATTGCGAACCTCCCCTCATAGTAAATTTCGAGTATTCGTATGTTGGCCAAAGGTGATTTGTGTTTGAGGCGATTCCTAAAACTCCTGCTAAAAGTAGCATTACAGAGGTTTTTAAGAATGAGGGGAACCTCCTCTCTATTATAGAGATTACCAATTGCGAAATTGCAAATGCAACAACCATCATTGCCAGGTAATATGTAATCTGAGGGTGATTTGCCTTTATCTGAAAACTGAGGGCAAACGCAAAAAGAAGCGAGCCCATAAAAGCACGATTTCTGTACGCGTATACCAAGGCCGCCAAAACCCACGGCATAAAAGCAATAGCAACCATTTTTGAATTGTGCCCTACCTGAATTATCTGCAAATTATACGAGGCAAAGGTTATCATAAATGCACCCAGCGCCGATAGCCAAATATTAACGCCAAAGGCCATAAAGAGTAAAAAACCTCCAAATAGACTTATTACAAAATAGCTTGGAGGGCGAACTCCTCCAAGCTTATGAATTGCTTTGTAAATATAGTGGGTATAGTCTCCTTCGTAAACTACCGAGATTGCTGTTGCAGGCATACCCGAGAACATAGAATTTGTCCACAGAGCAGGATCTTTATCGGGATTAGACTCATTATAAGTTACTATTTCGTTTGCCATTCCTCTCCAGGATGCAATATCGGGTTGGTTAACAATCTTCTTTTGAAGTACCTGAGGAGCAAACAGGTACGATATAAGTATAAATAGGGCTGATACTATTATGTATGGCTTTACTTTACTAAATTTTTCCATATGTACCTCTTTTATAAAATCTCTTTTGATGTTATTCTATTAAGGATTGAAGAGATTGACTTTGTCAGCTCTCTCCTATCGTATTTATCTATTTTTGAAATTATTGTTGCCTGCTCGCCATTTACAAACCTTAAATACTCTCGTTCAACCCACTCATAAACAGTCTTATACTCATTATAATCAAACATTTCACCGGCTCCACTCTCATCCAATGCCAAGTCCATATCTCCCCCCTTAGGACCAAAACCCAAAATAGGTATTCCGGCAGCAAGATATTCAAAGAATTTCCCCGTTAAAATTCCCGCCGACTCGGGCTCTTT
>CAYYAM010000017.1:0-44282 GCA_964469965.1 uncultured Muribaculaceae bacterium | reverse complement strand
AGCGTTGCCCCCTCACCCCTTACTGCTTCACTAATCAAATAGGGCTTTACATCTTTATGATAAAGACTTGTAGGATGAAATTGAACAAACTCCATATCTCTTACAGAGCAACCGGCATTATAACAGAGAGAAATTCCGTCTCCAACTGTAATATGGGGGTTGGTAGATCTGCCGTAGATAGCAGATGCTCCTCCTGTAGCCAGAATAGTAAATTTCCCCCTGAATGAGTGTTGCTTGAGATCATCTAAATTTATGGTAATAAATCCGGTACAACTCCCCTTAGAAAGGTTTAGCTGCATGATATGATGATTCTCGAAAATATCAATCTTACCTTCGCACAATATTTTTGAGAGCATAAACTCAATAACTCTTCGCCCCGTAATGTCTCCTCCGGCATGGACCACTCTTCTTTTAGAGTGTCCACCTTCAAGGCCCAATGAAAGCTCATCTCCATCCATATCGAACACCATCCCCTCACTCATAAGCTCTTCTATTCGTAGAGGAATCTCCTTAACAAGAGTCTCTGCCGCCTCTTTTACACAGAGCCCCCTTCCTGCCTCAATAGTGTCTTCAAGGTGAATTTCCGGGCTATCTTCCTGGTCCGATACAGCAGCTATACCACCCTGTGCATAGTATGTGTTACTCTCTGTAAGCTTACATTTTGTAACCAAGGCAACAGTACCATATTGCGAAGCTCTGTACGCAGCATAAAGACCTGCAAGTCCACTCCCTGCTATGAGGTAATCGTATTGATACATCACATCTCTCTTTTGCGAACGGCGAATGTACGCTTTTTATCGTGAATTTTCGCTTTTTTTGCTCGTTTGGTTACGATTAAATATCTTAGCAACCGAAAAGTAAAGGTAAAAGAGATGACAAATTCAGTGAACTGCTTTATCCCTTATGTAGATAAAGCTCAAGTAGAACAAACAGTTAAAGGGCTCAAAGAGTCTGGATTGGTGAACAAGATTTTTCTCATGTCAACAAAAGACGGAGCAGAACCGCTTACAGGTTGTGAGGTATTACATGTTGAGTCATTGAGATGTACACCGGCAATTAGGAAAATAGCCGAAAGGTCAGATGCAGACTACTCTCTCATCTACACAAAAGAGTCGCCTTTGGCAATGGGGATGTTTGCGCTTGAAAGGATGGTGAAGATAGCATCTGATAATCATGCAGCAATGACATATTCCGATCATTACCAGATAGTTGACGGAGTAAGAAAGGCCTCTCCGGTAATAACTTATCAGTTTGGCAGTTTAAGGGACGACTTTAATTTTGGTTCGGTGCTCCTTTATAACTCAAAGGTACTCAAGGAGGCAGTATCAGGAATGAGTAAAAAGTATGATTTCGCTGCTATGTACGATTTGCGCCTGAGTGCATCCAGACTAGGTGAAATCGTGCATATAAATGAGTATCTTTATACAGAGGAGGAGACCGACACAAGAAAATCGGGTGAGAAGATTTTCGACTATGTTGACCCTAAAAACAGAGCGGTACAGATTGAGATGGAGGAGGTTTGTACAGAGCATCTTAAAGCAATTGGGGGCTATTTAAACCCTCAATTTAAATCAATTGAGTTTAAAAATGGCAATTTTGAATTCGAAGCTTCAGTTATAATTCCTGTTTACAATAGGATCAAAACAATTGAAGATGCCGTTAAATCTGTACTTATGCAGAAGACCTCTTTTAAATTCAATTTGATTATTGTTGATAATCACTCAACAGATGGAACCTTTGAGGCGATAGAGAAATATTCATCAGATCCTAGATTGATTCATGTTGTGCCCGATAGGAGAGACCTTGGAATTGGAGGTTGCTGGAACCTTGGAGTTCATCACGATAAGTGTGGAAAATTTGCAATTCAACTAGATAGCGACGATGTTTACAGTGACGAAAACACCGTTCAGAAGATAGTTGATGCTTTTTATGAGCAGAATTGTGCTATGGTTGTTGGTACATATATGATGACCAATTTTAAAATGGAGATGATAGCTCCAGGCATAATAGATCACAAAGAGTGGACTCCCGACAATGGTAGAAACAACGCTCTAAGAATAAACGGGCTTGGTGCTCCAAGAGCTTTCTACACACCGGTACTCAGAGAGATTAAGGTTCCAAACACAAGTTATGGAGAAGACTATGCACTTGGGCTTAATATCTCAAGAGAGTATCAGATTGGAAGAATATATGACGTGCTCTATCACTGTCGCAGATGGGAAGATAATTCCGACGCATCTTTAGACATAGTAAAGATGAATGCTCATAATACCTATAAGGATAGAATACGTACATGGGAGCTTAAAGCTAGAATAGCAAATAACAGAGCAAAATAAAAAATGGGACTAAATTCAGAAACTGTTGCTGCTCTTTTCGAAGAGCAGCTCTCATCTTGGGAGCAGGCACGTTCAAACTATATTGCTCTGGAAAACGTACTCGTTAAAGAGCTCACAGTTAGAGGTTACCCTTTTAAAGTTCAATTCAACCCTGCAAGAATAGTATCCTCTGCTGCAAAGGTAGATTCTAAATCTATAAGCGAAAGGAAGTGTTTTTTATGTAAAGAGAACAGACCTGTAGTGCAGAGAGGGATAGACTTCTCTTACAATGGAGATACAGACTCTTTGTATACAGTGCTGGTTAACCCATTCCCGATATTTCCTAGACATCTTACAATACCACTTTTAGCACACACCCACCAGCTTATTGCCGGGAAATTTGGTGCTATGCTAACCATTGCAGAGGAGATAGGAGATTTTACTCTATTTTACAATGGTCCTAAATGTGGAGCATCTGCACCGGATCATTTTCATTTTCAGGCGGGTAATAGAGGTTTTTTGACAATTGAGAGAGAGATTGAAAACATGGAGAGCGAGAGTCTCTTTAGTGGCCATGGTGCTCAGGTTTCTCTTGTAAAGGGCCTCTTTAGAGCTCTGGTCTGTGTAAGAGGGAGAGATAAGGGAGAGTGTGAAACAATCTTGGAGAGGGTTTTTTCGTCACTTCCACTAAAAGAGGGAGAGCCGGAACCTATGGTAAACATAATATGTTGGTACAGTAGTGGCCAATTTACAACTCTGCTATATCCAAGAGAGAGACATAGGCCCTCTCATTACTTTGCCGAGGGAGATGAAAATATTCTTTTAAGCCCCGCTTCGGTAGATATGGGTGGTGTTCTTATAACTCCGCTTCAAAAAGATTTCGAAAAAATAGACTCCTCTATTGCGGAGCAGATATTTGATCAGATATGTGTCTCAGAAGAGGATTCAGTTAAGATTGCAGAAACAATTAAAAAAAGATTGAACGATGGTTGAACCGAAAGTTAGCGTAGGTATCATGTTTGAGCCAAAAATAATATTTGAGCTCAATGGCGTTTATAATTGTAATTCATCTTCTTACACAGGTGAGCAGCAGGTGTTGGAGAGGGATGGTAGGGTTGATTGGAATGGAGAGCTGTACAATGAACTTCTTTTCACTCCTGCAGATCACTCTCAAGCATCGTTTATGCTCAAAGATGTTACAATAGGGATTAATTTTCATTGGGAAAGAAAAGAGAATCAGGTCTTTAGAGGGTCTCTAAAGATTATTGTTGAGAATGGGAAGCTTACGGCAGTCAATATTCTTGATGTAGAGGAGTATCTGGCGTCGGTAATCTCATCTGAGATGAGTGCTACTGCATCGTCGGAGCTGTTGAAGGCCCATGCTGTTATCTCCCGCTCTTGGTTATTAGCCCAGATAGAGAAGAACAAAGAGATATTAGACTCAAAACAGGAGTATAGTGCCATGTCGGAGAGCCGGGATGAGCTCATAAGATGGTACGATAGAGAAGATCATATAAATTTCGACATCTGTGCAGATGATCATTGTCAAAGGTATCAGGGAGTTACAAGAGCTTCTACCGATGCTGTGAGAGAAGCAGTCCAAAAAACCCGCGGAGTACTGTTGATGTTTGATGGCAAGATATGCGATGCTAGATATTCAAAAAGTTGCGGAGGTGTATTCGAAGAGTTTCAGAACTGTTGGGAGGAGATAAAATACCCGTACTTGATAGGTAAAAGAGATCTGTACGGCAATAATGAACTCCCCGATTTAACAACAGAGGAGGGGGCTAGAGAGTGGATTATGGGATCTCCCGATTCATTCTGCAATACGTCGGATAAAGGGATATTGTCTCAAGTCCTTAACAACTACGACCAAGAAACTGTAAATTTTTACAGATGGAGGGTGGAGTACACGCCTGCTCAGCTTGGAGATCTCATAATGAGAAGATCGGGAACTGACTTTGGGCAGATTACAGATCTTATTCCGGTAGAGAGGGGTACTTCGGGAAGATTAATACGTCTAAAAATATCCGGAACAAAGAGAAGCAGAGTAATTGGGAAAGAGCTGGAGATAAGAAGAACCCTCTCCGAATCGCATCTTTACAGTTCGGCTTTCATAGTTGAGAAGATCATAGACAATAGTGGCAATATTGAGAAATTTGTCCTTCATGGAGCCGGTTGGGGTCATGGTGTAGGGCTTTGTCAAATTGGTGCGGCTGTAATGGGAGAGAAGGGATTCGGATACGACCAAATTTTACTTCACTACTTTGTGGGTGCTGCCTTAGAGAAAAGATACTAAAGATAAAATCTTCTAATATGAGCAATAAAAAAATTTCACCTTGGGCATGGATCCCATCGCTCTACTTTGCGCAGGGGCTACCCTATGTGGCAGTGATGACCATCTCTGTAATCATGTACAAAAGATTGGGGATATCAAATACAGATATCGCCTTGTATACAAGTTGGCTATATCTCCCATGGGTAATCAAGCCCTTTTGGAGTCCATTTGTAGATCTTTTAAAAACCAAGAGATGGTGGGTTGTGGCAATGCAGATACTCGTTGGTGCCGGATTAGCCGGGATAGCATTTACGATTCCTGCGGGTAACTTTTTTCAGATAACCCTGGCAGTATTTTGGCTCATGGCATTCAGCTCTGCAACTCATGACATTGCGGCAGATGGCTTTTATATGCTGGCACTCGATTCTAACAAGCAGGCAATGTACGTTGGAATACGAAGTACCTTTTACAGAATTGCTACCATTGCCGGTCAAGGCTTGCTCATTATAATTGCAGGATCGTTGGAGTCTGCAACCGGCCTTAAACCTCTGGAGTTACAGGTTAAGGCAGGGCCGCAGTACAGCGCAGCAATAGAGATACCTGCCGACTCTTCTTTGATAAATCCTTACGTCATTTCTCAAACCAGCGACTACACATTTGATATTTATCCGCAGCAGATAGAGATAGGAACAGGTAACATATCTGCCGACTCTGCTTCGCTGTTGAGAAGTTTTGCCGTAGAACAAAACACAATAAACGGGTTTATTCCAAAGGAGTCCTCTTCCGGAGTAAAAATGAAAGGTGAGACCTCATGGTGGTCAAAGAGTGTTTCTTCTCCTTTGGGATCTTGGATAAAGAGAAATTTTGGAGAGGAGAGGTCTGCTGCAGCTACACATACCTTAACCGGTAGCTCAAAGCTTGTGTTGGTAAGATTGACAAAAGCCCCTCAACCCGGGGAGAAGATTGTTCTGAATACCTCTTTCGGCAAAGGCGACAAGAGCCTATTTCTTGCACATGGAGAGAGACTTGAATTTACATCTCAAAACTGGACAAAACCGGCATTCATATTGGTTCAGGTAGATCCTAAACTAGATCAAGATGCAAATGCCGAGTTCAAGGGGTTATCGGGAAACATAACTTTTGCATGGTCTATCACCTTCTTTATTCTAGCCGGATTCTTTATTGCTGTAGCTCTGTACCATAAATTTATCCTTCCTAAACCTGAGAGTGATATTGCTGCAAAGAATGTAACACCAGGTACAATATTTAAAGAGTTTTTTGAAACTTTTGCATCATTCTTCAGAAAGAGACAAGTTGTGGTAGCTGTGGCATTTCTTCTTCTCTTCCGCTTTGCCGAAGCACAATTGGTAAAGATGGTTACTCCATTTTTATTAGATCCTAAAGAGCTGGGTGGTATGGGACTTACAACCGGTCAGGTTGGGATGGTTTATGGAACGGTTGGAATAGTTGGCCTCACTTTGGGTGGAATCATTGGTGGAATAGTAGCATCTGTGGGAGGTTTAAAAAAATGGCTCTGGCCAATGGCACTGAGCATATCATTACCAAGTTTCTCTTTTGTCTACCTTGCTGTTGCTCAGCCGGATAGTCTGTTTATTATAAATCTCTCTGTTTTTGTTGAGCAGTTTGGGTACGGTTTTGGATTCACTGCATATATGCTTTATATGATATACTTCTCCGACGGTAAACATAAAACGGCACACTATGCCATCTGTACTGCATTTATGGCACTTGGCATGATGATACCGGGTATGATGGCCGGGTGGCTGCAAGAGTTGTTGGGATACAAAAACTTCTTCTATTGGATAATGCTCTGTTATCTTGCAACATTCCTTGTAACCGCATTTATAAAAGTAGAACCCTCTTTTGGAAGAAAAATAAAAAAATAGACAATGAAAAGGATTAATAACTTAATAACGCTCTTACTGATGTTTATCTCTTTTGCTGCTTTTGCCCAGAGGGTGAAACCTGGAATAGAGGTGTTAAAGGAGCAAAATTTTAAGATTCTCGAAGGGAAGAGAGTGGGACTGATAACTAACCCAACAGGGTTCGACAACTCACTTAAGTCAACTATAGATGTTCTGTTTGAAGCTCCCAATGTTAAGCTTGTTGCACTATTTGGACCCGAACATGGAGTGAGAGGAGATGTTCACGCGGGCGACAAGGTAGAGAATATGAAGGATTCAAAAACCGGTGTTCCTGTGTTCTCTCTTTACGGGTCTACCAGAAAACCTACTCCCGAAATGCTAGAAGGGTTGGATGTTCTTGTATATGATATACAGGATATAGGCAGCAGATCCTTCACATATATTAGTACAATGGGGTTGGCTATGGAGGCAGCGGCAGAGCATAACCTAGAGTTTGTAGTTCTGGACAGACCAAATCCACTTGGTGGGCGCAGAATTGAGGGGAATTTGGCCGAAGATGGGTTTATCTCGTTTGTGAGTCAGTTTAAGATCCCTTATATATATGGCTTAACAGCAGGAGAGCTGGCTGTAATGCTAAACGAAGAGAATATGCTTCAGAAGAGATGCAAACTGCATGTGGTTAAAATGAGAGGTTGGAAGAGAGATATGATCTTTGAAGAGACAGGTCTTCAATGGGTTCCATCCTCGCCTCACATTCCTCAACCACAAACATCTGTATACTATCCTGTCTCAGGGATTTTAGGAGAGCTGGGCTACATATCAATAGGGGTTGGATACACAATACCTTTTCAAATGTTTGCTGCTGAGTGGATAGAGGCAGAAAAGCTGGCTCAGCATCTAAACTCATATATGCTTAAAGGGGTTATTTTCCGACCTATACACGTTAAACCATTTTATGCAGTTGGAGTAGGCAAAAACCTACAGGGCGTACAGGTTCATATTATCGATTATAAGAGCAGTGCCCTTACCGACATCCAGTTTTATGTAATGCAGGCTCTTGCCGAGTTGTATCCCGATAAAGCGGTCTTCAATAATGCCGACGAGAAGAGATTCAGAATGTTCGATTTGGTTTCTGGCAGCGATCAGATTAGGTTGAGATTCTCTAAGAGACATAAGTTCGAAGATATCAAAGATTATTGGTACAAAGATGTAGAGAGTTTTAGAAAACTCTCCTCAAAATACCATTTATACAACTAAAGAAGACCTAGTGTTTTGCTTCTTACAAGCATACAAGCACCTGTAACACCGCATTTGTCACCAAGCCGGGATAGTCTCAGCTTGGTGTCTTTGCTTACAAGAATAAGCGAGAATTTATTTATTGCACTCTTAATAGGCAAAAGGATGTACTCTTTGGCAGCCGCAAGAGTGCCACCAAGTACAATCAGCTCGGGATTAAATAGATTTATTAAGCCAGAAATTGCTTTACCAAGCTCGTTACCAACGCACTCCATGATTTCAATAGCCAAAACATCCTCTTTCTGTAGCGCCTCCATAATGTCATCGAGAGTAATCTCCTCTCCACTATTAAATTTGTTTGAGAGCATAGACACCCTTCCCTCCTTCATCTGCTCTGTAAACATTCTATGGACTGCAGAGCCCGAAGCTCCGGTTTCAAGGCATCCTCTCTTACCGCATCGGCAAATAATCTCATTGTCGAAAAATGGGAAATGACCATACTCTCCCGAGAAGCCCGATTTTCCGTAAAACAATTTTCCATCTACTATTATTCCTAAACCAAGACCCCAGCTTGCATTTATAAAGAGCATATTTTTTACGTGACTCTCTTCACCGGTCATAAACTCTCCATATGTCATAGCTCTTGAGTCGTTCTCTATATAAACAGGGCAATCTATCCTCTCTTCAATCAACATTGAGAGGGGCTTCTCTCCTAAGAAATAGAAGCTGTAACTGTACCCCGATTCGGAGTTTACTCTTCCTGATAAATTGACGCCTACGGCAAGAATTTTGTCTTTTGGAACAGATAGTTTTTCAATAAAGCCGTTTATGATGGAGCAAAGAGAGTCGAGAGACTGGAAAGTGTTCTCCAGAACAAACTCCCTTTTACCTGTATACTCCGTTATCTCTCCTTTAAAGTTTATTACCCCCAAAGAGATACTATCTTTGTTGATGTCTACTCCGGCAAAGTACCCTGCATCGGGATTCAATCCATAAACATTTGGTCTTCTCCCTCCGTTGGTTCCTTGCTTGCCAAAATCCAGTACAAACCCCTCATTTATGAGCTCCCCAATTAGCTTAGTGATAGTGGGTATACTCACATTCATCTCTTTGCTAAGGTCGGCAATGCTGTAGTTACCTCCAACTACCAGTATGCGTATAATCTCCTTTTTAAGCGATGCACTTCTGTTTCCTTCGTAGTTCTTTTGTAAAAATGAGGTGTTCATATTAAGGGGGTGTTACAACACAAATATATCAAATTATTATACGTTCTCGTAGCCCTTATCGGCATTTTTCAATTTGTCGTACCAATTAAACTTAAGAATAATCATTGTTATAACAGTAATAGAGAGAGTTATCCAGAATGCTTTATAATTATGTATAACAAGATAGATTGGAAGTACAACCAGTGACATTTGCCATATTATTCCTGTAACCACATTAAGAGCATCTCTTCCAAAGTCTTTATTGGCCTCAAATTCGGGCTCTTGTAATTTTAACTTTTCATAAACAGGTTTCCAGAAACCCCAAGGCCTAACATTTTTGTAAAAATTTATAAGCACTTCATCGGAGTCGGGTCTTGTTAACAGGGTTCCTGCAATACATCCAATAAACGATATACCCAATATAGCAGGGAAAAGATAGATATCTGCAATTTCCGGGAAAAATATCAATTTAACAGTTGAAGAGAGTAATCCTGCAATCATTCCCCAAAAGTATCCATATCCATTAAATCTCCACCAAATCCACTTTAATACGTTTGCCGCAGCATAACCTCCATAAAGAGAGGATGTTATCCACAGGGTAAGAGAATTCAATGATTTAGCGTAGAAGCCAAAGATAACTCCAACCACAACAAGAATTATTGATGCTAAATAGCTGAACCTAACATATGTCTTTGGCTCTGCATCGGGCTTGATATATTTTTTGTATAGATCGTTAACTATGTATGCAGGTGCCGAATTTACAAAAGCCGCAAGAGTGCCCATAAATGCGGCAAGCAATCCTGCAAGTAAAAGACCCTTTAGGCCCACAGGGACAAAGCGGGTAATTGCCATTGGCAATATGGTTTCAAAATCTACATTAGATCCCATACCAGCCAGTTCGGGAGAGAGATAAACAATACTTAACGCTGCAAGTCCTGCAACCATAAGATAACGTGGCGCATACAGTACAAGGATTGTAAAACCACTCATCTTTGCAGCGTCAGATGGTTTTCTTGTAGAGAGAATACGTTGCATATCGTAGCTGGGAACCGGACCGGCAAGACTTGCGAAGATCCCTTTAAATAGCATTAACATAACAAGCGTACCGAACATCTCAAACCCATCGGAGGCAATCTTTGTATTAAGTGCAGGCATCAACTCCCCCCAATCCATATTAAGTCTCCATCCAAAGAACATATTGTCCCAACCGGAGGGGGTCATCGCACTTATTTGATCTGCGGTTATTGAGGTAAATGCTATATATCCAATAATTAAGCATGAGATTGTCATGATTGCAAACTGAAAAACATCTGCTGCAACAACGCTGAACATACCACCCTTGAGCGTGTAAATAGTTGTTATTCCAATAATAATCAGAGCATAGCTTTGAGCAGAGGTGAGAGTCATAAAGCCAAGATTTGCAGACATATCCCAAGGTAGAATTTGAACAGCAAATTTGCCTATCCCCTCAAAGAAATAGGCCATAAAGCCAATAACACTAATAATAGCAAAACAGACCACAACAATATGTGAGTATTTTCCCCCCTTACCGCTGAATCTAGTGAGTATCCACTCCGCCCCCGTCATAACATTGGATCTCCTCATCCAAATTGCAAGAAATACCATTACAAATACCTGATTCCACACCGGCCATAACCAGGGTATCCATGCACTTTTTAATCCGTAAACAAAAAGAATTGCTACAGTCCACATAGTTCCCGAGATATCAAACATCCCCGATGCATTGGATAGCCCTAAAAAATACCATTTTATCTTATTACCACCAAGAAAATAGGTACTTATGTTCTTTGATGCTCTTTTTGAAAGATAGAAACCAACCGAAATTATTGCTACAATGTAGCAGCATATTACAAGAATGTCAATCCAGGAGAGGCTCATAGTTAAAATTTATTAATAGTTGCAAAAGTAGTATAATATTTAAAAAGGCCAAATCAATTATTAATTAAATTTATTAATAGCCGCATTATATACAAAGATATTTATTAATAATAGATGTTTATTATACCCAAGGGACTCTTTCAATACTACTTTTATCATATAATATACCTATTAATATTTAAGAATTATTACAATGGCCGACTTAATTTATTACAGAAATATTTAATTCGAGGTTAAATAATAAAAATATTTATTAAGATTCCCTTTTAAATAAAAATATTTATTATGTTTGTAATTGAATTGTAGAATTTAATTATAATTAATATTTAAAAAATAAACGATGAAGAGACTTATCATTTCATTAATGTTGTTAATCTGCACCGTTTCGCTTTTCTCAAAAGAGAAGCCGAAGTATATGTGGATAGATTGTGAAGCAAACTTCGTAAGAGCAGGATCTGCCGATTCAATTCGATTTTATCTTGAAAAGTTAAAAAGGATAGGTTTTACAGATGTGGTTATAGACGTGAAGTCCATTATGGGCGAGGTCCTGTACAAAAGTAAAATCGCTCCATTTATGGGCGAATGGGATGGTGAGTACAGAAGCGAGGATTTTGACATGATGACAATCTTCATTAAAGAGGGGCATAAACTTGGTTTTCGAGTGCATGCCTCTCTTAATATTTTTGCAGGAGGCCATAACTTCTATAAAAGAGGAGTTATCTATAAAAGGTACCCACAGTGGCAATCACAAGTTTACTGGGAGGGAAAAATTATACCTATCAGTCAAATGACATGGAACTATAATGGAATGATGAACCCGGCAAATCCAGAGGTACAGCAGTATCAACTAAGCATTCTAAAAGAGTTTGCCTCAAAGTATAAGAAAATAGATGGAATCATCCTAGATAGAATGAGGTTCGATAATATAACATCCGATTTTAGCCCTCTTTCAAAAGAGCTGTTTGAGGAGTATTCGGGAATTAAAGTTCAGAACTACCCCGATGATATCCTTTACTGGCAAAAAAATTCGGAGGGGAAAATGGAGTATAAAACCGGCAAGTACTTTAAAGAGTGGTCGGAGTGGAGAGCAATGGTAATTAAGAATTTTATGAGAGATGCAAGAGGTACAATCCTAAAAGCCAATCCTAAGGTAAAAGTGGGAGTGTACACCGGTGCTTGGTATCCAACATATTACTATGTGGGAGTCAATTTTACAAGTAAAAACTACGATCCATCTAAGGAGTTCTGGTGGGCAACCCCAAATTATAAAAATACCGGTTATGCCGAGCTGATGGATATCTATATGACAGGTCTCTATTATACAATGGTAACCAAAGACGACCTCGACAAGTCTACAGGTAATCTTGGCAGAAGAGGAGAGGCTGGTATGGATAACAGCCGTACATATTGGTATACTGTAGAGGGTGGTGCAGAGTTAGTTAAGGAGATTACCAGAGGAGTGGTACCGGTTGCAGGTTCTATCTATGTAGAGCAATATGAGGGAGACAAAGAGCTTTTTGGGAGGGCTGTTAATCAGGCTCTTAAAAGTAGCGATGGTGGGGTTATGATTTTTGATATGTCTCATATTGTAACAAGGAATTGGTGGGATATTTTAGAGAAAAGCATAAAAGAAAACTAAACGACGAAGTTAATCGTCAAATAATAATTATTTAATAATCAAAGGCATTCTATGGAAAAAGTTCATCTGATTTTCAAGAATCTCCGTACATTGAAGGTGTTAGCACTTTCAATGTTCATTCTTGCACTATGCCCGTATTTCGCATATGCGCAAAATAGTGTAAGAGGTAAAGTTACCGATACAAAAGGCGATCCGGTGATTGGTGCTGTTGTTCTGATTAAAGGAACAAACACCTACACCGCTACCGACCTTAGGGGAAACTATTCAATATCTGCCCCTGCAGGCAGTACAATTGAATTCTCCTATCTTGGGATGGAGACCCAAGAGATAAAATTCAACAACCAGCAGGTTATTAACATCTCCATGAAGGAGGTGGCTTCTGCGCTAGACGAAATTATTGTTGTCGGGTACGGAACACAACAAAAGTCTAGTCTTACCGGCTCTGTCACTCAAATTAAAGGTTCTGAGCTACTAAAGAGCCCGGTAAATAATATCTCAAGTGTACTTGGAGGTAGGGTTGCCGGTGTATCTTCAGTTCAGGAGTCGGGTCAACCGGGATCAGATGTGGCGGGCTTAAGAATACGCGGTTCAAGAGCGGGTGTTGCCTACATTGTAGATGGTATGCCACGTTCTATAAACGATATAGACCCTAACGATGTTGAGACTATCTCTATACTAAAAGATGCATCTTCTGCAGCAGTATACGGACTCTCCAGTGCCGGAGGGGTAATTATCATTACAACAAAAAAAGGTAAGAGCGGAGAGTCTAAGATTAGCTATAAAGGATCTATAGGTGCCTCAATGAATGCCAATTTCCCAAAATTTTTAGATGGCCCGGGCTATGCTTACTGGTATAACAAGGCAAGAGAGTTAGATGGGAACACCCCAATATTCACAGAGAGTCAGGTTGCAAAAATGCTCAATGGCGATCCTTCGGATGGATGGGGAAACACAGACTGGATAAAAGAGACCTATAAAATTGGCGTAACAGAGCAGCACAATGTTACTGCCACCGGAGGGAACGAGAATATGAAGTACTTCGCATCTCTGGGTTATCTCGATCAAGTAGGAAATATAGAGACATTTACCTTTAAAAGGTATAACTTAAGAAGCAATATTGAGGCAAAGGTTGCAAAAAATCTTACCATGATATTAGGTATAGCAGGTAGTGTAAGTGATACTAGAACTCCCGGTTACAGTGCAGGAGGATCTCTAGCTGCAGGTGTGAGTTCACCGGCTTGGTTGTCGGTAGCAGAGCAAGCTGCCTACGCTCACCCCTATCTGCCAATGGCTATTAATGGCATTCCTGTAGCAAGCCGTAATCAGTATAACAACGCAATCAACCCGATTGCTGCGGCAACTTTGTCAGGTAATAACAAATCAATTTCAACATCTCTGCAAACAAACATGACCCTAAAATACGATTTGCCATGGGTTAAGGGGATGAATCTTCAATTTACCGGTGGATATGACCATACAGTAACAATATCCAAGAATTTTAGCACACCTTACCAAGTGCTGCTTGAGACTTTGCCTACATCAACAACTTCAGAAATCTCTTTTGGTCTTGTTACAGATGCAAGAAATCAAACAGATAGAACACTTGGCGAAGGATTGTCGCAGTGGAGAAGACTTGTAAGTCAAACCAGCATCAACTATGCAAACATTTTTGGCAAGCATAACGTAGATGCTATGGTGCTTATGGAATCGAGAGATTATAAGAGCAACAGATTTGCAGCTTACGGTAAAGGGTTTTATTTTGTAGAGCTGCCCGAATTAAACATGGCCAGAGTTCCTTCAGACAGCCCGATATCAGGTTCTAGCGACGCAAACAGAAGTCTTGGTTTTGTAGGGCGTGTTAAATACGATTACGACAACCGTTATTTAGCCGAATTCTCTGCACGTTACGATGGTTCTTACAAATTTGCAGGAAACGTACCTGGAAAAAGATGGGGCCTATTCCCTTCTGCATCCCTAGGATGGAGAATCTCAAACGAAGAGTTTTTCAAAGTGTCATTTGTAGATGACCTAAAGATCAGAGGTTCGGTAGGGGTACTTGGTTCCGACCCTATTTCACCTTTTGCCTTCTTAAGTACTATGAGTTTTATAGGTGGCAGCAACCCTACTCCTCAGGTTATTTTCAACGGACAACAGCAAAATGCCCTTATGACAACTGCAGTTGCAAATCCAAACCTATCATGGGAGAAGATGATTGCATATAACTTTGGATTCGATGCTTCTCTTTGGAGCAGACGTCTTGGAGTTGAATTTGATGTATTCTACAACTATACATGGGATATACTGGGATCTCAATCTGCAATGCCCGGCTCTATGGGTGGATACTACACTACATATGTGAACAATAACAGCGTAGATTCAAAAGGTATAGACCTTATGCTTACTCACGATAACAGAGTGGGAGCATTTTATTACGGTGCAAAACTGAATCTCAGCTTTGCCAAGACCCGTTATCTTAAATATCAAGACAGCCCTAATACTCCAGATTATGCAAAACGAATCGGTAAATCACCTTGGGCAATGCCTGCTCTTGTTGCAATAGGGCTCTTCCAAAGCGAAGAGGAGATAGATAACTCTGCATATATTCAAGGAGCAAGACCTCGTCCGGGAGACATTAAATACAAAGACCTTAATGGCGACGGTATTATCTCCTATGCACAAGATAGGGCCCTTATAGGCAAACCTAATAGACCTGAGCTTACAGCCGGTTTAGACCTCTATGGTGGATGGAAGGGCATTGACTTCTCTATGCTTTTTGTTGCAGGAGCAATGAGTGAAATTTCATTGACAGGAACTTACTACAACTACAACGACGACAATACTATCTATACAAGGCCGTTCAAAGCCGGAGCTAACTCTCCGGTATATTTAGTAGAGCAATCGTGGAGACCCGATAACACTTCGGGAACATTCCCAAGATTGTCGCTTACGCCTCCAAACACCAACAACGCCTATGCCTCAACCTTCTGGTATAAAGACGGTAAGTACGTTAGAATGAAATCTGCACAAATAGGTTATACGCTTCCAAAAAGTATTGTTAATAAGATTGGAAGCAGCAATATAAGATTGTATGTAGAGGGAACAAATCTATTTACACTTAGTGGGCTTCCTCAAGGAATAGACCCCGAAAGACCTGGTGTAACAAATGGTTACTACCCTCAACAGAGGACAGTAATGGGTGGATTAACAATATCTTTTTAAATAACGGATACAATGAAAACTAGAATATTATCACTAATAATACTCATTGGGATGGTTCTGCCGGGGTGTAATAAATTCCTCGACATGAACCCAACCGACCGCCTGTCAGATAAGATGGTTTGGCAGAATAAAGAGTCGGTAGAATTGTATGTCAATGGCTTCTACCCATACATAAATATATATGGGGCCTTTGGCGACGGTGACAGCCAGGTAGGTTTAACCGAAGGTCTAACAGAGACTTTAAAGTATGGATCTATGACTCCGGGAACTCATGTTGGTTTCGCAAATATCGTAGCTTATGCCGATGGCGGTATGTCTGCTCCAACAGCTGCATTCCACCTGGGAATGTGGGATGCTCTATATACACGTATAAGAAGAGTAAACGAATTTCTCTTTGGACTTCATAAATATGGTACAAACCTCGACGAAGCAACAAAAACAAGATTCGAAGCAGAAGCAAGATTCTTCAGAGGATTTCTATACTTCCAACTGATTAAAAGAAGTGGGGATGTAATACTATACGATGAAGATCTTTCAAAAATATCAAAATCTACCCCTCTTAGTACAGAGGCTCAGGGTTGGAATATGGTACAGGCCGATTTGGACTTTGCTGCCAAAAATCTACCTAAAGTATGGACAGGGGCAAACACGGGCAGAGTTAGCAAAGGAGCTGCTTTTGCAATGCAATCAAGAGCGATGCTATATGCAAAAAAATGGCAGGTGGCAAAGGATGCTGCCGATTCGGTAATCAACCTTGGAATCTACGATCTTCCTAAAGCAAATTCTGTTGCAGATTATCAAAAGGTATTTACCTCTGCTTCTAAAGGCAACAAGGAGTCAATTCTTGAGTTTAATTATATGCAAACAGGTGGCCCTACTCATAACTTCAATAAACTATTCACTCCTGGTGGAGATGTGCCGGGTGTTGGCGGACGGGCAACTCCAACTCAAGAGATGGTAGAGTCGTACGAGAAACAGACAGGAGGATTCCCTAACTGGTCTGCATGGCACAATGCTAACGGAACCACTCAAACACCGCCTTACAGCGAGCTTGAGATCCGTTTCCACGCATCTATACTCTATAATGGAGCAGATTGGAAGGGTAGGAAAATTGAGACATTTGTAAATGGAAAGGATGGTTTTAGCGCATTCAAAGACGATCCAAGCCCGTCGGGCAGATCAACTACCGGCTACTATCTTAGAAAACTTGTAGATGAAACACATATCGATCTCAATTCACAAAACAGCACTCAAACATGGGTCTCTATAAGATTAGCAGAGGTATATCTTAACAGAGCTGAGGCTGCTTATATGTTAAACAACAATGCAGTAGCAAATTCTGATGTTAGAAAAATCAGAGAAAGAGTTGGATTACCATACACAGATAAGAGTGGATCAGATCTTCTAGATGCAATAAGACAAGAGAGGAAAATTGAGCTGGCATATGAGGGACACCTATATTGGGATATGAGAAGATGGAGACTAGCCCATATTAAATACAACGGACCCGGTAGTAGAGTACATGGTTTGAAAATTGTGAAAGAGGGAGCTATCTTAACCTACTTCTACATAGATGTAGACAAGCAAGATCGCTCTTTCCAGGAGAAGATGTACAGAATTCCTCTTCCGGAGAGCGAGCTGATGAACAATACAGCAGTACAACAATATCCTGAATGGAGATAATAATTAGATGATTATGAAAAGAAACATATTTATATTATTTGCCGCACTGCTCGCAACACTGAGCGGTTGCCACAAGCCGGAGAAACTTGTTCCGGCAGAGGTAAGACAAGGGCTCAACAGTGTATCTGCACAGTTCTCGGCCGGTGAGTTTAAGAACGATGCAAATGCAAAATTCACCAAGCAGATATCAAACCCAGATCAAGAGGAGATTCTTATCTCTGTTCCATGGTTCTATCCCGAGGAGAGTACCAATCAAACAGAGATTACTAAGATGAAGATATCTGCCAATCTAGACGATAATACCTTTATAGAGCCGGCTCTATCTGTAATGGATCTTACCAAGAAAAACTATATCACTGTTAAAAGGGCCGATGGTTCGGTTAAGAAATATTATATTACGGGAGAGAGAAAAAAGAGTGATAAGTGTGCAATCATCAACTTTACGCTTACCACACCTTCAATTACAGGGGTAATAGACCACGATTCCAAGACAATATCGCTTATCACGGTAGATAACCTTGGTATGTCTACAGCTTCTATAGCTGTCTCACCTCACGCCACAATATCACCCGATCCGTCTGTACCAAGAGATTACTCCAAAGAGGTTGTCTTTACTGTAACAGCTCATGATGGTGTTACCAAAGCAAACTACACTGTTAAAAAGACCATTCCTCCTAAGATTAACTACGGATTCCGTCCGGGAAGCGAGACCGAACTTTGGGTAAGCGATTTGAGTATCAAGTATGGTATAACTAACGCAGCGAATAAAAACCATACACTTGCAGCAATTGGTAATCATCTTATTCTAAGTGTAGGTACCGAGCAACACTACTTTAATGCAACTACCGGTGAACGAGTTGGTCTAATTGCAGGAAGTATGGACTTAACAGGTGGTGCGATAACCTCAGATAAAGCAGGGAATATGCTCCTTTGCAATAACGTTACTAAAAACGGAGTCTTTAAAATTTGGAAAACCAACTCGGTTACTAAGGCCCCTGAAGAGTTTATCTCTATGACATACACACTCGGAAAAGGGGTAAGACTTGGAGCAAAGATCTCGGTTCAAGGAGACATAACTAAAGATGCAATAATCACAGTTCCAACCTGGGCATGGGCAAATCCTCCAGCACACAATGAGTTTATTCGTTGGGTTGTAAAAGATGGAGTTGTTGGCGAGGCAGAAGCTGTTGTAGCTACTAATATTGTTAACTGGAATTCAGCTAATGCCGATGTTGTTTACGCGGGAACAGAAAAAACTAGTAATTACTTCATTACTAACTACAGTGGTGTTGGAAACAAGCTTAATGCAGTTAATGGAGCTACAAACACAGGAGTTGCTGTTCTGGCCACATCTCAGTGGGGTGCAAACTCAAACTTCAATACTGTAGATGCAGTTCTGTTTAATAAGGCAACTTATGTAGCTGTTTACGGTGGAATGCACTTTACATATAGCCAGTGTATAGGATTTATGTTCGATGCTACAACTTTAACACAGTTCACAGACCGACTCGATAACTCACCTGCAAGGGTGTTTACAACAAAAGAGTACAAGTTTGGAACACCTGTATTTGCATCTAGCGACATTCTGCTTATACCTTCGGCAGATGGCTATAAACTAAGATTATACTATACAGACGGAAACTGCAGAAGTCTCGTTGCTTGGGAGTTCGACTGTATTGATAAATAGTAGTTATATTTATGATATTTTCGGTGTCCCTCATATTGAGGGATACCGGATTTATCTCTTATAAAAAAGTCACTAATTCAAAATTGATTGCTGTGAAAATTATAAAATCAAGAATACTATCTTTTCTTACTCTGCCTCTTATACTTATTAATCTCAACTGTTCTTGCAGTAAGGAGAATAAAACACCTAAATGGGAGTGGCCCGAAGAGGAGAAGGTTCTCAATTCTCAAAAACCAAAATATATTTGGATCGATGCTGCTGCAAACTTCCCAGATTTTGCAAACAGTAAGGAGAACATTACCCGAGATTTGACTATAGCCAAAAACACCGGCTTTACCCATATTGTTGTAGATGTAAGACCAACTACAGGAGATGTTCTTTTCAATACAAACATAACAGAGCAGGTAAAATACCTAGGTGCTTGGTCGGGAGGAGTATATGCCAGATACGAAAGAACAGCAACTTGGGATTATCTCAGAGCATTCATAGATGAGGGGCATAAACTGGGTCTTAAGGTATATGCCGCAATCAACACCTTTACCGGAGGAAATACCACAAGTTTGGGTTCTCAAGGTGTTGTATTCAGAGACAATGTTAAAAGAGGTTGGACAACAGAGCTTAACCTGCAGGGAGGAATTAAAAGTATTATGGACTCCGATAAAAACGCAAAGTTTTTTAACCCTGTAAGAGATGAAGTTCAGGAGTATATAATCTCTATGTTGGAAGACTTGGCAAGATACCCCGACCTTGACGGTATTGTTCTTGACAGGGGTCGTTTTGACGGCTTCGAAAGCGACTTCTCGCTCTACACAAGACAAAAATTCGAAAGTTACATTGGTGAAAAAGTCGAGAATTTTCCAAATGACATTATACCTCCGGGAACCAAAGTAGGGCAACTGCCTAACCCACTCCCAAAACACTTCAAGAAGTGGTTGGAATTCAGAGTTAAAACAATTCACGATTTTGTTGTAAAAGCACGAACACGAGTAAAGGCCATAAATCCAAAAGTGGACTTTGGAGTTTATGTAGGCGGATGGTATTCATCTTATTACGATGTTGGAGTTAACTGGGCAAGCCCAAAATACAACACCTCGTCGAAGTACACATGGGCCACCACCGACTATAAAAACTTTGGTTATGCCGACCACATGGACTTTATGTTGATTGGCGCGTACGCTCCGGCAGACAGAGTTTACGGCCAGAATGAGTGGACTATGCAGGGATTCTGTCTCAAAGCAAAAGAGGTTACCATGAATGATGTTAAGATATCAGGAGGCCCCGACGGTAATTTTTTCTACCCCAACCAGGTACCGGCAGGGGTTAATGTAGGGCAAGCAATATCCAACTCGGTAGACGCCTGTATCAACGCAGGAGACGGATACTTTTTCTTTGATATGATTCACCTGAAACAAAATAATCAGTGGCAGTTTGTTAAAAACGGTATAGATATAGCTAATGCGCAAAAATAGCTTATGAGAATAAAGGGTACATTTTTAGATGAGATAAGCCACGACATTCCCCATCAAAATTGGGGAGAAGAGGAGTGGGATAGAGATTTCGGATATATGAAATCTGCCGGAATCGACACAGTTATACTTATCAGATGCGGTTATAGACGCTGGCAAACCTTTCCATCTGAGGTTCTAACCTTAGAAGAGGGTTGCTATACTCCTCCCGTAGATCTGGTAGAGATGTATCTAAGACTAAGCGATAAATGGGGTATGAGCTTCTATTTTGGACTTTACGACTCTGGAAAGTACTGGGATAGGGGCGACTATCATGAGGAGGCAGCCATAAATTATAAAGTAATAGATGAGGTGTGGAAAAAGTACGGCCATTATAAATCTTTTTCGGGCTGGTACATCTCTCAGGAGTGTAGCAGAAAAACCGGAAAAATCATTGATTTATATGCAAGTCTTGGAAAATATTGCAAAGAGGTTTCCGGAGGACTACCCACAATGATATCCCCCTATATAGACGGGACAAAAAATATAAGCCAATACACATCTGTTACAGGTAAAGAGGAGTCAGTCTCTCTAGACACTCATGCTCGGGAGTGGGACGAGATCTTCGCCGGTATAAAAGGAGCTGTAGATATTGTTGCATTTCAGGATGGCCATGTAGAGTACGATCAATTGGTAGATTTTTTAACTATCAATAAAAAGCTTGCCGATAGATACGGTCTTGAGTGTTGGACAAACTCAGAGACCTTCGATAGAGATATGCCAATAAAATTCCTGCCAATCAAATGGGAGAAACTGCATCTGAAGCTAAATCTTGCCCAAAAGGCGGGATATGAGAATGCAATAACTTTTGAGTTCTCCCACTTTATGAGTCCGCAATCTGCATATCTGCAGGCAGGACACCTTTACAACAGATATACAGAGTATATTAGAAAACTTGATAAATAGAAAGAGATGGATTTTAAGCTACTGGCAAGTCAATATAAAGATGAGCTATTGAACAACATTCTTCCGTTCTGGATGGAGTGTTCTCCCGATGTGGAGTTTGGAGGATACTTTACCTGCCTTAACAGAGAGGGTAAAGTTTATGATACAGATAAATTTATCTGGTTGCAGGGACGTCAGGTCTGGCTCTTTTCAATGATGTATAACAAAGTAGAGAAGAGGAGCGAATGGTTGGATATGGCAATTATGGGAGCTGAGTTTCTCAAGAGATATGGTCACGATGGTGATTATAACTGGTACTTTTCATTAAACAGAGAGGGACGCCCTCTGGTACAACCATATAACATATTTTCATATACGTTTGCAACTATGGCATTCGCTCAATTGAGCATAGCCACAGGAAGCAGTGAGTACGCTCAAATCGCAAAAGTTACATTCGATAAAATTCTGGAAAAACAGAGCAATCCTAAGGGATGCTGGAATAAAACCTATCCCGGCACAAGAGATTTAAAGGGTTTTTCATTACCAATGATATTGTGTAATTTGTCTCTTGAGATAGAGCATCTGGTGAGTAATCAATTAATAAACACTACCATCGACAACTGTCTTAATGAGGTTCTCAATAATTTTTACAGAGAAGATCTGGGTCTAATACTTGAGAACATCACATCAGACGGTCAATTCAGCGATAGTTTTGAGGGGCGATTAATCAATCCGGGGCACTCTCTTGAAGCAATGTGGTTTATTATGGATTTGGGAGTTAAGTTAAAACGAGAAGATATTATTGTAAAAGCAAAAGAGATAGCTCTCAAAACCATAGAGTACGGATGGGACAAAAAATACGGAGGAATTTTCTACTTTATGGATGTAAAGGGCCATCCGGTTCAACAGCTGGAGTGGGATCAAAAACTCTGGTGGGTACATATAGAGAGTATAATAACAATGCTTAAGGCATACCAACTTACCGGATCTGCCCAAGCTCTTGACTGGTTTGCCAAGCTCCACGACTACACTTGGTCTAAATTTAAAGATCAAGAGCATCGCGAATGGTACGGCTATCTGAACAGGCAGGGGGAGGTTCTTTTAGACCTTAAAGGGGGTAAATGGAAAGGTTGTTTTCATATACCAAGAGGTCTATACCAAAGTTGGCAAATTTTAGAAAATTGTAAATAATAAAATTTTATAAGATGAAAAGAGTAGTAGCTTTTTCTTTGTTGATATTAAGTCTTGTGTTTGCGAGCACTTCGCTGCATGCAACTCAATTAAAAGGGAGGGTGATGAGCGGATCACTCCCTCTAGAAGGGGTTGTAGTTACAGACGGAGAGAATTTTACAAAGACCGGAAAAGGGGGAAAGTTTGTACTTGAGAGTTCAGATAATAGTAAGTTTGTTTATTTATCTGTACCATCTGGTTATAGCGCCCCTGTAGATAAGGGTGTTACTAAGTTTTTTATTCCAATAGATAAGAGTAGAAAAAGCTACGACTTTCATCTTATAAAAAAGGAGATAGACGATAATCGCCACGGTTTTATTGCTATGGCAGATCCTCAAATCTATTCAGCAAAGGAGTTTGCGCTTATGCAAGCGGGGATAGACGATATTAAAAAGAGTGTATCTGAGTTTAATATCCCATTTCACGGCATATGCGCCGGCGATCTCATATCTCACGACCACAATCTCTATCCTCAATTTATTAACGTAGTCTCAAGTTCGGGTATCCCATTCTTCCATGCGATGGGGAACCACGATATGGTAGTAAACGGAAGATCATTTGAGACAACCCAATGGAAATTTGAGCAGACATTCGGCCCATCATACTACTCATTTAATGTAGGTAAAATTCACTATGTTGTTCTTAATAACTGCTTCTTTATAGGAAGAGACTATTTCTATATTGGTTATTTAGAAGAGAGACAATTGAGATGGCTCGAGAAGGATCTGTCATACATTCCAAAAGGGAGCACTATTGTGCTAACTGTTCACATTCCTACAACAGTATCTCAAAAAGATCGAGAGAGGTTCACTTACGAACGTGCAGGAACTACTATGGCTAACCATAGAGGACTATATAAAATTCTTGAGCCATATAATGCCCATATTATTTCGGGACATACACATACCAATCATAATCAGACAATTAAAAATAATCTTTTTGAACATGTAACTGCTGCATTGTCGGGTGCTTGGTGGCAAGGAGAGCTCTGTACAGACGGAACCCCCAGAGGTTACGGTGTGTATACTGTTGCCGGTGATTCCATAAAATGGTACTATAAATCTACCGGCTACCCAAAAGATTATCAGATGAGGGTATACACAGAGGAAGACGACCAATCATTTAAGGGCTATGTAGTGGCAAATGTATGGAATTATGATCCTTTATGGAGAGTGGAGCTGTACGAAAACGGAGTGAGCAGAGGAGTAATGAGTCAGTTCGAAGCCTACGATCCTGCTGCAAGAGCAATGTACTCAAATCGGGATCAGTTAGAACACAAATGGATATACCCCTCTCTTTCCGATAAGTTCTTTAGAGCTAAACCAGAATCATTAAACTCACAACTCAAGGTGGTTGCAACAGATAGATTCGGGAACAGATATGAGAGCTCGGTGAGGCCCTCTAGCAGTTTTGATGTGGTAATTGTGGGCGGAGGAACCAGCGGAACATCTGCGGGCATAAGATCGGGCTCGATGGGTGTAAGAACGTTGATTATTGAAGAGCACGAATGGTTGGGAGGTATGCTAACCAGTGCAGGAGTCAGTGCTGTAGACGGGAATCACAAACTTAGAGGTGCTTTATGGGGAGAGTTCAGAGACTCTCTGGAGCGCCATTATGGGGGTGCAGAAGCTCTTAAAACAGGATGGGTCAGCAACACTCTTTTTGAACCATCAGTGGGGAACAGAATTTTTAAAAACATTGCAGCTCGTTATCCTAAGCTCCATATATGGTACAGAAGCAGTGTAGAGAGCATTAGAAAAACAGATGATGGCTGGGAGATAAAAGTAAATAATCGGGGAGTTGTTAAAGAGGTAAATGCAAAAGTTCTTATAGATGCTACAGAATTGGGCGATATAGCAGCCAGTGCAGGTGTAACATACGATGTTGGGATGGATTCCAGGTACATAACAGGAGAAGATATTGCTCCCCAAGAGGAGAACGATATTGTTCAGGACTTAACATATGCCATGATTCTAAAAGAGTACAATCGGGATATGACTATTAAAAAACCCGAAGGTTATAATCCCGCTCTTTTCTATTGTTCTACTATAAGCAAGAAGTGCACAAATCCAAAGGAGAAGCAGCGCCTTTGGGATCCTCAAATGATGATCACTTATGGGAAGCTGCCAAACAACAAGTACATGATAAATTGGCCTATAGAGGGAAACGACTACTATCTTAACCTTGTTGAGAAAGATCCTGCAACAAGGGCATTGGAGTTAAAAAAGGCAAAAGAGCACTCTCTATCATTCCTCTATTATATTCAAACTGAGTTGGGGTTCAATAGATTGGCATTAGCCGACGACGAGTTTCCAACCTCAGATTTGTTCCCTTTTATACCATACCACAGAGAATCAAGAAGAGTACACGGTGTTGTTAGGTTTACAATTAACCACATAACAGATCCCTATTCACAAAAAGAGAGACTTTACAGAACAGCCATTGCGGTTGGAGATTATCCGGTAGACCATCATCACACAAGATATGAGGGGTGGGAGAGTCTTCCCGATCTGCACTTTTATCCTGTTCCCTCATATGGATTGCCTCTGGGTACACTTATTCCTCAAGATGTAAAGAGGTTGATAGTTGCAGAAAAGTCTATATCTGTAACCAACCTGGTTAATGGAACAACCAGATTGCAGCCCGTAGTGCTTCAGATTGGCGAGGCAGCCGGCACACTGGCCGCTCTGTCAGTAAAGAAAGATATGGAGATAGATCAAATTCCTGTAAGAGATGTTCAGAGAGAGATCCTTAAATCGGGAGGGTATCTGTTGCCATTTCTGGATATACCTGCAGATCACAAACACTTCAAAGCTATCCAAAGAGTAGGAGTGACAGGTATTATTAAGGGTGTTGGAAAGAATGCCGGATGGGAGAATCAAACCTGGTTCTATATAGACTCGCTCATTACAAATAAGGAGCTGATTGAGGGTGCGCTTGAACTATATATACCTTATACAGATGTAAATGAAGCCGCTCGAATTTTCAACTTAAGCAGTTTTGTCAATTCAGAATCACTATCTAAAATGTTTTCATACATAATTACAGATAGAGATAGCAGATCAATAATTGCACAATTTAAACAAGATTGGAGTGAATTGGGTCTAATGGATTTTTCTCCATCCCGCCCTCTCACAAGATTAGAGTGTGCTGTTCTTATTGATAAGTTTCTTGACCCCTTCAATAAAGTTCCAATTTCAATAAAAGGAGAAAAGTTGTAATTTTATAAAAAAAAGTGATGAAATCGAGGATTATCTTAGCTTTAGCAATATTTCTAACTGCAATTAGTGCGTATTGTCAAGTAAATGATCTACACAACTCTGCGCTGGAAATTCACAATCGTGCACATAAAGAGGCCATTGAGGCACATGAGAGAGCAACCGAACGGCACAGAGAGATTATGGAGACTCATAAACAGTCTTTTGCTTCATTTCGCAACGCAAGACAGGTTTATAAAACAGTTTCAGCCAACCACCCAAATGTAAGATATACAGGTAGAGTTGTTAAGAGTGACGATGGTTCAGTCTCATTCGACTGGAGTGGTTCATATGTAGAGATATGTTTTACAGGTGGCTACCTTGCATTAAGGGTTTCAGACACAAAGAAGAACTACTATAACCTATTTGTGAACGGCGTTTTAGAGCGAGTGTTTGCCACATATGGTAAGGACTCACTTATTGTCCTCGCAGGAAAGTTAAAGGGGTCTCAAAACATAGTACGAATACAAAAAAGAACAGAAGCGGAGCAGGGTAAAACTACAATTCACTCTTTTGAACTCAATTCAAAAGGTCAGATACTAAATTACGATCCGGGACGAACCAGACATATTGAGTTTATAGGCAACTCAATAACAGCAGGTTTTGGGACAGAAGGGCTATCTAAAGACGAACCATTCAAACCTGAAACCGAAAACTGTAATTTGGCCTTCGGAGCTATAATCTCTCGTTATTTCGATGCAGACTATACATTTATTGCTCACTCCGGGTGGGGAGCGGCACGCAATTATGGAGATACAGCTAGAGTATCAAAAACTTCAATGAAGGACAAAATGATGCAGACATTCGATATGTATCAACAACCTCTCTGGAACTTCAAAGATTATACTCCAAGTCTGGTTGTTATAAATTTAGGGTCAAACGACTTTTCTACAAAACCCCATCCATTGAAGGAGGAGTTTTTTATGGCGTATTCGCAAATTGTAAGACAACTTAGAGAAAAATATGGTCAGGTACCAATTTTATGTGTCGCACCCCCTCTAAGAGGGATGGCATTTGAGTACATAAAGGAGTTTTGTGAAAGTGCAAATGATAAGAACCTTCACTTTACTGCTTATTTGGCAGGGGTTTACAATAGAGAATCCGATCTTGGATCGGTAGGGCATCCAAACTATAGCGGCCAAAGAAAGATAGCAATGAACTTAATTCCGTACATATCTACTATTACAGGATGGCCTCTTACAGATAAGCCTGTAGAGTAAAATTTGAATGTTTTGCAGGGGTTACCCAAAAGAGTCAACGATTCTGTCTATTGCCTGCTCTAAAAGAGCTCTTTGAGTTCCGATATTCATTCTGAAATGAAACTCCCCCTCATCTCCAAACGTCAATCCATCATTTAATCCAACTCTTGCTTGGTTAATTAGTCGAGATTGTATTTGGTTGTGAGATAACCCTGTTGCAGTAAAATCAAGCCAAAGCAGAAATGAGCTTTGAGGTTTAATAAATCTTACTGCAGGTAAATCATTTTGTAATCGGTTAAATACGTAATCGCAATTTTTTTCCAGATAAGCAACCAGAAAGCTAAGCCACTCCGATCCCTCTCTGTAGGCTGCCTCCATAGTTATGTGAGCAAAGATATTCCCCAAATCGAGATGCATCTTTTTAAGGATACTATCATATTTTTTTAATAGAATCTCCGATTCACTCACAATAATAGAGTTCATCATTCCGGCAATATTGAATGTTTTGCTGGGAGCCATTGCAGTTATGGTATTCATAGATATTTCCCGGCTTACAGATGCCATAACAGTATGCTTATTTCCATACAGAGAGAGATCGGCGTGTATCTCGTCTGAGAAGATTACAACTCCATATTTACAACAAATATCCCCCATCAACTTAAGCTCATCTCGGCTCCATACCCTTCCAAGCGGATTGTGTGAGTTGCAAAGAACAAACATTTTTACTCCCGAAGATACTCTCTTCTCGAATTCAGCAAAATCTATAAAGTAGCCATCTAACCTCTTGATTAGTGGCGAACAAATAAGCTCTCGCCCATTCTCTTTTACAATAGAGTGAAAAGGGGGGTACACAGGTGTCTGAATAAGAATCTTATCTCCAGGATTTGTGTATGCCATCAAAGAGATTGGCAGGGCTGCCACAATACCGGGAGCAGACGATGTCCACTCTTTTTTAACTCCCCATCCATACCTCTGTTCAACCCACTTTATGAAATAATCTGTAGATTTTTCACTCCTTCTGGTATAACCAAAAGCTCCCATATCGCATACCTCCCGTGCTGCCTGTAATACACAGGGGGGAGATTGCAGATCCATGTCGGCAACCCAAAGAGGAATCAGGTCCTCTCTTCCAAAAACCTCTTTAAGTGCATCGTATTTAACAGACGAAAATCCTCTTCTATCTACCGGTTTGTCAAAATCAAACATCAAATTATCTGTATTTTACTGCAGTACCCGCTGCAGTTACCATTAGCATTGTGCCACCAATAGTCTCATAATCAAGATCTATTCCTATTACTGCATTTGCTCCCATAGATTTGGCTTGAGACACCATCTCATTAATTGCGTCCTCTTTTGCCTGTTTGAGTACCCTCTCATAAGAACCCGATCTTCCCCCTACAATATCTCTTATGCCTGCCAGAAAATCCTTTATTATGTTTGCCCCTATTACAGACTCTCCCGATACAACTCCGTAATATTGCTCAATCTCTTTACCTTGAAGAGTAGATGTTGTTGTTAATAGCATTTGATATGATTTTAAATTATTTAATATTCATTTTTACTCCTCGGCATAGAGTTTTATTATATTCAGCATTACCTCTGTTGCCTTCTCCATACTCTCCAGGGGAACATACTCATATCTACCGTGAAAATTATGCCCTCCGGCAAAAAGATTTGGGCAAGGTAGTCCCATAAACGAAAGTCTGGCTCCGTCGGTACCACCTCTTATAGGTTTTATCTTTGGTATTACCCCTGCCATATTCATTGCCTCAATAGCTTTTTCTACAACATGATAATGTGGCTCTACCATTTTTTTCATGTTGTAATATTGGTCTTTCAACTCCAATCTAAAGGTTCCCTCTCCATATTTTTTATTCATAAAGGTAACAGACTCCTCTACTAAGCACTTTTTTTGCTCAAATTTTTCTGAGTCATGGTCTCTTATAATATATTGAAGCATTGCCTCCTCTACAGTCCCATCTAATCTTATAACATGAAAGAACCCCTCGTAGCCAACAGTAAACTCCGGCCTCTGATCAACCGGAAGAAGGGAGTTGAACTCCATTGCCATGATTATTGCATTCTTCATTTTATCTTTAGCATAGCCCGGATGGATATTCCTCCCTTGTATAAAAATCTTTGCCGAGGCAGCATTAAAATTCTCATACTCCAACTCTCCAATTTCTCCTCCATCAAGCGTATAAGCATATTGAGCACCAAACTTAGAGACATCAAACTTATCTACTCCTCTACCAATCTCCTCATCGGGAGTGAATCCTATTTTTATCTCTCCGTGTATAAAATCCCGATTACTCATCATATATTCAACTGCCGTCATGATTTCTGCAATGCCGGCCTTATCATCGGCAGCAAGGAGCGTGTTTCCGTCTGTGGTTATTAATGTTTGCCCTTTATAATTAAGAAGTTCAGGGAACTCCTCTGTCTTCATAACCATCCCTTTCTCTCTGTTGATTACAATATCCTCTCCATTATAATCTGTAATTATTTGAGGCTTTACATTTAAACCGGGCGCATCAGGAGCACTATCTACGTGGGCTATAAAGCCTATCACAGTCCCTTTATTACCACCGGGAAGGTTTGAAGGTATGGTTGCCATAACGTATCCATGTTCATCCAGAGAGACATCTTTAACTCCCATTTCAAGTAGCTCTTCTACCAGTACTCTAGACAAATCGAGTTGCTTTTGGGTGCTTGGTTGAGTCGGAGACTCAGGGTCTGACGCTGTATCCACAGATACGTATCTAAGGAATCTATCTAATATTTTTTGTCTCATTTTAAGCTGTTTTATCTCTGTTATTTAATCATTTATCATATTATCAGAAGGCTTATCCCCATTACGGCCATTCCTGCAATAACACCCATAATTGCAGGGTGATGCTGCCCATATTTCTCTGCTGTAGGTAACAATTCATCTAGCGAAATATAAACCATTATCCCTGCAACCCCCGCCAAAATTACCCCAAGGAATGAGTCGTTAAATAGGTAGGAGAGAAGAAAGAACCCAGCAACGGCACCCAGAGGCTCTGCCAGTCCCGATAGTGCTGAGTGAAAAAATGCCTTTCCCTTACTCTTTGTAGCATAATATATTGGTATTGCAACAGCAATACCTTCAGGTATATTGTGAATTGCAACTGCTATAGATATACTCACCCCAAGGTTAGGATCATTCATTGCGCTTACAAAAGTTGCTATTCCCTCAGGGAAGTTATGAATGCCTATTGCAACAGCAGACATTATACCAAGTCTCATCAACCCCTCTCTATTGTCGTTTATTGTAAGAGCTCCAATCTCGTGAGGATTATCTTCAGATGGGACTAAATTATCTATTATAGCAATTAGAGCAATGCCGCCAAAAAATGATATCAAAGTGTACAGATCACCGGTCTGTTCACCGTAAAGTGAGTGCAGGTACTCCCTTGCCTCTCCGTATAACTCAACCAGAGATATGAAAATCATAACTCCGGCAGAGAATCCTAAAGATGCCGCGAGCACTTTTGGGGAGAAATTTTTTGAGAAAAGTACAATAACGCTCCCTATAGCTGTTGAGAGACCCGCAAAAAGAGTCAGAGAAAATGCCAGCCAAAAATTTCCTTCCATAGTCTAGCTCCTGTTATCTTCTTTTGCTCTCAAGCTCTCCCAAGCAAGATATACTACAATTATAAGATACATGAAAAGGGCAAGATACTCTGCCGGCACAGACTCCATCCATTTAGTGTTAGTAAGATTGAATCCCGAGAACCTTATAAGTGCGCTTATAACCCCCATCAATGCACCACCTGCAATAAATCCCGAAGCTACGAGTGTACCTCTCTCTTTTCTGCTATTGTTAAGTTTCTCATCGGAGCTTCTTGTTGATACATACCATGCCACAGCACCCCCAACCATCAATGGGAGGTTCAGTTCCAGCGGAATGAACATTCCAAGCGAAAAGGCGAGTGCAGGAATTTTAAATATTGTGAGTGCTATAGATATTAATGCTCCAATTCCGTAAAGAAGCCATGGTGCACCTCCGCCCGACATAAGCGGCTCAATAACGGCAGCCATAGCATTTGCCTGTGGAGCAACCAACGCGTGTTCTCCGGTAAATCCATAAGTTTTATTCAGTATCATCATAACTCCACCCACAGTTGCTGCAGCTACTAAAGTCCCAAGAAACTTCCAAGATTGCTGCTTTATAGGGGTAGAACCCAGCCAATATCCAATCTTAAGGTCGGTAATAAAGGCACCGGCAACAGAGAGAGCCGTACACACAACTCCTCCTATTATTAATGCAGCCGTCATTCCGGCTGTCCCTTTAAGGCCCGATGCCACCATAACTACCGAGGCAAGGATTAGAGTCATAAGTGTCATCCCACTAACAGGATTCGTTCCAACAATCGCAATAGCATTAGCTGCAACAGTTGTAAACAAAAATGCAATCACCCCTACAACCACAATAGCAATAACTGCGTGCATTAAGTTATCTACTACTCCAAAATAGAAAAAGATAAATGTGGCAATAAGTGCAATCACTATTCCAATTGCAATAATTTTCATAGATAGATCTCTTTGTGTTCTTATGGCAACTGTTTGTGATTGTGCTCCACCTTTAAGCTCTTTGGCGGCAAGACCAAAAGCCGACTTAATAATCCCCGAAGATTTGATAATACCAATCACTCCCGCAGTTGCAATACCTCCAATGCCAATGTGCCTTCCATACTCTCTGAAAATCTGCTCGGGAGACATTTGAGAAATTGTTTGAACAATCCCCGATCCCATCAAATCTATCACCTCATTCCCAAACATAATATTCATGAGAGGGATGATTATAAACCAAACCAGCATAGATCCGCAGCATATTATAAAAGCATACTTAAGCCCTATTATATATCCTAAACCCAGTACAGCAGCACCTACATTTATTTTAAAAAGGAACTTCGCCTTGTCTGCAACTACCTGTCCATAAGGTAGAACTTTAGATGTGAATACTTCAGACCAATATCCAAAAGTAGATATGATAAAATCGTAGATTCCACCTATCAATCCGCTGAATACTAATACTTTTGCACTACTGCCACCACTCTCGCCGCTAACAAGAACCTGAGTGGTTGCCGTAGCCTCAGGAAATGGGTACTTACCATGCATGTCAGAGACAAAGTATTTACGAAACGGAATAAGGAACAGTATACCCAGTATACCTCCAAGTAGGGAGCTCATAAACACTTTTGCAAAATCAACGGTAAGTTCGGGGTATTTTGCCTGAAGAATGTAAAGAGCAGGAAGAGTGAAGATCGCTCCTGCAACTATAGCTCCCGAGCTTGCTCCTATTGATTGAATTATCACATTTTCTCCCAGAGCATTCTTTCTCTTTAATGCACCGGATAGTCCAACGGCAATTATAGCAATAGGAATTGCTGCCTCGAATACCTGGCCCACCTTCAGTCCAAGGTATGCAGCGGCTGCAGAAAAAATAATGGTCATAATTATACCCATGAATACCGACCAAGGTGTTACCTCCGGATACACCTTATCAGGACTCATAACAGGTTTGTAATCTTCGCCTTCTTTTAACTCCCGGTAAGCATTTTCCGGCAGGCCACCTGGCTTGCTTAAGTTGTGTTCCATAATTTTTCTAAGTTTAATTATCAAAGATAGTGTTTTTATAAATAATTCTTTTACCTTTGCCCCCACGATGAAAAACAGCACACTTCATATCAATTCTAATTTCAATCATAGACACGTCCGACGATGTGCCTAAGAAAGGCTGTTTAAAATAAATGCAGGGTCTCTCCTGCGCTCTATTCACACATATTTTTCAATTTTTTATACTGTTTAATTCAAAGATGAATGTAAACATTTATGTGGCTGATGCAAGCCATGTTATCTATGCAGATGCTATCTGCGAACTTGTTTATGTATCTGCTCTTGAGCGTGGTACAGGTATAGCAAAAAGATCCCCCGAGTATATTGCAGAGAAGATGATTCTAGGCAAAGCAGTGATTGCGCTGGATGGGAAAGAGCTTGCCGGGTTTGCCTATATAGAAACCTGGAGCCATAGTAGATTTGTAGCTAATTCAGGATTAATAATTGCACATAAATACAGGAACCAAGGTCTTGCAAAAAAGGTAAAGTCTAAAGTATTTGAACTTTCTAAAAAACTATATCCAAATGCAAAGATATTTAGCATTACAACGGGACTAGCTGTAATGAAGCTAAATACTCAGCTTGGCTTTAAGCCGGTCACCTTTTCTGAGTTAACAGACGATAAGGAGTTTTGGAAGGGATGTGAGGGTTGCAGAAATTTTGATGTATTGCAAAGAAACGACTATAAAATGTGTCTCTGCACAGGTTTACTTTACGATCCGGCCGAGAAGGTGAAAAATAAGATTACACCGGTACTTGTATCTATGGGAAAGAGTTTGATTATAAATCCTTTAGTCAAGATTAATTCAATAATAACAATAAAAAAGTAACTGAAATGAACAACAGAGTGGTTCTGGCATTCAGTGGAGGTCTGGATACCTCTTTTTGCGTGCCTTACTTAAAGAACGAAAAGGGTCTTGAAGTTCACACTATCATGGTAAATACAGGGGGCTTCTCTTCCTCAGAGGAGAAGGAAATTGAGCAGAGAGCACTCTCTCTGGGGGCCTCTTCACACATAAATATAGACATAAGAGAGGAGTACTATCAAAAGGGTATAAAATATCTTCTATTCGGTAATATTCTTAAAAATTCTACATATCCCTTATCTGTTAGCTCAGAGAGGATATTTCAAGCTCTTGCAGTTTTAGACAGAGTTAAGGAGTTAGATGCTGCATTTGTTGCTCATGGAAGCACAGGAGCCGGAAACGACCAGGTTAGATTCGATCTGGTATTTGAAGTTATGGCTCCACATGTAAAGGTTCTTGCTCCAATCAGAGAGCTTATGCTGTCTAGAAAAGATGAGATAGATTACCTTAAAAAATCGGGGTGCAATCTAGATTGGGAGAAGGCTAAGTACTCGATAAATCAAGGATTATGGGGAACAAGCATCGGAGGGGTTGAGACACTCACTTCGTCCGGTGTATTACCTGAACAGGCATACCCATCACAGGTTTCCAAAAATGAAACTACAATCATAACTATTGATTTTGAAAATGGCGAGCCGGTATCTCTGAATGGGGAGCGTGACTCTGCAGTAAAAATTATTGAGAGGTTAAATAGTATAGGATCACAATACGCAGTTGGACGAGATGTGCATGTTGGTGATACCATTATTGGTATAAAGGGGAGAGTGGGATTTGAGGCTCCGGCTGCACTTATCTTAATTAAAAGCCATCACCTGTTGGAAAAGCACGTCCTCACAAAAGGTCAGCTCTACTGGAAAGAGCAACTTTCCGGCTGGTATTCTCAGCTAATGCATGAGGCACAATATCTAGATCCTTTAATGAGGAATATCGAGGTCTTTTTATCCGATACGCAGAAATACGTTACAGGATCTGTACAAGTAGAGTTAAGACCCTATCACTTTTCTGTATTGGCATGCTCTACTCCGTATGACTTAATGAGCAACGAATTCGGAGAGTATGGAGAGACAAACAAATCCTTTACAGGCCAAGATGTGATCGGGTTTACAAAAGTATTAGCCAACCCTTTGAAAATATATTATTCGGTACACAAAGATGATTAAAGTGGCAATTGCCGGTGGAACCGGCTATACAGCAGGTGAACTTATAAGGATACTTATTAATCATCCGCAAGTGGAGATAACATCTGTTTTAAGTTCAAGTTTATCTGGCGAGCTTGTCTCTCTCATTCACAGAGATCTTATAGGAGATACTAACCTTAGATTTGTATCCGATTTCTCAACTGTGGAAGAAAAAAACAACCTCGATGTAATTTTTCTCACAATGGGTCATGGACTTTCAAAATCTTATTTAGATCAATTAAACTTACCTGAAAGATGCCGGATAATAGATCTAGGAAACGACTTCAGACTTGGAGATAACTACAAGGGTAGAGAGTTTGTTTATGGGCTCACAGAGTTAAGCAAAGAGAAGATTAAAACTGCAGGAGCAATAGCAAACCCTGGCTGCTTTGCTACATCTATACTACTTTCACTTATACCATTAAGGAGATTGGGATACTTGAATCATGAGATTCATATTCATGCTATTACCGGCTCAACAGGAGCCGGAAAATCTCTTTCAGACACAACTCATTTTAGTTATAGAGAATCTAACATATCTGTTTATAAGCCCTTTACCCATCAACATCTGGGAGAGATAGAGAAAACTCTTGGTGATTGTTATTCAGGTACTGTTCCCCCTATAAATTTTATCCCTATGAGGGGTGATTTTACAAGGGGTATTTTTGCGAGTGTCTACACAAAATTAGACAAAAATCTAGAGATCACAAAAGTAGAGTCATTATTTAAGGAGTTCTACAATGATTCCCCGTTCGTAATGATGTCGAATGTTCCACTCTCACTTAAAGAGGTTGTAAATACAAATAAAGCAATTATCCATATAGAGAATCACAATGGCTACATACATATAACCACTATTATTGATAATCTACTTAAAGGTGCATCTGGGCAAGCTGTTCAAAATATGAATATTATGTTTGGCTTAAAAGAGGAGTGCGGATTAAAATTAAAAGGAGTCGCTTTCTAATGAAATCATTTGATGTTTATAAACTTTGGCCAATAGAGCCGGTAAAGGGGCTTGGCTGTAGGATTTGGGACAGCGAAGATAATAGCTATTTAGACTTCTATGGAGGACATGCAGTAATCTCTGTTGGGCACTCTCATCCCTCTTATAATCAGGCTATAATAGATCAGTTGCAGAAAATATCATTCTACTCAAATTCGGTATTAAACCCTCTTCAAACAGAGTTGTCGCAACTTTTAGGTAAAGTTAGCGGATATAACGATTACTCCCTTTTTTTATCCAATTCAGGTGCAGAAGCTAATGAAAATGCTCTTAAGCTTGCATCTTTTCATACAGGGAAAAAACGAGTTCTTGCGTTCAATGACTCTTTTCACGGGAGAACTTCGGGTGCTGTAGCAGCTACAGATAATCCGTCTATAGTAAGTCCTTTCAATTCAGGTCACCACGTCACGTTCGTGCCATTAAACAACATAGAGAGTGTAAATCAAGAGCTTTCACAGAATGATTATGCTGCGGTGATAATAGAAGGAATTCAGGGGGTAGCAGGTATTTTCGAACCGAATCAGCCATTTATGATAGAGTTAAGAAAAGTAACTCAGGAGAGAGGCGTTATACTTATTTTAGACGAAGTTCAGAGTGGTTATGGAAGAACAGGGAGGTTTTTTGCCCATCAGCATCACCAGATAAAACCCGATATTATTACAACTGCAAAAGGAATGGGAAATGGCTTTCCTATTGGAGGAACCCTCATATCTCCCCTGTTTATTCCGGTATCGGGCATGTTGGGAACAACCTTTGGAGGTAACCATCTTGCATGTGCTGCTTCTATCTCTGTCCTCAAAATAATTGAAGAGGAGCAACTTATATCTCAAGCATTTGAAAAGGGAGAGTATATCAAAGAGAGGTTAAATGAAATTTCCAACAGTAATAAAGGTGTTATTTCTCAAATCAGAGGAAGGGGGCTTATGATAGGTGTTGAGATGGCCCCTGATTATATTAAAGTGAGAGATTCACTTCTTTTCGACAAAAAAGTTTTCACCGGAGGTGCAAAAAGCAATGTAATAAGATTGTTGCCTCCATTAACGGTAACATACTCAGAGATTGATGAGATGATTCAATGCTTCCAAGAGTGTATTAATATTGTAAAAAAGGGTCAAAAATGAAAAAATTTACTTGTGTACATGACATTGGGCCACTGGATACTGCCCTTGAACTTGCATCTGAAGCTAAAGCCAACCCATTTGGAAATGAGAAACTGGGAAGAAATAAAACTCTTCTTATGATTTTTTTTAACTCTAGTCTCCGAACCAGATTAAGTACTCAAAAGGCAGCCATGAACCTGGGAATGAACGTAATAGTGCTGGATATTAATCAAGGTGCCTGGAAGTTGGAAACAGAGCGAGGTGTAATAATGGATGGAGACAAACCAGAACATATTCTTGAGGCTATACCCGTAATGGGGACTTATTGCGATATAATAGGAGTGAGAGCTTTTGCATCGTTGCAAAATAAAGCAGAAGATTATAACGAAGTTATTATAAATCAATTTATAGAACACTCCCGCCGTCCCGTAATCAGTATGGAGGGGGCCACTCTACATCCACTCCAGAGTTTTGCCGACCTTATTACCATAGAGGAGTACAAGAATAAACAAAAGCCAAAAGTGCTTTTAACATGGGCTCCACATCCAAAAGCTCTTCCTCAAGCTGTAGCTAACTCTTTTTCTGAATGGATGACTAAAACCGATTATGAGTTTGTTATTACCCATCCCAAAGGATATGAGCTGTCAGAAAAATTTACTGCCGGTGCAAAAATAGAATACGATATAGAGAAAGCATACAGAGATGCCGACTTTGTTTATGCTAAGAACTGGTCTGTATTCGAAGATTCAAACTATGGTCAAGTCATGAATATGCAAAGAAGTTGGATGGTAGATTCAGCAAAGATGCAGTTAACTCAGAATGCCAGATTTATGCACTGTTTACCCGTGAGGAGGAATATGATTGTTACCGATGAGGTTATTGAAAGTCCAAACTCAATAGTGGTTCAGCAAGCTGCAAACAGAGTTGTTTCGGCGCAGGTTGTGTTGGCCAAAATTTTAAAATCGCTCTAAATACTTTAGTTACTAATTAACAAATAATTTATAATGAAAACATTAACGGTCATTAAAATTGGTGGGAACATTGTTGACAAGCCCGAAGAGCTGGATCTGTTTCTTGAAAAATTTGTTAAAATAGATGGACCAAAAATTCTAATACACGGCGGTGGTGTCATGGCAACAGAGATGTCCCAAAAGCTTGGAGTAGAAACAAAGATGCATCAGGGAAGAAGAATAACTGATTTAGAAACTCTAAAGCTTGTTTCAATGGTATATGCAGGATGGATAAATAAGAGCATTGTAGCAAAACTACAAAAGATAGGATGCAATGCCATTGGTCTATCTGGCAGCGATGCCGACTGTGTGCCGGCTGTAAAAAGATCTCCTGTTCCTGTAGATTTTGGTTATGTAGGCGATGTAGATCCTAAACAAATTAATGTAGGTTTTCTTACATCTTTGCTTGGCAGAGGTATAACCCCACTTTTTTGTGCAATAACACACGACAGAAATGGATCGCTGTTAAACACAAATGCCGATACAATGGCTTCATCAATAGCTATCGCAATGTCTGGAGACTATTATACCAGATTAATCTACTGCTTCGAAAAACAGGGGGTATTATCAGATCATTCCGATGCCGATTCAATAATCCCGCTAATTACCAAAGAAAGCTATATCTCTCTTAAAGAAAAAGGTGTGATTAAAGATGGAATGATTCCAAAAATGGACAATGCATTTTATGCGCTAGAAAATGGAGTCTACGAAGTTAAAATTATTCATGCCTCTAATTTGGGAGCAGAAAAAGGCACAGTGTTAAAGTAGTAATAAACAGCTAATTAACAAGTTATTATGTTGCACAATTTTATCTCCGACAGCTCAAAAATCAATCTGTACACCAATGAAGCTGCCACTTTCCTAAGGAAAATGATAACCATTCCGTCATTTTCTTCAGAAGAGAAAGAAAGAGCGGATTTTATCTACAACTACCTTACAGAAAAAGGTATGTTGGTAGAGAGGTTAGGAAATAATCTTGTAACATCTTTTGGGTCTGATATAAGAAAACATCTAATTCTCAACTCGCATATAGATACTGTAAAACCATGCAGTGGATATACATTTAACCCACACAATCCACCTTTTAGCGAAAGCACCATATTCGGACTCGGGAGTAACGATGCGGGGGCATCTGTAGCAGCAATGGTTACGATTATGCAAATTTTAAAAGACTTAAAAGTAGAGCTGCCATTCAAGGTCTCTTTACTCTTAAGTGCAGAGGAGGAGATTTCCGGTGATAGAGGAATTTCGTTAGCAGAAGAGACCCTTTCTTCAGCCGATTGCGCAATAGTGGGAGAGCCAACATCAATGAAGGGGGCAATAGCAGAGAGAGGATTACTTGTTTTGGACTGCTATGCACAAGGAATAAGCGGGCACGCCGCAAGGGAAGAGGGTGTAAACTCAATCTATATTGCAATGCGAGATATTGAGTTGCTAAGATCGTTAAAGTTTGAAAGAGTTTCGCCGTCAATGGGTGAAGTAAAAATCACTGTTACGCAAATTAATGCAGGTTCACAACACAATGTAGTACCGGATTTGTGCACATTTACTGTAGATATCAGACCAACAGATGCATACAGCAATCAGGAGATTGTCGATATATTGTCATCTATGCTTAGCAGTAAAATTTCTCCTAGGAACCTTAAAAACAGATCCTCAACAACACCACCAAATCACCCTCTTTATAATGCACTGATTAGTTGTGGAGTAGAAAAATATGTCTCTCCCACAACATCCGATTGGATGAGACTTTCTGTTCCTGCAATAAAACTTGGGCCCGGTGACTCATCACGATCTCATAGAGCAGATGAATATGTGAAAATTGACGAGATTAAAGAAGGTATAACCGGATATCTGTCAATCCTTAACACTCTTAAATTTTAATATGATATTTAAATGAATACGCTTTGGGGAAAAGGTAAAGTTGCAGACAGGTTAGTAGAAAACTTCACGGTTGGTAATGATAGAGATCTAGATAAAAGACTTGCAAGATTCGATGTAATAGGATCGCTTGCACATATAAAAATGCTGGAGTCAATCTCATTGATAAGTAACCATGAATTGAATATTCTAACAGAAGAACTCAATAAAATTCTAGATGAAATTGAGAGAGGAGAGTTTGTTTTAGAAGATAATGTAGAGGATATACATTCAATGGTTGAGTTGCTTTTAACTAGAAGAGTGGGTGAAGTAGGAAAAAAAATACATAGCGGCAGATCGCGCAACGATCAGGTATTAACCGATATAAAGCTCTATTTAAGATGGGAGACAGACAATCTAAAAGAGAGCGTTTACAGACTCTTTTCCCTTTTACAGACACTAAGCGAGAAGCACAAATCGGCTCTTATGCCCGGTTATACACATACTCAGATTGCCATGCCCTCATCATTCGGTTTATGGTTTGGGGCTTATGCCGAAACACTGGTAGACGATCTTCATCTATTGCTTGCTTCAAAAAAGATAATCAATCAAAATCCACTAGGTTCTGCGGCGGGTTATGGGAGTTCTTTTCCTTTAGATAGAGAGATGACAACAAAGGAGCTTGAGTTTCACACACTAAACTACAACTCTATTGCCGCACAACTAAGTAGAGGGAAGAGCGAATATTCATTTGCAGTAGCGATATCTTCAATTGCAACAACGCTTAACAAACTTTCATCGGATTGTATCCTTTTTATGTGCCCTAACTTCGGATTCATCTCGTTTCCCGATAACTTAACAACTGGTTCCAGCATAATGCCACATAAGAAAAACCCCGACGTTTGGGAGGTTATAAGAGGTAATAGCAATATTTTAAGAGGATTACCCAATCAAATAAATCTATTATCGGGCAACTTAATACATGGTTATCACAGAGATTTTCAGCTTTTAAAAGAGCTTCTCTTTCCCTCGATAGACACAATTCACTCTCTGCTAGAGATGAGCTGCCTCATGTTAGAGAATATTCAAGTAAAACAATATCTGCTGGAGAGCAAAATGTACGAACATCTGTTTACTGTAGAAGAGGTTAATAGAAGAGTACTTGAAGGGATGCCATTTAGAGATGCCTATGTACAAGTTGGCAAAGAGGTTGAAAATGGAGAGTTTAAAGCTGAAAAGAGAATTGCCCATACTCATTTAGGAAGTATAGGCAATCTCTCTAATAATGAAATAAAAACAAAAATGGACAACCTCTGTAAAGAGTTTTAGAACCCAAATGAAAATTCATATTTGCCAAATAGAAGGAACGCTATAAGCAATGTTATAAGAATATTAAAAGTTTGAGCAATAAGGAACGTTGCTGTATATCTGTTATTCTCTTTACCAAAAACTTTTCTAAAGTCAGTCTCAAGACCAATAGATACAAAAGCAACTGAAAAAAGAGTCTCTCTCAATCCTTTGGCAGCACCGCTAAGCGATTTAGCTGTAGCCGGCTCCATTAAAAAACTAAATACAACCGAAGCAAGAACAAATCCTAGTACGAACTTAGGAAATCTCTCCCAAAGCACCGATGCCGAAGGACGTATTGAACTGTTAGACCCCTTAAGAGACCAATAAATTGAAATAATAAATGCAGCAACTCCTAAAAGAGCATTTTGAGATGATTTAATTATAACACTCTGAGATTCCGCAATCTCTCCCAAAAATTTCCCCGATGCTACAACAGCTCCGGTTGTGTCAATTGTTCCCCCAAGCCATGCTCCGGCAACCTCCTGACTCAATCCCAAAAGCTGAGATAAGTAAGGCATGATATACATCATAGGAACAGCAACAACCAAGACAAGAGATACCACAAAAGAGAGCTTTTTAGCATCTCCCTTGATTGCGCCGCTTGTTGCTATTGCTGCCGAAACTCCGCATATAGAGACAGCACTGGATAACAATACCCCCATCTCCTTATCTATACCCATTTTCTTAGAGAGCCAGAAAGTGAAGTACCATACAGACAACACAACAAGGATAGCTTGAATCATTCCATACGCACCTGCTTTCATTATCTCTCCAAAAATTATAGAAGACCCTAATATAACGAGTCCCCCTTTTATGTAAAATTCACTCCTTACGGCAGGCTCCATCCATTTAGGCAGCCCAACAGTATTTCTGATGATTAATCCAAAAGCTACAGAGAAAAATACGGCCTCAAAGCCCACTTGCTTAATAAATGCCAAGCCGCTTATGTACTGCGCAAAAAAAGCAATCCCATAAATTGTTAAAAATGATAAAGGGAACCACTTCATTTTTACATCAAGTAATTTTAGCCCTATTGCACTAAGAACCGCAACAAAAAACAGTTTTGTAACCTCGAACGGTACTTTTGAAAACCAAACAGGATAGCCCTCAGGAAACTGATATTTTACCTTGCCAAGAGATGGAACAAAAATTACTAAAAGCAGAAGTATGCCACCCATAAAAGTTGCAATCCAGTCTTCGTTTTTGAATTGTGTAAGGAATTTTTTCATCAGATTAAAGTTTAGATTTAGCTTCACAAATATAGTTTTTTAAAATAAATAGTAAAAGATTTTACTAATTTTATTTAATAAGAGCTGCCTACATTTAGGCAGCTCCTTTGCTAGTTGCTAAGCTCTAATCTTTTTCCTGCGCTCTCTTTAACCGCTCTTTTCCATATCTCTGAATAACCCGGGAAATCCGGAGAAGGAGGAATTACAGGAGAGTGGCCGTTGTTCATAAATGAACCGTCGGAATTCTGCTTTTTTGTATTTCCATCGATATATTTAACCAATAGATACTCATCTAGCTTTTTCCATTTTTCAAACAGTGAATTTGCCGTATTTACAGAGTAATTAGTTAAAAACTCACTAACCATCTCCCTGCTCTCTTTAAGCAAAATTTCAGCAGCTTTGTCTATTGCCATTACCTCAGCAATTCGTGCCCTCTCGTGCTCATCTATCTTCTCTCTCACCTCTTTGCCAATATGGTTGTATCTCAGGTATGCAAACTGTGCAATCCTGTTTGTAAGCCAGAACATAGACGTTGAAGAGTACTCAATCATAGAACCATTACCAAGAGCATAGTGTTTAGAAATTGCCTTCGATGAGGTGTAGATAGGGGTAAGAGGGGAGGTTGCCGCATCATCCACTCCAAACCAGAAAATTCCACCTATTTCATCGGGAACATTCAATCTGCTCTGACCAACAAACCAAAATCCTGTCTGTTGAGTTGCAATTGCTCTTTCATTAATATATGTCTTTCCATCTACCTCAAAGCTCATTGGCCTCCATCTGTAAGGAGACTCATTTCCTCCGGCTCCAATATCATTTTTCATACACATAGGAGTTCCCTCATAATGATCTCTCATCATATCTGCAACATCCTTAACAGTTAGCTTTTGTTTAGGAAAAACATATAGAGGCATTCTCTGTTTTGTGATGTCTCCCATTGCATATTGCAAATATATACTCATGTCCTCTTTTGCAAACTTATTAAAGAAGCTCCAGACTCTTGCATCACAACCTCTTACGGTAGATGGTGAGGCAGGTCCATATACATCAGCAAAGCTAAACTCAGAATCTTTTCCTTTAAACAAACCCATCTCCCGAGCATGAGAGATCACATCTTTTGCGTATAGGCAGTTATCCTTATCATTCAGAGGAAAAGTTGTTATTCTTGCTTGATTCGCATGAGCAGATATAGCACCATCGGGGATTCTTATTGCAACCCAAACAACCCCCTTATTTACATTAACCCCATCTATTTTTTTGGGAGCTCTGCCAATCATCTCTAAAAACCAAACCTCATTTTTGTCTGCAATTGATATAGATTCTCCGGTGGAAGCGTATCCGTATCTATCTGCTAAAGAGGTTATAACCTCAATTGCTTCCCGTGCTGTTTTAGCTCTCTGCAAGGCAATGTATATAAGTGACCCATAATCCAATATGCCTTCGGGATCAAACTGAGTTTTCACTCCTCCCCAGGTAGACTCACCTATAATCAATTGATGCTCATTCATATTACCAATTACTGCATATGTCCTTTCTACCTGTGGGATCTCTCCTAAATACCTATCCTTCCCCCATTCAAAAATTTTAAGCATAGATCCTTTGGGGTAGATGGCTGCAGGATAGTGTACAAGGGTACCATATCTTGTATGCGAATCGGCAGAGTAGCTTACCATAGACGATCCGTCGGCAGATGCTCCCGGGGTCACCAAGAGATTTGTACACGCAAAAGCGTAAATAGATGTAAAAGCAAAAACCAAAAGAGTTAAACTAACTTTCTTTATCATACTTGTCAAATTTATATTTTGGCTAAGATAATGAAAATGTAATACCCAAATAAATTTTGGCAAAAAATTTGGAGTTTCAAAAAAAGTGGCTACCTTTGCAGCCCGTTTGAGAAAAAACGGATAGTTCTTTGAA
>CAYYAM010000016.1:45542-46800 GCA_964469965.1 uncultured Muribaculaceae bacterium | reverse complement strand
GGTTGTGGTAAAACACCCTTAGGTTCAATAACCCTGTGAATTCCGTATTTGTTTCCCTTTTTCATTGTTTTTGGTATTAAGTTATTATTGATATGTTAATGCTATTTTCTTGGCTTAAGCCCCAGAATCGCTCTAGCTTCATCCGGTGTAGCTATCTCTCTGCCAAACTCCTTGGCAATTCTCACAACTTTCTCTACCAACTCTCCATTTGATTTGGCTAAAACTCCCTTAGATAAGAACACATTGTCTTCAAATCCCACTCTAACATGTCCTCCATCTATTATTGCAGCAGTAGCAAGAGGGAATTCAAATCTGCCAACTCCCGCAACTGTATAGGTTGCATCATGAGGGATACTTCCTCTTAAAAAAACAAAATCCCTTAGCTCTCCGGTTATTCCGCCATTAACACCCATCACAAAATCGAAGTGCATTGGTTTTTTGATGAATCCTTTTTTATGAAGTCTTAATGCCATATCTATCATGCTTTTGTCAAAAACTTCCAACTCCGGCTTAATGCCCCTTTCGTTCATCCTCTCTGCAAAATAGATAATAGTATTTTCTGTATTCATGAACACCTCATCTCCGCCAAAATTTAGTGTACCACAATCTAGAGTGGCCATTTCGGGATTCAACTCAGTTGGTTGTAATCTTTCGTCATTGGTCATCCCAACGGCACCTCCTGTTGAGGGCTGAATAATAACGTCGGGGCATACTTTGTAAATGGCGTCCATTACCTCTTTAAAACGATTCTTGTCTTGTGTAGGCGTTCCGTCGTCGTATCTTACATGAAGATGTATTATGCTCGCTCCGGCATCGTATGCCGATTTTGCCTCTCTTACACACTCTTCAACAGTGTAGGGTACCGCAGGGTTATGCTCCTTAAGAACCTCTGCTCCGCAAATAGCTGCTGTAATAATTAGTTTTTCCATACCCGATATTATTTATTTCTTTGACATTCTTTTGGGGTTACGCATGTACCGCTAGCTCTGCATACAATAATTGGTTCCTCAAGCAGATCTGCTGCCGAAGCAGAAATTTCCGGCCTTGGAACTATCACTTTTCTAGCCTCAAACACCATCTTTCTTGATGTATTTCCTGTGTTAATAATCTCACCTACAGCTTCGATATAGTCACCTGCATAAACAGGAGCCAAGAACTCAACACTATCGTAAGCTCTAAAAAGGCCCTCGTCTCCGTCGTGTCTGATTAATAATTCAGTGGCCACATCTCCAAAAAGCTGAAGCATACGTGCTCCATC
>CAYYAM010000016.1:36111-45442 GCA_964469965.1 uncultured Muribaculaceae bacterium | reverse complement strand
ACTCATCTGATATTGACGCACCAATAAATGAAATATCTGCTTTAAGAGGCCTCTCCAATATAAAGCTTTTGCCATCTATCTTTATAATCTCTTTGCCATTTTCTACCGATGTGCCAAGCCCCGTTGGGGTTAATACCCCTCCAAGCCCTGCTCCGGCTGCCCTTATTCTTTCGGCAAGTGTCCCTTGTGGAGAGAACTCAACCTCCAACTCAGATGAGTTCATGAAATCAATGGCGGCGGGATTTGAACCTATATAAGATGTGATAAGCTTTTTAACCTGTCTGTTAGCAATTAGTTTTCCCAGACCTTTATCTTGAAAGGCAGCGTCATTGCAAATCAGTGTTAGGTTATTAACACCTGATTCGGCCAAAGAGTCCATAATTGTGTTTGGACCGCCAGAGGTGAGAAAACCTCCTACCATTATTGTCATGCCATTTTTTACTTTTGCTACAGCATCATTTAGGGTGATTTGCTTATTCATTGCTTTTTTGGTTATGAAATTTGCATAAATGTTTTTATAATTCTGCAAAAATAAGAATTTTATTAGCCATAACCAAGAAATAGGAATTAAAGCTTTGTATTTGATAAACAATAATTAAAACACACGTGTTATACGAGGTAACACGTGTGTTTTATTATTTTGCAAAAAATTACTTCTTATATGACAATAGAGGGTTGGCGTAAATAGCCAAAAAGATCTCTCTTATCTCATCTCTGTCACCATCAAATCCAGATAGTTTAAAGTCACAATAATCCAAGAAAGTTTTCAAATCAGAGTTGTCGTACATATTCGAGTACTCAGATTTTTTGTATAAAATATCATAGGCCATCATATTTGTCTTCCATATATGATAGCTTTTATAAATTCTATTGTCAATTATCTCGGCCAGTTTTTTAAATTTTTCATTCTTTTCAAGAGTGGCGCAACTTTCAATCTCCTCAAAAGATAGTGGTTTACAGAAACTTACATTTATAGACCCTTTGAATTGCATTATACCTGTTAAAATACTGTTCAAATCCTCTCCCGGGCTTTTTTTATATTTTGTTCGCCGGGAGATATACGTCTCTCTAGCTTTTAGAAAATCGCACGGCTCATATTCATATGAAAGAGATACAGGGGTGATGGATAAATCAATAAAATCGTTAACAAAGTTGCCATTACCACTCATATCGAGCATCTTAAGAAGACCTTGCTCGGTGGAGTCTACTCCGTCTTTGGTTCTTCCATTTCTTTGGGCAATCCACACCGAGCTCCTTTTAGATGTAATACTCTCCCTTATGTACTCAGAAAGCAATTTAGAAGAGCTGTAAAGCTCTTTTGGATTTCCGCTCCGGATCACTTTTATCATCTTATTGGACCTGGCAACATCTTCAATAAATGAGTCTGTTATTAGGTTGTCTCCAACGGCCATCTCAGAAGTAGGGATACTGTTTATGTGTAAAATGACCTGTATCAGCGCTGAATCCAGCATAATATCTCTATGGTTTGAGATAAAAAGATTTCTTCCACCATTTTGTAAATTTTCAATACCCGAATAGGTTAGCCCTTTAGAGGTATCAGAAACAATCTTTTTGATTGAGGCGAGCATTACATGAGATTGAAACTCCTCAACACTTGAAAGTGATGAGATCTTACTACGCAGCTCATCGGGGTTTTTATCGGGGAAAAGATACTTAGAGATATCTCTAAGTACCGGATGTGCTGCTATCCTACTTAATGCCTGGGCCTCCTCATCGCCTTTGTAGGGTCTGATTTCCTTAAATTTATCTTGGGTCATCACATTTTTATTGAACCGCAAAGTTATAAAAATTAAATGTTATCTCTCAAAATTGCATCGCAGATAGGTATAAGCGTCCAGAGAAACAATAGTATCAGAGGTAAAATTATAAATAGAGCACCAATAGTAAGTGCTACAATCAGCAGATAGATTATTGGAATTAGAAACAGCAATGAGAGTGCCGGGAAAATAATTCTAACATAACCGTTAGTATTAAATAATCTTAGGAAATAGGCAAAAATTGCCATAAATGTTGGTAAAGAGATCAATAAACTGTCGCCAGTAAACAGATGAGATGCAACAGATACTATTATGCCAAATAGGATACCGGATGCCAAAAAAGTAGTTCTGTATCTAGATTTTTTGCCAGATAACTTTATATATAAATATGTAAAAGAGATAGACGAAAGTATTATACATAACCCTATTATCCAGTATTCATATTTAACATATGCCAAATTTACTGCAGAGTACTCTACGTTGTTTAAATAAGCCGATAATCTGGCAGCACCGTATGCCATTGCCGACATTAAAACCAAAAAGAGAAATATAATGGTTGTGAACTTAATTAAGTTATTATAACTTAATCGGTTTTGCCTTTTAAACAAATAAGTGGTAAAAAGAAAGACACAGAGAAAAGCAATAGATATTATCAAGTATAATGTTTTATTTATCACAAATAGTCCCAGAAAAGGTAGTGAGAAAAAGTATGACGAATTACCTTCTGAAAGATATTCAGGATTTGCATAGATTGGATTCGAGAGATACTCATAAATGATGGGCTCTAATTGAACACCATAGTGTTGAATCGATCTTAGCGAGATATTCTCGGGGTTATCCAGATTAGTGTGGTAATAGTTAAGGTTGTCAATTACTGAGATGTTAATTCCTGCGAAATCCTCTTTTATTAATGAAAAATCGGTATAATTTGGCAGTATATTATAGATAGAAGATGTTAAAGAGTAAGAAAATGGCTGTCTCCCTTTTTTATAAAGTTCTACTACTCGTTCATTATTAGGTGATGTCTCAAACATAAGAGCCGGCCCCTTAACCCCTCGCGCCTCCAAATTAATTATGAACCCTACATTTTCAAATATGTGCCCATCTCTTTTAAGTGCATATCTGATGCCCTCTAAATCGGACTCTTCTGAATCGGTAAATAGTACTTTTATCCCCTGTCTCCAGCTCTCTCTTTTTTCCGACATTATACGCACAATCTCTAAAATTGAACCTAAGCCGTACCCGTCATCTGCTGCTCCCAGAGAAATAACCTCCTCTCCTTTCACTCTCTTTGCAAATCTTGAGTCTAAGTGAGCCATTAAAAGAATATACGATTCTGGTTTTCTTTCAATAGGGTCAGATACGGCATAAACATTTCCAATATTCATATATTGGCCAAACCTGTCTTTAACAGAGTCGTAGTAAATATAATTTACCTTAAAACCGTTAGCTTCCAACTCTTTGCCAAGATACAGTCTTACCTTCTCTCTTGCAATAGGATGGTGAATAGACCTTGGTTCTGTAGACATTATATTAATGTGCTTCTGAACGTTAGATGCAGAGAACTCTATATCTTTGTACCTGCTCTGAGAAGGCAGATGGATTCTATTTAAAGTTATAGTTGCAATAAGTAAAACAACTACAAGTAATACAGATGTTTTAAAAATATTCATTATTCGAATATATTAAACTTATTATAAATACTTTTACCTTCAGGGGTATAGGCATAACGGATGCGTTCCATATACGCCTCTTCAACTTTAGATCTCACCATTTTCATTGTAGAGTTAATCATTTTATTTTTCTCAGTAAATGGCTCTTCGGCAAGAATAAAAGTAGATGGAAGCCATCTTTCAGGAAACATCCCGGCAAACTCTCCATTCCCCTTGTATTTTGAGATATCTGCCCACACTGCCTCAACCAAATCCCTCCCTTTTAGATTGGTTCTGTCTGCAACAATAATGGCAATCGTATAAAGAGACTGGTTATTATAAAGCATTATCTGCTGAATAATTTTTGAATTTCCTAGGATTGTCTCCTCTATACCCTCGGGAGAGTATTTTTCACCATCACTGGAGATCAGGAGAGATTTAAATCTTCCCAAAACGTATAGATATCCATCTTTGTCTAAATATCCCAAATCGCCTGTATAAAGCCATCCATCTTTGATAGTCTCTTCTGTTGCCTTTTGATTTTTCCAATATCCTATCATTACGTTTTCACCTTTGATAACTATTTCACCCGAGACACCCAGAGGTTGCTCAATGCCTTCGCTATCTAAAATCTTAATATCTAGAGGTTTTACAAGAATCCCCGAGGATCCTAATTTGTGTTTTTGAGGAGTATTTGTAGAGATAACAGGAGTGGCCTCAGAGAGTCCATATCCTTGATACATAGGCATTCCCAGTGCATAATAAAATCTTTGCATCTCAATATCGAGAAGTGCTCCTCCTCCAACGAAAAATTCAAGTTCTCCTCCCATAGCACCTCTAATCTTTGAAAAAAGAGTCTTATTAAAGAGAGCTACCAAAGGCAGAAGGAGTATAGACAGCCCGCTCCCTCTATTCCAACCCTCTTTATTGTAACTGTATGATACTTTTAATGCAAATTCAAAAATAGATTGAATAAACTTACCCTTTTGCTTGATTGAGTTCTCAATATTTTTTCTAAAATTTTTAGCCAGAGCAGGAACTGAGAGAAGAATGTTTGGTTTAACCTCATTAATATTGATTGGAATATTTTTTAAGGTATCCATACCGGTTTTGCCAACCTGAACAGTTGCTACTATAGATCCGGTTGCAATCATTATGTAAAAGCCCACTACATGCGCAAAACAGTGATCTAAAGGTAGAATAATCAGCATCCTTTTATCCGGAGGAATTGTCATGCACGATAAAGATTGTTCAACGTTTGCTGTGTAGTTTCTGTGGCTGAGAATAATACCCTTAGGGTCGGCTGTGGTTCCCGATGTGTATGTGATGGTTGCAAAATCGTCATTTTTAATAGATCTGGAAATATTCATGAACGATTCTCGGTTCTCTTTCAGATACTCTGACCCTCTCTCAAGAATATCATCAATAAAGTACTCTCCGTCGTGCAGTTCGTTGGGCATATCAAACACAATTACTCTTTTAAGCAAAGGTAAAGAGGACTTTATGCCTCTTATCTTGCTTAGTTGTCTCTCGGAGACTAAAATTGTTTCTACATCTGCATGATTAAGCCTGAAAATCAGATCACTGCTCTCTTCGATTTTGATAGAGATGGGCACATTCACGGCTCCTGCATAAAATAGCCCCAACTCACCAATAATCCACCAATTTCTACCTTCGGAAAGAATTGAAACATGCTCTCCCTTTTTTATTCCCAATGAACAAAGACCTGCACCAAATTGTTCTGCAAGTGTCTTTGTTTGCAGGTATGTGGTAGGAAGATACTCCTTCTCTTTTTTCTCTAGTAGAAGAGTCTTTTGTGAGTATTTCTCTACAGACTCTTCAAAAAGATCGATGATTGTTCTTTTTTTCATAGTGTTTAGGCTTTAATAAGCAAAAATATATAATAAATGTTCAAAAGTTGTTCACCATACATTAAAATGTTTTCTGAAAAAGGGATTAAGTGGAACTTTTTTCTTACAGATGAACTTCTAAATAAAGCTTTGGAAGAGGATAAACTTATTTTTTTACATATCGGATATATTAGCAATATAAGTATTAGAGAGTCATCTTTGGAGCTCTTTTCAAACAACAGAGTAATTAGTATTTTAAATAGGGAATTTATCAATGTTATAGAAGATAAAGAAGATAAACCTGAGTCATTTTTGCTTGGTCTAGATCTTCTGTTCCTCAATCAAGACTTCTCCTACGGGCCTATAAACATGTTTATAATGCCAGACAGAAAGCCAATAATTGCCTTCTCTGATTGTGATCCCGATAACTTTTTAGAGTTGGCAAACTCCTTGCTTTTAGCAAAAAACGAGAAGAGAGATAAATTGCAGCTGATGTCGGAAGAGCTATCTAAAAGAGTGATTAATACCGGCATAATTACCGAACCAAATAAAAATAGAGAAATAGACAATTCTACTCTGGATCATTATATAAAACATTGGTTTAGAACTATTTTTGAGTCAGATTTTATATATAAACTAACCCCATTTACACCAAATCCATCTAGTTTAATAACAATAATAGACTATTTAAAGCATTGCAACAATCAAAAATACAGCGAAAAACTGGAGAGTCTATTAGATCATCTTCAATTTTCACAACTATTCGATCTTATAGATGGTGGATTTTTTCGCCAATCTAAAGATTACTCTTGTGTACAACCTCTTTTCGAGAAGACTTTGGAAGAGAACAGCCAGTTTCTTTTACTTTACGCAAAAGCGTATGGATTTTATAGAAAGGAGAGTTATAGAGATACTGCATATATGATTTACCAGTTCATTGTTAATGAACTGGTTGATTCTAAAGGAGGTTTGATTAGCTCAACCACACTGACAAGCACTGCCAAGGAGGCTGTTTATTACTCTTTCACTGTAAATGAGCTTGCCCTTTTGTTTCCTGAGAGATATAAAGAGATAGCTATTGCTATGGGTTTCGATCTTACTTTAGATAAAATGATAAAGCAGCTACCCAATAGAAGTGCAGATACTTATGATTTTATCTCCAGGGAAGAGATTGAGCAGTTAAGGGTGAGACGATCTGAACACAGAGGTTACTACAGAGATATAAGAGCTATAACCTCCTCAAATGCTGTGGCTGTGTCGGCTCTTTCTCAATCATCACTGCTTTTAAATGATAACAAACTATACTATAAAGCTATAGAGATATTTGATTATATAATCTACAAAAACGTTAAAAAAGAGGATGGAAAGCTCTATAGATACACATGTTGCACAGATAGTTATCTTATTGGTTATCTGTCAGATTATGCACACTTTATTGAAGCATCGCTTGAGTTATATAAAATCAGAAAGGAGCAGGAGTATCTTCAAGTGGCAAAAACTTATACACAGCTGGTGATATCAAAATTTTATAAGCAAGATAATGGAATGTTTAATAATTCCGAGACAGATGTTAATTACCAAGTTATTCCTTTTAAAAGAGAGTCAAATATAGATGTGATTAGACCTTCATCCAATTCGGTTATGGCAGGTAATTTAATAACACTCTATGAGTTGGAGAGAGATCCTCAATATTTAAAAATAGCGCGTCAGCAACTTTTAAATATTCTGCCAAATCTTATTAACTCTGGCCCTATGCTATCAAATTGGGCACATAAAATACTTAAGTACATAACTATTAGTTAGCCACTTTTTTAAACAGAATTGAGCTATCTCCATAACTCAAAAACCTAAAGTTATTTTTAAGAGCGTAGTCATATACATCTCTCCAGTTGTCACCTATAAATGCAGCAATGAGAAGCAGTAGAGTGCTTTGTGGTTGATGGAAGTTAGTGATAAGAGCATCTATAACTTTAAAGTTGAATCCGGGTACAATTATCATCTCTGTTTTGCACTCTATAGTTTCTTTTTGATTACTTAACATCCAATTGTATAAGTATTCAAGAGATTCATTTAATGTAATACTATTATTATAGTTTGTGTAAGGTTGCCATTGTGTAATACTTTCTGGAGCTTTGCCTTGGATGCAATTAACTCCTAAATAGTATAAACTCTCCAATGTTCTTGCAGAAGTGGTCCCAACAGCAATAACAGGTTTATTCTCTTTTTTATGAGCGATTATTTTTCCAATAAGTTCCCTGTTTATAGAGAATGGCTCAGAGTGCATTTTATGATCGGCAATATTTGTAGATTTTACGGGAATAAATGTTCCTGCACCTACGTGAAGGCAAACTTCTCCTCTTACTATGCCTTTTTTGTCAATTTTTTGAAGTGTATTGGTTGTAAAGTGGAGACCTGCAGTTGGTGCTGCAACAGAACCTTTTTTTATTGCATAAACTGTTTGGTATCTTTCAGAATCTAATTCTGTTGACTCTCTTTTTAAATAGGGTGGAATTGGAATCTTTCCACATAGTTCTAAAATTTCTGAAAAGGATAAATTCTGCTCCCAAGTGAACTTTACAATGTATTTTTCGGATTCTTTGCCAATTACTGTTGCCTTTAAATTGACTTTTTCTATTTTGGGATTGTTTTGATGGTTATCCAGAAGTATCTCACCCTCTTTCCATCTTTTTGCATTTCCCACTACCGTTACCCATACACACTCTTTAGTAGAAGCAAATGAGGTGTTGTACTCGCTGGGGTTGTAAGGTTCAATACAGAATATCTGGATAGAAGCGCCACTTGCCTTTTTAAAAAACATCCTAGCAGGAACAACTTTAGTATTGTTAAATATCAATAAAGAGGGAGATGGTAATAACTCAACGAGATTTGAAAATTTGGATTCATTAATAGATGTACCTTCAAATATTAAAATCTTAGAGTCATCTCTGTTAGGAAGGGGATATTTTGCTATTCTATCTTCCGGAAGATTATAACTATAGTTCTCAATTAAGATCTCTTCAATCATATAAAAATTTTTTCAAAAATAATCAAAAAGGTAGATTTGCCAATAATTTACATATGTAAACATGCGTTACATATCAAAACTTTATAAATAACTAGATAGTAGAAAGAGATATCGTCGCCATAATAGAAAAGGTCTATATGCTATATATATAACATGTAACCAGCTATTTATAAAGTTTACTTCAAGTTATATTTAATCAATTACTACCATATTTTGAGAAAAAGAGGTTATTTGAGCCAAATATAAGTGCTTATACAGTTATATAACACTATTATTCAGCATATTAAGACAGTTTTTTTAAATCTATACTTAATATTACTACATTTTGTCTCAACCTATTCGATTATAATAATATAGATACATTTAAATTAGAACACCCAAGATGAGTATTATTCCATAATGTTACAAATGTAAATTCACGATGGTTACATATGTAAAGATAAATTGTGTTACATTTGTAATATTGATAGTTTACAAGTATGAAAGACCGGTTACAAAAATTTTTAGATGCCGAACAGATTAATCCATCTAAGCTTGCTGATATATTAGGTATACAAAGATCTGGAATGTCACATATCTTATCGGGAAGAAATAAACCTGGTTTTGAGTTTATTCAAAAGCTAATACTAAAATTTCCTCACTTAAATGCAGAGTGGTTAATTACCGGCAAAGGGGAGATCTATAAGGATAATAGAACTACTGCAATTGAAAGTAATCTATATTCAAATACAATTTTTGATATACAAAAACCATTCAATGTATCTAATAATGAAATAAATCCAACGGTATCAGCTCCCGATCAACCTCGTGAGAATCGCATAAATGAAAACATTCGTACACTTACAGACGATAAAAAGAGTCTTGTAAAGATAATCATGATATATTCCGACAACACATTTGCCGAATACAATAAAGAGTAGATTGGTGATATCTTTTTATTACTATCTTTGCGCGAAATACTGCTGGCATGTTCAGATTATTCAAACCAATCCTTTTCTCTTTTTCTCCGGAAACAGCACACAATAT
>CAYYAM010000016.1:0-36011 GCA_964469965.1 uncultured Muribaculaceae bacterium | reverse complement strand
TCAGATTATTCAAACCAATCCTTTTCTCTTTTTCTCCGGAAACAGCACACAATATTGTTGTGAAGCTGTTGATTATTTCGCGTTACATCCCCCTCCTGCAACCTATTTTGAAGTTTATTTACTCCTATAATTCACCAAACTTGGAGAGAGAGGTAATGGGAATCAAATTCAAAAATCCAATTGGCCTGGCTGCAGGATTCGATAAAAACGGAGAGATTTATAACGATCTGGCTAATTTTGGATTTGGTTTTATAGAGATTGGTTCACTTACACCTAATGAACAAGTGGGTAACCCTAAACCACGTTGTTTCAGACTTATAGAAGATAATGCCATAGTTAACAGAATGGGCATTAATAATAAAGGGTCAAAGTATGCTGTATCAAATTTAAAAAGAAAAAGTGCAAATGTTGTAATAGGTGCAAACATAATAAAAGGAACTGCAACACCTAATGAGTCTGCACCACAAGATTATGAAAAGGTATTTGCTCAGTTATACGACTTTGTTGACTATTTTGTTGTAAATGTATCCTGTCCAAATGTAAAGGGAGTAACTAAGCTACAAGATATTACATCTCTGTCAGAAATTGTTGACCGCCTTACCACTTTGAGAAAGTATTTCGATGAATATAGGCCTATCTTATTAAAAGTATCCCCCGATTTATCTGATGAACAGATAGATGAAATTACTGAATTGGTTCTGGTATCGGGTATGGACGGCATAGTTGCTGCTAACACTACTCTCTCCAGAGATGGCCTCTCTACTTTTAAGAAGAGGTTAGACTTTATAGGTGAAGGAGGATTAAGTGGAGCTCCCCTATATAGAAGAAGTTTAGAATTGGTAAAGCATATATCTTCAAAAACAAAAGGACAGTTACCAATTATAGCAGTAGGTGGAGTAATGACGCCTAAACAGGCAAAAGAGATGTTAGAAAGCGGAGCATCCCTTGTTCAGGTATACACCGGATTTATATACAATGGCCCCGGATTCATAAAAAGAATTTTAAGGCATCTTTCAAAAAGTAAATAAAAAATGTGCGAAGCATGTATATGTACGATTGGAGATGAAATTCTTATCGGACAAATTATTGATACAAATTCATCTTTTATAGCAAGAGAGCTAAATAAATTGGGGATAAGAGTAAGGTCTAAGATAAGTGTTGGCGATGACTCTGAGGTTATTTTAAATACGCTCCGTAATGTTTCAGAAACTCATGATATTGTTGTGGTTACAGGAGGATTAGGCCCTACAAACGACGATATTACAAAACGTACATTAGCCATTTTAACAAAGTGTGAAAGATACGTTTACAATCAAGAGCAGTTAGATATAATTAGCAACATCCTAAAAAATAGAGGTGTTGAACTAACTGAAAATAATAGAAATCAAGCACTTGTTCCATCTAATTGTTCAGTAATCGTAAACAAATTGGGTACTGCTCCCGGAATGATATTTAAAACCGGGCAAAACAATAGATGTATACTGTTCTCTCTTCCCGGTGTGCCCTACGAGATGGAGGAGATGATGCTGAGTGTTGGTGAGTACATAAGGCATAATGTAGTAAAAGAGATAGTTCACCATAGAACTTTAGTTACTTACGGTATGCCGGAATCTCTACTCTCGGCATCTTTAGAAGAGTGGGAAAAATCTCTTCCGAGAACAATTAAATTGGCATACCTTCCAAATCCCGAAATTGGAATCAGGTTAAGACTATCTAGTTATAATGGCTTAGATTCTAGTTCAGTAGCTCTTACCGACAAATATTTTTATGACCTTAAAAAAAAGCTTGGTAACCTCGTATATGGAGAGGAGGACGATACCCTGGAGAGTGTGCTTTACAAAATAATGTCTAAAAGAGAGTTAACTCTCTCTATTGCAGAATCGTGTACAGGCGGTAAAATAGCTTCGCGAATGACAACAGTACCCGGGTCATCCAAAATATTTAATGGAGCCGTTGTTACCTACAGTAATGATTCTAAAAAAGAGATACTGGGAGTAGATGAAGAGACAATTATTAAATATGGAGCGGTTAGTAGAGAGTGTGCTTTAGAGATGGCTTTAGGCGCACGGAATCTATTTAGAACTAACATAGCTTTAGCTACAACCGGCATTGCAGGCCCAGATGGTGGATCAATTGAGAAGCCGGTTGGCACATTGTGGATAGCTGTATCTTTCAACAATCTTATATATACAAAAAAGATTAATCTCTCCGGAGATAGGCAGAGAAATATTCTTCGATTCTCATCGGAGTCTGTGAATTTTTTAAGGTTAATACTCTGTGGATTAATAAGTGAAGATAAGTAGTGATTATTCAAGAGATAAAACATATATGTTACACAAAATAACAAGCATGTTGCATCATGCAGTTTAAGTTAAACGAATACATTATGAAATATTTATTTATAGCAACTGCAATTTTTATGATTAATTCATGTTCAAACTCTAACACATTATCTGAAGAGTCTCTTAAAAGCTTAGATAATCTCTTTTCTAATCAATATCCAATTAACGAACCCGGTGCTGCTGTTCTGATATTAAAAGGAGATAATATAATTTTTAATAAGGGTTATGGAGTTGCAGATATGGAGAGCATGACTCCTATAAATAGTAGTACTTTTTTCAACATAGCTTCTGTCTCAAAGCAGTTCTCGGCAATTGCTTTAATGATTCTGGAAGAGGAGGGAAAATTATCTTTAGATGACAAACTGCTAAAATGGTTTCCTGAATTCAATTCTAATGCTCTTGAAGATATAACGTTAAAACACCTCTTATCTCATACTTCGGGAATACCCGACTCAAGAGACAGGAGTGATAGGTTGTTTGTAACCACTGCAAAAGATGTTGAGTCGTATTCATACATCGGAGAGCTGAAAAAACTAAATTTTCAGCCCGGCACATCTTATGAGTACATGAATCCAACATATCAACTTATGTACACAATTATAGAGAGAGCTTCAGGAGAGAAATTTGAGGATTTCATGAGGAATAGGATTTTTCAAAAGGCCGGAATGGATAAGACTCTATATTTTGAAGCAGACAGAGAAATTCCAAATATGTCCAGAGGTTATATTTTTAATAAAGAGAGCGGTGTGTTCGATGAGTTTGATTATGGCGAAGAGTCATTTTTTGCTACAAAAGCAGACGGAGGAATATACACATCTACAGAAGAGTTTATGAAGTGGGAGTTAGCGTTAAGATCAAATATTATTGTGTCGGAAAAATCTCTTAAAGAGGCACATACTCCTTTTATAAAAACTGATGAACCATACACCTATTACGGCTTTGGTTGGTTTATAGAGAGAAAACCGGGATATCCTCAGAAAATATACCATACAGGAGATAATGGTGGTTTTCAAATATATGCAGGGCGTTTTCCAAAAGAAAAAGTGTTATATCTTATTTTCTCAAACAGAAACGATAGGAACAGAGAGGCCAACGCCAACACATTAGACGAAATACTTAAAGAGGCAGGAGTGATTTAACCCTGCCTCTTCTGAACTATTTTTTATTGATCATTGAAGGAGATGCTTGTGCCGAGGGCATAACTGTTAAGTCTGAGATATTCACATGTTGTGGTAAAGTAGCGACAAACATAACTACATTAGCAACATCGTCTGCAGATAGTGGTTTAAAACCTTTGTAAACATTAGCAGCTCTCTCTTTATCTCCTTTAAACCTAACTTCAGAAAACTCAGTCTCTACTGCACCGGGGCATATCTGCGAAACTCTAATGTTCTGTTCGTAAAGATCTATCAGCATTGCTTTGGAGAGTGCGTCAACAGCATGTTTTGTTGCACAATATACATTACCGTTAGGATAGACATCTTTTCCGGCAATTGATCCAATGTTTATTATGTGTCCCCCACCCCTTTTAATCATATAGTTAGAGATGATTTTTGTAACATACAACACACCTTTAATGTTTGTGTCAATCATCCTCTCCCAATCATCCAGAATACCACTCTGAATAGGTGTCAGACCAACCGCCAAACCTGCATTATTTACCAAGACATCTATATGTTTCCAATTATCGGGTAAATTATTTAAATATTGCTCTGTCTGCCGGGGGTCTCTAACATCAAAACTGAGGCACAATACTCTACATTTGAAATCATTTTCAAGCTTTTTTGAGAGCTCCGATAAAAGAGACATTCTTCTACCCGTGATAATAATATCAAATCCGGCCCTAGCCATAGATACTGCAACTGCTCTTCCTATACCGGATGTTGCACCTGTTATTAGTGCTATCTTAGACATAATCAATCAAGTAAATTTAAAAAGTTACCTCCTAGAATTCCCAGTATATCATCGTCGGAGTATCCTCTTAGTTTTAGTTCTTTAGTTATTATAGGAAGCTTGTCTACACCCTCCAAACCATCGGGAGTAACTTCAATTCCATCGAAATCCGATCCTAACCCTACATGGTTTGCCCCAACTAGCTTAACAACATGATCGATATGATCTACAACCTCTGTATAGGATGGTCTTTTTAGTGATAACATGTTTGCTTCGGCCTCTTTTAGTTCACTTTTGAATTTTGTAGGATTCTCCTTAAACTTTTCAAGTGCATCATCGTAGGCATCACACAAAGGCCAGAAATCCCGGGCATAATCACTATTTAAAAATGGGGGATAAAAGTTTATTTGCACAACTCCACCTTGTGCTGCAAGATCAATAATCATTTGATCTGTAAGATTTCTTGGATGATTAGCTATCGCTCTGCAGCAGGAGTGAGTAGCAACAACGGGTTTTGTAGAATATTTTAAAACATCGTAAAATGATTCGTCCGAAATATGAGAAACATCAATTAGCATACCCAATCTATTCATCTCTTTTACAACTTCTTTACCGAAAGGGCTCAATCCATTCCACCTTTTTTCTTTTGGTGCACAAGAGTCACATATCTCGTTGTTTTTTGAGTGGCATAGAGTTAGGTATCTGATACCCATATCAAAAAATAGTCTAAGAAGACTAAGATCATTTTGTATTGGAGATCCGTTCTCCATTCCAAGGAAAACAGATAATAGCCCCGACTCTCTGTTTTTAATTGCATCATCTGCGTTTAGTGCCAAGGCAACTTTGTCTGGATTTGCCTCAATCGAGTCATAAACTCTTGCTATCAGCTGAAGAGCCCTTCTGGTTGCAGCATCGGGATCCAGAGCTCCCGAAGTGTAAATTGCAAAAAAAACTGCATCAAGCCCCCCGTCTCTCATCCTCATAAAATCAAAGTGCCCTTTGCGTAACCTCTTCCCAAGATCTGCTCCCTCTATCAATTTTAAAGGTGTGTCGCAGTGAGAATCTAACACAAAGGCACTTTGGTGTAAATTTTTGTAGCTCATACTATCTTTTTTTTATAAAGATAGTAAAATGAGATTTAATTGAGCTAATTAATCTTTTTAAATGATGACGCAGCGCTAATATCTAATGATTTAACCTGTGGATTTCCTTTATACCTTATGTTACATCCACCTGTTGCCTCTGCCGATATTGTTCCGGATACATAAAGAGAGACATTAGAGACTCCGGTAAGTTTTAATGTAGCATCTTTGATAGGGAAATCTAAAGCAGAGATATTCGACGCTCCAGACATATCAATTATAAGATTATCTGCTCCGACTCCCTTAAGGGTTGAGTTAACGGCACCCGAGAATGAGATCTTACCTGAACGGATTTTTCCATTAAAATCTAATTTTGACGCCCCGCTTCCATTAAGTTTAAGCTCGCCAACTTCAAAAGTCATAGTAGTTTTTGTTGCTCCAGTGATATCTACGACTGCGTTTTCAGAAGATCCCTCTAAAAATAAGCTTGCCGCACCACTTTGCGTGATTTTAATTGATTCACTTTTAATAGAGAGCTTTCCTATGTTTGCAGCACCGCTTACCTCTAACGAAAATGTTTTTGGATTGAATGTAGATTGTGATGATAACTTTGCTGCACCTGAAATGTCCAAAGATGTAAGTTCTTTAATTGAGATAAATACTTTTATCGCTTTCATGTTTTTCTGAAGTCTGGATGGCATTTTTGAGCTCTCTAACGTAAGTTTAAGAACCCCACGATTAACGGTTGCTGAGACATACTCAATTACCTCTTGATCTGCCTCAACAACTACACTTTCTGATGAGGATTTTTGAAGCTCAATTTCGAAAACTCCCCCTGCATTAATACCTTCAAAACCCGATAGTTTATAATCCTTTTTTACAATTTGTGCAGATAATGCCGAAGTAACGACCATTATCAATGCCATTAATAGATACCTTTTCATTTTAATAATTTTTAATTGATATTATTTTAATATTAAAGCTGTTCATTATGATCAAAAGTCAATAATCGTATTTTTTTGTAAGTTGAGAGATAAATTTATCTACGCGTTCTACTCCTTCCAGCTTTGATCTATAATAGCGGTTCTCGTACTCCATTCTTCTTTGGGAATCAATCACCTCGGGAAGCTGATCTTCAAAAGGTACCGCTTCGTAGGTGAGCTGTTCTAGAGTAGACAAAACAATACTTTTATTAAACGGATCTAAGTGAACAGCCAAGCTTTGAAGTTTGCTTATCTTCTCTTCTACCAGTCCTTTATAGCCAATTTCGTTTGCGCTCTCTTTATTAGATATAGAAATTTTTATCAGAGGAGCCACAATAAAAAATGTTAGAGCTGCAGCAATAGCCAGATAGGTTTTTAGCTGCCTCAACTCTTCTCGTCCGGCTCTACGGTCATTTAACTTTTTAAAAAACCTCTCTTTGTGACCCTCAGGTAGCATTATGCTTTCCGACTCGGGGTCGCTATTTTTTATTATCTCTCTTAATCTGTCCATCTCTAAATTATTTTAACCAAGTTGTCTTATTTTTTCAATCTCTTCAATCAGGCGCGCTTTTCCTCTAATATATTGAGTCCTAACAGTAACCTCTTTTAGATTCGTAATCTGTGCTATCTCCTCATAATCGTAACCCTCAAAAAGAACGAGTGACAATATTACCCTATAACCCTCGGCAAGTTTAACTAATGCATCTTTTATCATTTTAACGGTAACCCCTTTAAAGCTGTACTCTTCAATTTCGGGTTCGAACTTTAAATTGTCTTGATTTTGTTTGTTCTCTTCGTAAATCCATTTTGTCTCCACACTTTTTCGCCTGAGACGATCTATAGACATGTTAATGCATACTCTTGTTAACCAAGCATTTCTCTCATTATCACTATTGAATTTCTCTTTTCTGGAAAAGAGTTTAAGAAGAGTGTCATGCATAACCTCTTCGGCATCATAACTATTATTAATAATTCTCATAGAGGTGTAGAAAAGTCTTTTATGACACTCTTCGTAGATCTCCTCTTCATACGAGATTCTTTTATTACTGATTTTATCAAATAGAGCCATAATTTTTATACATCTACTCACTAAACAAACGAAATATAAAAAAAAATGTTGCATATTTACCTCTATAATGTGCATAACCAGTTACAAATTATTATAATTTTACATTTAAAAAACAAACAACATGAATAATTCTATCATTAATTTTCCTTTACCAGAAAACGAACCCGTAAAAGACTATCTAAAAGGAAGCCCGGAGAGAGAGAGATTGGAAAAAGAGATCAAACGTCAGAGTGAAAATGTGGTAGAGATACCTTTAATTATAGGGGGAAAGGAGGTCTATACCGGAGATACAGATAAAGTAACGATGCCTCATAACCATAAACATGTTCTTGCTATTTATCATAAAGCCGGAGAGGAACAGATTAAAAGTGCAATAAACGCTGCTGTTGAAGCTCATAAAGAGTGGTCAAATCTCCATTGGACAACCAGAGCTTCAATTATGCTAAAAATTGCCCACCTGATAACTACAAAATATAGAGAGCTTATAAATGTCTCTACTATGCTGGGACAGAGCAAAAACATATATCAGGCAGAGATTGATGCTGTATGCGAGAGTGCCGACTTTCTTAGATTTAACGTATCATACGCCTCAGAGATATACAAAACTCAGCCACTATCTTCGTCTAATCAGTTGAATAGAATGGAGTACAGAGCACTAGAGGGGTTTGTCTTCTCTGTTAGCCCTTTTAACTTTACGGCAATTGCATCGAACCTCAACCTGTCTCCTGTAATGATGGGCAACACAACTGTTTGGAAGCCGGCTACAACATCTATATTATCAAACTATTACCTGATGAAAATTTTTATTGAAGCAGGTTTGCCAAATGGTGTTGTAAACTTTATTCCGGGTAGCGGATCGTTGATTGGAAAACACGTTTTAGCTTCGGAATATCTGGCGGGGATACATTTTACCGGTTCAAATGCCACATTCAACCATCTATGGAATCAGGTTGGAGCAAATCTTGGAAAGTACAGATCCTATCCACGCATGGTGGGAGAGACCGGCGGAAAGGATTTTGTTTTTGTGCACCCGTCTGCCGATGTAGAAGAGTTAGCAACAGCTGCATATTCAGGGGCTTTTGAGTATCAGGGACAAAAATGCTCGGCAGCGTCAAGAATGTACATCCCGGCATCTTTGTGGGACAAATTCAGAAATAAGATAGAAGAGATTGCCAAGAGTGTCTCTATAGGAGATGTTGCTGACCCCAATAATTTTGTAAACGCTGTAATTGACAATGCATCTTTTGAGAATATTGTCTCATATATAGAGCACGCAAAATCTTCGCTGGAAGCAGAGATAGTATTTGGTGGCGGGTACGATAAAACTGTTGGTTATTTTATTGAACCTACTTTTATAAAGACAACAAATCCAAGATTTAAATCTATGGAAGAGGAGATATTTGGCCCGGTGCTCACAGCATATGTTTATGAAGATAAAGAAATTGAGAGCGCACTTGATTTGTGTGATTCAACATCGCCTTATGGGCTCACCGGTGCCGTATTTGGGAGAGACAGAATGGCTGTTGCTCATATTTGCAACAGATTACGTTACAGTGCGGGAAACTTCTACATAAATGATAAACCAACAGGAGCTGTAGTAGGCAAACAGCCGTTTGGAGGATCCAGGGGTTCCGGTACCAACGATAAGGCAGGAGGAGAGTTTAACCTTATAAGGTGGGTAAGCCCAAGGACTATTAAGGAGACATTCCTGCCATCTACAGATATCAGATACTCATATATGAAAGAGTAAATATTAAAAAATAAACTCACTCTGTTTAGGGAACACTCCAAATAATCCTCCTGTATGGATGAAAAGAGTGTTCCCCTCTTTATTGAACTTCCCTGCAGAAATTTCTGTGTGAAGCCCAAGCATCGCCTTTGCCGTATAAACAGGATCTAGTATAATTGACTCTTTCCGGGCAAAAAACTTAATGAAATCTAACTCATCTCTTGTACTCAAAGCATATCCTATGCCTTTATAAGTATCAATAATCTCTATTTTATCTTTTGGAACTTCTACCGGATTTTCAAGATACTCATAAGACTCCCTGTTGATTATGTCTATTCGGTTGGTAAAGTACTCAGTGTTGTCGCATACTGCAAACCCAACTATTCTCTTGTTTAGATTATAGTATTCATTAGCAAGAGCGAGGCCGGAATATGTTCCTCCGGAGCCTGTAGCAACAATTATGGAGTTAAAAATAATCCCCATTTCCCTCTCTTGCATAGCAATCTCTTTCATAGCACTAAAATATCCCATAGATCCTATTCCAAAAGAGGCACCCTCCGGTATGATAAAACATCTGTCGCCCCTACTCTCCCACTCTTGTGCCAACTTTTTCATAATTTCGTCTCTTGAGGTCTTATACTCATCGGGAGTGCAATAGACGATCTCTGCTCCGTATATTTTGTTTAAAAGGTAGTTCCCTTCAATAGATGGAGTCTCATTTACTCTAAGTAATAGTGTTGTACTGAGCCCTAATTTTGTTGCTGCAGCTGTTGTTGCTCTACAGTGATTAGACTGAATACCACCTGTTGTAATTATTCTGTTACATTTTAAATCCAGAGCCATTTTAAGCGCATATTCCAGTTTTCTTACTTTATTGCCGGATATTTCAATACCTGTGTAATCGTCTCTTTTAATAAACAGATTACATTTAAGCTCCTTAGATATAGTCTCTGCTTTAAGAATAGGTGTAGGTAAGTTTGCAAGTTGAAGTTTAGATGGCTTCATAATAGGGTTGGTTTTATAATCAATTATTGCAAAGTTAAATATTAGAATCGTTACTGTAAGGTGCTTTTAAATATATTTTGACTATTTTTGACCGCATTTTTGTTTCATCTTATATATCTGGCATAACAAATGAAAAGACATTCCGGAATTGCGGTGCTGATTATCTTACTTGTAAAATTGATTTCGACAAATTTGTCTGCTCAAAAGATAGATCATAGAGAGCTCTCTTTTATTGCAGATTCAGTGAATAGCACCTTTAAAAAGAAGGCATTTGTAACAAGTAGAATCAGATTAGATTCGGCAATAATTTTTAAAAAAGAGTTAAAGCTGTATTTTAATAACTCTTTGTCGGAGTACTTCTTTACAAATAGCACCACTCAAGAGCTGTTTAATGTAGTTGAAAAGCTGCTCCCACAATCTTTTTCGCAGTATAAATTGAATATATTTACAAATGGCTCCCAAATATCTGAACTTGTCCCCCCAATATTAAAAGATGATAGTTGGAAAAAAAGTGGAAGAGAGCACAGAAAGGCATTGAAGGAGCTTAATAGAATCACCCCATTGTTTATAAACAACTCAAAACCATATAGAGCAGACCAGGGCCTTGATAGAAGACATATTGCAATTTGGCAAAGTCATGGTATATATTACAATCAAAAGCTCATGAGATGGGAGTGGCAAAGACCCCGACTTTTCCAAACTGTTGAAGATCTTTTCACCACATCTTTTATTATTCCTTATCTGGCACCAATGCTGGAGAATGCCGGAGCAGTAGTTTTAATGCCAAGAGAGAGAGATGTTCAAACACATGAGGTAATCGTAGACAATGATAATCAATATTCCGGCTATTCAGAGTATTCGGGTTTAAAAAATTGGATGACTTCCGGCATTCCCGGCTTTAATAATTCAAAACAGAGCTATCTGTTTGGGGAGAACCCTTTTTCTATGGGAACGGCAAAAGTTGTAGAAACAATTACAAAAGGAGATCCCAGTACTGCAACATGGAGAGCTAATTTCCCCGAAGATGGCCTCTATTCGGTCTATATCTCCTATCAGAGCTTTCCAAACAGCTCTTCGGCAGTTTTGTACACCGTACATCACGCCGGAGGTAATACCGAATTTATAGTAAACCAGAAAATTGGAGGAGGAACATGGATACATCTGGGTCAATTTTCGTTTAAAACAGGTGGAACTTCGCGGGGATATGTTACTGTAAGCAATCTTTCTAATAAAAAAGGGGAGCTGGTCTCTGCGGATGCCGTAAAATTTGGAGGGGGAATGGGTAATATCGCCAGAAAACCATCTGAAGAGGGTGTAGAACAAAATAGAAAAAGCTCATCTACCGAGCCAGTTACAAAACAGATAATCTCTTTTTCTGCAGAAGAGACCATAAGCAACTATCCCAGATTTGCAGAGGGCTCAAGGTATTGGCTACAGTGGGCAGGATTTAATGATACTATTTACTCTCCAAATAAGAATTCTAATGACTATAACGACGATTATATGTCTAGAGGGAGATGGGTTAATGTACTCTCCGGGGGATCTCCAAGAAACCCTAAAGAGAGTGGTCTTAAAATTCCTATAGATCTTGCTTTTGCATTTCACACAGATGCCGGTGTAACCAAAACAGACTCTACTATAGGGACTTTGGGTATCTATACAAGATTCTCCAATGGAAATGACACCTATCCCGACGGTAAACCAAGAATCAGCTCCAGATACTTAACAGATCTCATCCAGTCTCAGATTGTAGATGACATTAGAGAGTTATACGATCCTATTTGGCAAAGAAGAGGGTTATGGGACAGATCATACTCAGAATCCAGATCTCCTCAGGTTCCAACAATGTTGCTAGAGTTGTTATCTCATCAAAATTTTTCAGATATGAGATACGGACTCGATCCAAATTTCAGATTTGATGTAAGCAGGGCAATTTACAAGGGTATGCTTAAGTTCATAAGCCAGCAATCTGGTCTGCCATATGTTGTACAACCTCTACCGGTAAAAAATTTCGCAGCGCTTTTAGAGGGAGATACTGCATCTCTCTCATGGACCCCTGTCATAGACAGATTGGAGACTACTGCTACTCCGCACTCATATATAGTTTACACCAGAGTAAATGGTGAGGGTTTTGATAATGGAGTAGTTACAACTAATCCTTATTTTAAAAAAGAGATTGAGCGAGGAAAAATTTATAGTTTTAAAATATCTGCACTTAATGATGGCGGAGAGAGTTTCCCTTCCGAGATACTCTCTCTGTATAAATCCCCAAATGAAAAAGGAAATGTTCTCATTATTAATGGTTTCGACAAGGTTTCTGCACCTAATTCTTTTAGATCTAAGGATACCACTATTGCAGGTTTTATGGGGAGAGATGATTATGGCGTTCCATATCTTTTTGATATTTCCTATACCGGAGATCAGCATGATTTTGAAGTCAAGAACGACTGGTTAGATAATGATGCTCCCGGACTTGGCGCATCATATGCGAATCATGAAAGAGATGTGTTAGCTGGAAACACCTTTGATTACCCTTATGTTCACGGGCGCTCTTTTGCCAAGGAGGGGCTCTCTTTTTCTTCTGTTTCCAGAGGAGCTTTGGATAGAGTAGAGAGAGCGAACGTTTATACAATTGTAGATGTCATTCTGGGAAAACAAGGATCTACAACAACCGGCAGAGGATATAATGGTGTAAGATTTAAAGTTTTTCCAAAAATTTTAATTGATTTTTTAACAGATTACGCAAACTCCGGAGGTAATATATTTGTTTCCGGGATGAATGTAGGAACAGATATATGGGTCTCAGCAGAGAGAGATACTAATGCACTTAATTTTGCTCAAAATATACTTAAATATAAATGGAGAACAGATAGGGCAACAGCTTCGGGTGATGTAACATCAAGCAGCAACCCATTTGGAATAGAGGGTAGGTTTATATTCCAGACCAAACCCGGTAGACTAATATATAACTCCCACTCTCCCGACGGAATTGAACCAAACTCTGCTGATGCATGGACAATCATGCGCTATACAGAGAGTGGAATTTCTGCCGGGGTAGCATATAAAGGAGAGTACAGATCTATTGTTTTTGGATTCCCGATTGAGACTTTAATAAATGAGGCCGATATTGACGCAGTGATAAAAAGTGTTGTAGAGTTTTTTAATAAAGAGTAAGATGAGCAGAAAAAGATTTCCCGAGATTATAGAGCTAATCAAGAGTGAAGTGAAACCGGCGCTGGGATGCACAGAGCCAATTGCAGTATCCCTTGCAGTTGCAAGAGCTGCCGAAGTAATGAGGGATAAAGAGTTAGCTCCCGAAAGAGTTGAGGTAAGTGTAAGTGCAAACATTTTAAAGAATGGAATGGGAGTAGGTGTTCCCGGAACAGGCATGGTTGGGCTCCATATTGCCGCCGCTTTAGGGGTAAGTTGTGGAAAATCGGAGTATAGACTCGAAGTGCTTAAAGATCTTAATGAAGATTCCATAAATGAAGCAAAAAGAATGCTTAATGAAAAGATAGTTACTGTTTCATTGTCAAAAACCAAAAAGAAGCTGTATATACACGCTAAATGCTACAATAGAGACAATATGTCTTCTGTTATTATAGAAGATTCTCATGATAACATAGTAAAAGTCTCATATAATAATGAAGTTGTGTACAAAACAGAAAACAAATCTTTAGGGGAGATTGAAGGAGATAGAAAATTTAAAGAGATTAGAGATTACAATCTGGATGTAAAGACAATTTATGATTTTGCAACCAATGCTACCTTTGATGAAATCTCGTTTATACTCGATTCTGTAACTCTAAATATGGCTTTGGCAAAAGAGGGTTTAGAGAATAATTATGGACTTAAAGTTGGCAAAACTATTCGTAACACAATTCACAGTGGAACATTCGGAGAGGGACTTCTAACATACTCAATGGCATTAACGGCTGCTGCGTCTGACGCAAGAATGGCAGGATGTACTCTTCCGGCTATGAGTAATTCGGGGAGCGGCAATCAAGGGATAACTGTTACTATGCCGGTTATTGCTGCTGCAGAAAAATTGGCATCTACCAGAGAAGAGCTTGCAAGAGCGCTGGTTTTAAGTCATTTGATAGCTATTCACATTAAAGGGTTTTTAGGTAAATTGTCTGCACTTTGTGGATGTGTAATAGCATCAACAGGCGCCGCATGCGGTATTGTTCTTCTAAGGGGCGGAAATTACAATCAGATAACTTATGCCATAAAAAATATGATCGGGAACATTACAGGGATGGTATGCGATGGGGCTAAAGTTGGTTGTGCATTAAAAGTAGCTTCGGGTGTCTCCTCTGCTGTTCAATCATCAATCCTTGCACTCGATAATATTTGTATATCTGAGAATGACGGAATTATTGAAAAGGATATTGAAAAGACCATAAAGAATCTTGGCTCAATAGGATCTGTAGGAATGCAAAATACAGATAATATGATTCTGGACATTATGGTCTGCAAATAGTCTCTCTCTGCCTTATTGTCATATTTATTGGCAGAAACTCTTTTGGTATATGTTTTGATTTTATTGATCTAAACATAAATCGTATAATTATGCAAAAAGGGACAATAGGCGTTACTACGGAAAATATCTTTCCGATAATTAAAAAATTTTTATACTCCGACCATGAAATTTTTCTAAGAGAGTTAGTTTCCAATGCGGTTGATGCGACTCAAAAACTGAAAGCAATTTCTGGTACCGGAGAGTTAAAAGGGGAGCTTGGTAACCTAAAAGTTACAGTTGCAGTGGATCCTAAAAAAGGCACCCTTACAGTGAGTGATAATGGCATTGGAATGACAGAAGAGGAGGTGCAGAAGTATATAAATCAAATTGCTTTCTCTAGTGCCGGCGAGTTTTTAGACAAATATAAAGATCAGCTTAATAGCATTATTGGACACTTTGGCCTTGGCTTTTATTCATCATTTATGGTTGCAAAAAAAGTTGAGATACAAACTCTATCATGGCGTGAAGGTGCAGAGCCGGTTAAGTGGAGCTGTGAGGGTAATCCGGAATATGAGATTACAAAAGGCAAAAGAAAAGAGAGGGGTACAGATGTTATTCTTCATCTAGACGATGAGTCGAAGGAGTTCTCAGATGAGAGTAAGATTATACAGCTTTTAGATAAATACTGTAAGTTTCTACCTGTAGATGTTGTCTTTGGAAAAGAGAAGGAGTGGAAAGATGGTAAACAGACCGACACTGACAAAGACAGGATAGTTAATGATACAAAACCACTTTGGACATTAAAACCATCCGATTTAAAAGAAGAAGATTATCTTGATTTTTATAGAAAACTTTATCCATCACAAGAGGACCCACTCTTTCATATTCACCTTAATGTAGATTATCCTTTTACACTTACGGGTGTTTTGTACTTTCCAAAGATTAAAGATAAGATAGACCCCTCTAGGAATAAAATTCAACTATATTGTAATCAGGTATTTGTAACAGATTCTGTAGAAAATATTGTACCCGATTTTCTAACGCTTCTGCATGGTGTTATTGATTCACCCGATATACCTCTAAACGTATCAAGGAGTTATCTACAATCCGACTCAAACGTTAAAAAAATATCCAATCACATTACAAAAAAGGTTTCGGACAGGTTGGAAGATATATTCAAAAATGACAGAGAAAAGCTTGAAGCGAAGTGGGACAATTTAAAACTTTTCATCGAGTATGGAATGTTAACCGATGAAAAGTTTTACGAAAGAGCAGAAAAATTTGCACTTTTCAAGAATGTAGATGATAAATACTATAGTTTTGAGGAGTATAGAAAACTTATTGAGCAAAACCAAACAGATAAACACAAGAGGGTGGTTTATCTCTATGCAACCGATAAAATTGGTCAATTTCAATACATTGAGAGTGCTAAAAACAGAGGTTATGATGTGCTGATAATGGATAGCCACCTCGATTCCCACTATATTAATCAACTTGAATCTAAATTTAAAGACTCAACATTTTCGAGAGTAGATGCCGATCACATAGACAAAATCATACTAAAAGATGAAATAACTAAACCGGATTTAAGTGATTTGGAGACAGAAGACCTATGCAATGCGTTTGAGTCTGTTCTGCCATCGGGACCTAGTTATCATTTGACTATAGAAAACCTTGGAGAAAACGACAATGCAGTTGTAATTACTCAGTCGGAGTTTATGAGAAGATATAGAGAGATGTCTGCGTTGGGAGGGGGTATGAATTTTTATGCCTCATTACCGGAGTCATTTAATATCATAATTAACTTCAAACATCCGGTAATCTCAAAAATAGTTGAGCAAGAGAGGGATTTCCAAAGAGGTACAGTAGAAAATAACTTAGATGAGCTTGAACAGTTGAATAAAGAGTTAGAAGAACTTAACACCAAAATCAGAGATAAGAAAAAGGATGATATCACAACAGAAGATAGTGATAAAAGAGAGCAAATAGAGAGCCGTATTAAGGAGTTAAAAGAATCTAGGAGAGCGTCTATGATCTCATTTGCAGCAGAGAATAATTTAATCAAACAGGTTTGTGACCTTGCACTTTTATCTAATGGTATGCTAAAAGGAGAGGAGCTCAATAATTTCATTAAAAGAAGCTATAACCTTATTAAATAGACAGTAGTTAATAAAAATTCAGCTTTGTAGACAGATCCCGATAAACTCAAAAATGTTTGTCGGGATTATTTATTAAGAATTTGTTAACTGCAGTAACATTATGTAAACATTTTAGATAAACTTGTTTAAAAATTTATACATAAATATATTCTGTATTATGAAGATAGATAGACTTTTTAACATTTTTATTGTTAAAGAAAAAAAATTTTTCCCTCTTTTTAAAAAACAATCTTCAATAATCAAAGAAGCTGCGAACTTACTTCTTAATCTCTTCAAACAAGATGATTATGAAAAGAAGGTGACTATTTATAAAGAGATAAAATCAAAGGAGAATGAGTGTGATTATATCACTGAACAGATCTATGAGGAGTTAAACAAGACTTTCGTAACTCCATTTGATAGAGAGGATATCCATAATTTAGCATCAAAAACCGATACTTTTCTAGATCTTATCCATGACGCAGCAAGGAAACAGATGATGTACTCACCTGTTTTTATTTATCCCGAGATTATCTCTATTGCTAATCACGTCTATCACTTATCCCTTCTAATAGATGAGATAATGATGGATTTGGAAAACATTCCAAAATCTAATCTTGACTTATTAAACAGATGTAACAAGATAAAGAAAATAGAGCATGAAGTAGATGAATTATATGAAAATTTCATATGCAAATTATTTAAAAATGAGCTTAATGCAATTGAGCTAATTAAATCAAAAAACATAGTTCAAGCGTTAGAAGATTCAACAGATAAAGCGAAAGACATGAGCGACGCAGTGAGAACAGTTATTTTAAAACATGCATAATAACAATGGTATCATTAATTATAGCATCTATACTTCTTGCATTGTTTTTTGATTTCTTAAACGGGATGAACGATGCAGCAAACTCAATTGCAACAATTGTTTCAACAAGAGTGATGTCGCCAAGAGCAGCAGTATTATGGGCTGCATTTTGGAACTTTTCGGCATACTTTATATTCGGAGTTAGCGTTGCTAATACTATTGGTAAGGGTATTATAGAGACCAATATAGTAAGTGAATATTTAATTTTTTCGGCTTTATTGGGTGCAGTTTTATGGGTCTATTTGTGTACTCATTTTGGTCTTCCAATAAGTGTATCACACTCACTTATTGGTGGAATGATTGGCCCGGCGTTTTTTGCTTACGGTTTCTCATCTTTAATTCTTTCGGGGATATTAAAAATTGCACTCTTTATCATTCTTTCTCCAATGATAGGAGTTATACTTGGGTTCATAATTATGAATATCACCCTTTTGTTATTTAAGAAAAAAAATCCTTTAAAAGTTGAAAAGGGCTTTAGAGCAATGCAGCTTCTCTCTTCTGCTGTTTTTAGTTTAGGTCATGGAGCAAATGATGCTCAGAAAACTATGGGTATAATTGCAATTTTACTTTATAGCGTATCTGGCACTAACGATTTCATTTCAAGTTATTTATTCGATTATGAAAAAGGATTCCATGTTCCGGGATGGTTGATTGCAACTTGTTATTCAGTTATTGCTTTAGGTACAATAACAGGAGGTTGGAGGGTTATAAAAACACTGGGAGATGGCTTGTCAAAATTAAAGCCGATTCATGGATTTTGCGCAGAAACATCTGGTGCTTTAACGCTAATAGGAACAGCTCTTCTTGGAATCCCTGTCAGCACAACACACACAATCACCGGGTCGATAATTGGTGTTGGTTTGATTAGAGGATCTTCTTCTGTAAGGTGGATAACTGCAAAAAAAATTGTTTGGGCATGGATACTTACAATACCATGTACTATGGTTGTATCTGGGCTGATATATTATCTTATTGGTAAATTCCATGTTTAAGTACCAACCGATTTAGCATCTCTAATCTCGATGCAGAAACTTTTGGCGCTATTGAGCAAGCTGTACTCAATATAAATCCCTTACCTTGCATCCCTGTCTCTATTATTTTTCTAACGTCCTCTTCGGCTCGTTTGTCATCGGCATAAAGCAAAGTGTGAATAGAATCTATATTTCCTTTAATGAACATCCTATCTCCCACTCTCTCTATAGCGTCAGCTAAATCTACATTTCCAACCGGTGGGGGATCCAAGCACTCCAAGCCGGAAGCTCCCGAATCCATCATAAGCTCTAATCGGTCACCTATGTGCCCGCATGTGTGAATATATGCAGCTTTTCCTCTGCTTTTAATGGCACTAATTATCTCTCTCTCGTAGGGCATTACATATTCGGCATAATGTTGAGGAGAGATAAAGCCCATTCCTGCAAAAGGAGAAGAGATTTTAACTGCATCGATATTTTTTAAACACATTTCAGATACGAGAGCTTTAACACCTTGTGTGAATTTACCTAAAATCTCTTTAGACAGTTCGGGATGCATGATTAAAGAGATAAGCCCCTCCTCATATCCGAGCAGATCTAAAAAATAGTCAAAAGGAGAGGTTATCTCACCGTGTATAGAATACTCTCCTTTTGTCGTCTCATATAAATAGTCAAAAATATCAAACTTATGTTTAGAGTCTATTTTGAAATATAGGTTTTGTGAAACCGGAATATAATCTATTGAGTCAGGTACTTCCAATAAAATATTCTTATCGGTTATAGATTTGCGTTTTGTCAAATTGTTAAATTTGACTAACGGTAAATCGTTCCAACAGTGAATCTCTGTTCGGTCGTCGAAGGTTAACTCCTGTTTTCCCTCTTCCATTTTCTTTACAGATAAAACGTTGTCTCTCCAATTAGGGTCGTGCCCATGCAAGCTAACAAGGATACCATCAAATGAAAATCTTTGACAAAGTTCAGAGATCCCCATAGCAAAGAGGGTTCCGTCGTACCAGAATTCTGCAGGAGAAGGTTTTAACTGATGCATCATCGACCCTATGCTAAACTGACACATTAACGGTACCCTATCTGGTTGCTCCAATGCCATTGCACGAGCAACTCTCTCTCTTGGAGTCATTATTGGTTTATTCAACATTTTCTATATAAACATCTAATATCAATACAATTTTCACATTTATGCTCTAGGAACTTTGCGTTTTTTCCAAATCCTATTATACCGCTTATAGACTTCACGGGCAGCATCAAGCAACTATCATTTAAACGGACATCATTATATTCCGGTGGGAAACAAGAGAATAGTTTTTTTTGCTCAGTTAATGACCAACCACAATATCCGGGACTGTATCTGTTTGTGAAATGAGATCCATTTTTAACGTGTCTATTAATAATGCTCTCGCTTACCATATCGGCACATCGCTCTATCAACTCAGAAGCTATAATATCTGACAGATAGTATAGAAGTGGGTCTTCAATAAATTTCTGTTGTGCAGCAATATGTGCCTCTCCTAATGTAGCTATAAACACTTCAAATTGATCACATTGTCTAAAAACAGTATCTATTTTTTTGCCAAAATTAAATAAATCAACATTTTCTATTTGGATGTGTGAATATCTAGCTGTAAAACCATTATAGAAATCTGATATGCATTTAAACTCACTCTCAAATCCCCTACCTGTCTTGTTTGACAAATGCTCGTAAAGCAAAGGGATCTTTGATATTTTAATTTCAACACTTTGCATACCTGCCTATAGAAGATGCTCAAGCTCCAATATAATCTGCTTATCTCCTGCTACAACCAGTTCAGATTTTTCTAATGGGTGGTCGTACAATACACTTTCAAAATTACCGCTGAACGAGTTCAATGCATACCTCTTATTTGTAGAAGAGATTATGTATCCTCTTGCTTTAGTACTCTTCTCAAGAATTTTGGAGAGCAAAGAGATCTCTTTTTCACTCAACCTCTTATCTGATATAAAAGTTTTAACTTCGGGATAGTTGGAGCTATTATAAATACCGGAGCTCTCGGTGGAAATATACTCAACTTCATAGTCCGGGATCTGAGAAAATAGTGTAGGGAGTATCTGCGCAAAAGGATTAATCCCAGACAGCCACTTCTCGACTCTTTTGTAATTATAGCTTCTAGTTATCTCCTGAGGAGACTCTAATCTGTTTAATTTATCATACTTATTAATAAGTATTGTATCTGCAAATCTTATGTGATTTCGTAAACATCTGAGAAAAGTGACCTCATGTTCAAATCTAGACGCATCGATGAGAATATAAGATTTTGAGTAATAAACAACCCCTTTTAGCTTTGTGTCTTCAAGCATTTGAAGAGTTTTATAGGGGTCGGATAACCCCGAACTCTCAAAAAAGATCATTTGAGGAGACTCTTTTAAGATAAAATCGGAAAGTTTTTCAATAAAAATTTCTGATAGATTTATATTGTTACCGGGTAACCTGTTGGCCTCCATGAGCGAGAACTCAACGTTACTCTGATTTAGAAAATCTGTATCGAGTATTGAAATAGGATACTCATTTTGAATGATTCCAACCCTTTTCTTCATCCCCAACCTATCTAAAATTATTTTCAGAAAAGTTGTTTTACCACTTCCTAGAAAGCCCGAAATCAGATATAAAGGTATAGTTTTCATTCCTCATCTGCATTGACTATTAATATATTCGAGAGCATTTTGAGGGTTAGATGCATAGAAATCTGCACCAATAGAGCAGGCAAATTCCGAGGTTAGAGGTGCACCTCCAACTATAATACATTGATTAGGGAAGGTGGCTTTTACATCTTTTACAGATTTTGCCATTGTCTCCATTGTAGTTGTTAGCAGGGCAGACATTCCTAGAACAGATCCCGGGTATTCTTTTAGAGCATTAATGAAAGATTCCGAGCTAACATCTACACCTAGATCTATAACTCTCCATCCGCTGCCCTCAATCATCATACATACAAGGTTTTTTCCAATATCGTGTAAATCTCCCTCTACTGTACCAATAATAAATGTTCCCCTACTTTTAATATCTCCTCTGTTAAAATAGGGTTTTAGGTGTGTCATTGAGCTGTTCATTGCCTTTGCCGACATGAGAACTTGAGGAACAAATAGCTTCTTATCTCTAAACAGCTCTCCAACAATTCCCATTGAAGGAATCATGGCTTTTAGAAGTATCTCTTCTGCCCCAACTCCACATGATAATGCTTCACCTGTAAGCTCAAACGCCCCGGGCTCTCCTTTCATTTCGGGAGGATAGTTTGATGAATAGTCAATCTTCCCCTTTATAATAGCTTCGGATATCTTCTCTAACAGCAACCCCATAAATACTGTTTTCACAAATTTAATAAAAAAGATATTGTTAAATTCCAATTCTTCTAAAAAGTGGCTCCGGAATTAATTTTAAGAGGTATGAAATAACGATCCACCTCCTGGAGACGAAGGTTAAAGCTCTCCTTTTCCCAATAGATTGAACTATTTGCTTAGAAGCTTTTGTTACAGACGCTTGCCAAAAAGCACCATCTCCGTTACCCATTGCCGTATCAACAAAACCGGCTCTTATCTCTATTACTGTTAATCTATTTTTGTCTTGATATGCTTTTTGCCTAAGTGAGTCGAGATACCTAATCTGGAATGACTTAGAAGAGCAGTAAGATGGAGATAAAGCAAAACCTTTAAGCCCCGATATGGAGGTGATTGCAGCCAAAACTCCACCACGAACAGAGAGGTACTTATATGCCCAGATTGCGGTGGCTGCAAATCCTAAAACGTTTGTCTCCAGAGTCAACTTCTCCCACTCAAAGTTAAGATCGGGGTTACGTCTTCCTGTACCCGAACTAATAACTACTATAGAGCATCCTCCCATCTCTTCAGCTAACTCATCCAGAATTCTATCTATCTCTTGGGTATGAGTAACATCTAATATCTTTGTAAAATATTGATTGGGATTACTCTCTTTAATCTCATGAAGCAGATCTGCTCTTCTGCCGGTTATACCCACATTGTATCCCATAGATACGTAAAGAGCTGCAACTCCTCTCCCTATACCCGATGTAGCTCCAATGACTATTACCCCTTTTGCTTTTATACTTTGGCTATCCATAAATCAAGTTTTGGCCAAATATATCCATTTAGTATATATAAAAGAAGTAAATCAGTAATTAACCACAAATCTTGAATCTATAAAATAGTTGATGGATGAGACGCTCTCTTGATCGAACTCAATGGAACAATCTTCGTCGTAAGTGAAATCTAAATTTTCATTATCTTCTCTCATACTCTTAATTTTTTACAAAGCTATCCTCTCAAATTGTCAACTTTTGTCATTTCATTAAAAAAAAGGTAATATATTTATAATGTTTTTATAATTTAAAATATGGAAAACTTATTTGTAATTCACTATCAAGAATCTGGTATTCATACTGTAACAATCAATAACCCCGATAATCTGAACGCGCTGAACGGTAAAATTATTAAAGCTCTTAAGGAGGTTTTTGCCAAAATTAAAGATGATGACAGCGTGAAAGTTGTTATTCTAACCGGCTCGGGAAGAGCTTTTGTTGCAGGCGCAGATATTGCAGAAATGGCAGCTATGGACCCCGTACAGGGAATGGCATTTGGAGAGATGGGTTCAAAACTATTCAAAGAGATAGAGGAGTGTCCTGTGCCGGTTATAGCCGCTATCAACGGATTTGCATTAGGAGGTGGGTGTGAATTGGCTCTGGCCTGCGATATCAGAGTTGCATCAGACAAAGCAAAATTTGGTCAACCCGAAGTTAGTTTAGGAATCACTCCGGGATTTTCAGGCACTGTCAGACTGGCTAGAATTATAGGTGAATCTGTTGCTAAAGAGCTGATTTTTACTGGAAAAATAATTGACTCTCAAGAAGCAGAGAGAGTTGGTCTGGTAAATCATGTTTATCCTCATGAGATTTTTATGGATAAGGTGAGAGAGATGGCTGCACAAATAGCATCTAAAGCTCCTATAGCAGTAAGATTTTCAAAACAATCAATTAATGGGATGGCTAGTTTAGTTAGCGAGAGCTCAATCAAGTATGAAAACACCCTTTTTGGACTATGCTTTTCTACCCAAGACCAAAAAGAGGGGATGAGAGCTTTTCTTGAAAAGAGATCAGCCGAATTCAAAAATAGATAATAATCAATAAATTAAAAAATATGAAAATTTGTGTAATAGGAACCGGAACTATGGGGAGCGGCATTGTGTTAGCATTTGCCCAATCCAATTATGAAGTTTTAATGGTAGGAATTTCAGACTCAGAGCTGAATAAAGGTGTTAACTATATAACTAAAAGCTTGTCTAAATTAGAGGAGAAGGGTAAAATAACTACAGAAGAGAAGGATTCAATCATATCAAGAGTAACTACCAGTAAATTTTATGAAGATTGTAAAGAGTGTGATCTAGTAATTGAAGCTGTTTTTGAGGACATTACACTCAAAAAAGAGATTTTTCAAAAATTGGATTCAATATGTAAAAGCGATACCATACTCGCCTCCAACACATCATCACTCTCAATAACAGAGCTTGCCGCATCGGTATCCAGATCTCAGAATGTAATAGGGATGCACTTTTTTAATCCCGCTCCTGTTATGAAGCTTGTAGAGGTAATCTCGGGGCAGCTGACATCGGAAGAGGTTATCTCTAAGGTTTGCGGCATTGCAGAAAAGATGGGCAAAACGGCTGTAAGGGTTTGTGAAGCTCCCGGATTTGTAGTAAACCGAGTGCTGATTCCAATGATAAATGAAGCCGTGGCAATTTATGCAGAGGGAGTAGCAACAAAAGAGTCTATAGATGATGCCATGAAACTTGGTGCCAATCACCCAATGGGCCCATTAGCCCTTGGCGATCTCATCGGCCTTGATGTGTGTCTAGCCATAATGGAGGTTCTTCATAAAGAGTTTGGAGAGAGTAAATATAGACCACATCCACTTTTACGTAAAATGGTGAGATCGGGGCAACTCGGACGAAAAAGCGGTGCCGGTTTTTATAAATACTAGAAAAGAAAAAGTTTTTTAATGTCAAGGATTGATTATAAAAGCTTGATGCAGAGACGCATCAGAAGGGTACTTATGATATGCAGCAGTTATGATGCATATACTCTTGAAGAGGATGGCAGAATTGAGGTGCAGATATATAAAGAGTATGTCGATCTAAACTTAAGTAATCCACCGGCCTTTACTTGGGTAACATCTTCGGCAGAGGCCCTTTCACTTTTATCCGGAGAAAATGAGAGCGATTATGATTTAATTATCAGTATGTTCAATATTGGTGATATGGACGTTTTCGAATTTTCCAAAATTATTAAAATTGAAAGACCCGAGATACCCTTTGTACTGCTAACGCACTTCTCAAAAGAGCTTTATAAAAAGATAGAAAACGCCGATAAGAGTGCTATTGATTATATCTTCAGTTGGCATGGGAATGCCGACCTAATCCTGGCTATTATAAAGCTTTTTGAAGATAGAATGAATGCAGACTCAGATATTACTGGCTCAGGTGTTCAGTCGATACTGCTTGTAGAGGACTCAATCAGATATTATTCAACCTATCTGCCGGCCATATATAAACTTGTTCTGCAACAAAGTGCAGAGTTTTTAAAGGAGGCCCTTAATGAGCAGCAGCAAAAACTTAGGAAAAGAGCAAGGCCAAAGATACTGTTAGCTACAAATTACAATGAAGCTGTTGAGATTTACGAGAAGTATAAAGAGAATCTCTTAGGTGTAATTTCTGATGTTGCATTTATAATCAATAAAAACGATCCTGCCAGCAGCGAAAAGTTGGATGCCGGCATTGACCTTTGCAAACTAATTAAACACGACGACCCTCACATGCCATTTCTTTTGCAGTCTTCTCAAGAGAGTATGCGGGAGGTAGCTAAAGAGCTTGGTGTGGGGTTTTTAGAAAAGTATTCCAAGACTCTCCTTATAGAACTTAGTGAGTACATAAGCGATGAGTTCGCATTTGGAGATTTTGTTTTCAGAGATCTGAGTAGCGGAGAGATAATTGGCAAGGCTAAGGACCTTAAAGATCTTCAGCAATTAGTGATGGAAATTCCCGAAGAGGTACTGCTTTTTCACGGTTCAAGAAACAGACTATCTAAATGGATGTTCTCAAGAGGGCTGTTCTCACTGGCGGCAAAGGTGAAAGCAGCTCACCAAAGCCACTTTACCAATACCGACCAACTCAGAGAATTTATAGTTCAACAGATTAAGGAGTATAGGATTGTGCTTGGGCATGGAGTGGTGGCCAGGTTCGACAGAAACTCCTATAATAGTTACATATGGTTTGCAAGACTGGGGGAGGGATCTTTGGGAGGGAAAGCAAGAGGCATTGCCTTTGTAAACAGTATGCTTCAGAAATATAATCTTCTGAATAAATACGAGGGGGTTAAAATTATGATTCCCAGAACAGTGGTCATTGCAACCGATTATTTCGACGAATTTATCAAAATCAATGGATTACAGTATGTAATCAACTCTGAGATATCCGATGATGAGATACTATCGGAATTTGTCAGCTCAAGGTTACCGGAGAACTTGGTTTCCGACCTTAGAGTGTTTATAAACAATGCCTCTGGTCCATTGGCAGTAAGGTCCAGCTCTAAATTAGAAGATTCACATTTTCAACCCTTTGCCGGTATTTATTCAACATATATGATTCCGCACACCAAAAATAAAGATCAGATGTTGCGTCTATTGGGCAAAGCAATTAAAAGCGTTTATGCATCAATATATTTTGCATCAAGCAGGGCATATCTGATTGCTACCTCTAATCTTCTTAGCGAAGAGAAAATGGGTGTTGTTTTACAAGATGTAGTTGGAACAGAAGATAATGGATATTTTTTTCCCACGATTTCGGGAGTGGCAAGAAGTGTAAATTATTATCCCATTGGCTCTGAAAAAGCAGAAGAGGGCATTGTAAATATAGCTTTTGGACTAGGTAAATTGGTTGTAGAAGGGGGAAAAACGCTAAGATTTTCACCGAGTCATCCAAAACACATTCTTCAATTATCAACACCTCAGTTAACCTTGAGAGATACTCAAAATGAGATGTACGCTTTAGATTTGAAACCAGAAGAGTTTAAAACCTCTGTAGATGATGCTGTTAACTTGAAAAAATTTGATGTAAATAGTGTAAAACACTTTAGGAACATGAATTTTGTTGCCTCAACATGGGATATGCAAAGCCAAAGCATTATCGACAGTAACTTAGAAGAGGGTAGAAAGCTGATTACATTCTCGCACATTTTAAAATATGATACCCTCCCACTCTCTCAAATCTTATGCGATCTGCTCAGGATTTGCCATAAAGAGATGAATTCGGCCGTAGAGATTGAGTTTGCTGTGAATATGGATGTTCCTAAAGGCGAAGATGCTGTATTTTCACTTCTACAGATAAGGCCAATCACAGGCAATAACGACAATAAATCGCTTGATTGGAACAGCATAGATACAGAAAAATCAATTATTTACGCCCAAAAAGCACTGGGAATAGGCGCAATAGAGAATATTGAAGATATTGTCTATGTAAGAGAGTCAAATTTTGATAGCTCTCATACTCTGGAGATTGCAGATGAAATCAATAGACTAAACCAAAAGTTCAAAGAGGAGGATAAACACTACATACTTGTGGGTCCTGGCAGGTGGGGTTCTAGCGATCCCTGGCTTGGTATTCCAATAAAGTGGCCACAAATATCTGAAGCAAAAGTAATTGTAGAGTGCGGTATGGAGAACTATAGAATAGAACCGAGTCAGGGAACACACTTTTTTCAGAATTTAACAAGCTTCGGTGTAGGTTATCTAACTGTAAATCCATATATGGGTGATGGTAAAATGGATTTTAGCACACTTGACTCATTTACTCCCGAATACGAGAGTAAATATATAAGACATGTAAAATTCGACAAACCACTCTTCATTTTTGTTGACGGAAGAAAAAACAAGGCAATAATAAAACTGGATTGATTGTCTGTTCATTTTTCTACATTTGCAAACAAAATAGAACCACATGAGTGACATAATTAATCATGAGTGCGGAATAGCACTTATCAGACTTCTTAAACCCCTTGATTATTATAAAGCAAAATATGGGACCTCTCTATATGGTCTCAAAAAGCTCTATATCTTAATGGAGAAACAGAGAAACAGAGGGCAAGAGGGGGCGGGAATTGTCTCGGTTAAACTGGATATGGATCCAGGGTACAAATATATGGACAGGGTTAGGTCTTGTAATACCGATCCTATACAGGATGTTTTTAACTCTATTAAATTATCTATTTCAGGGATAGAAAAGGAGATTTGCAACTGTAACGAGTTAAAGAAAAGCTATCCCTACGTATCTGAAATATATTTAGGACATCTAAGGTATTCAACTTTTGGAAAAAACAATCTGGATAATGTTCATCCTCTAAAGAGAGCAAGCAATTGGAGATCGAGAAATCTTGCTCTTGCAGCCAATTTTAACCTTACTAATGTAGATGAACTATTCGAAGGACTAATTAAGGCCGGCCAACATCCAAGAAACTATTCCGACACCGTAACTTTACTTGAAAAGGTTGGCTATCATCTAGATGATGAGATACAGAATAGATATAGAGAGTATAGAGACATGGGATATAGCCGAGAAGAGATCTCAATCCTCATAGAGAAGAATCTGGATATAGTATCAATCCTCTCAAAAAGCTGCAAAGAGTGGGATGGTGGTTATGCCGTTGCCGGAGTTACCGGCCATGGAGACTCTTTTGTTGTTAGAGATCCCTGGGGAATCAGACCGGCATACTACTACGTAGACGAAGAGGTTGTGGTGGTTGCCTCAGAGGCCTCTGTTATTAAAACGGCATTCGGCTGTAAATATGATGCAATAAAGGAGATAGATCCAGGTTGCTCTTTAATTATTAAGAAAGATGGAGCGCTTTCCCATGAAAGAGTTACAAAAAAAGAGGAGTCAAAGAGCTGTTCATTTGAGAGAATCTATTTTTCCAGAGGTAACGACAAGGAGATTTATAAGGAGAGAAAACTTCTCGGAGAGTTTCTTGCACCAAAAATTCTCTCCGTTGTAGAAAATGACATTTCCAACACCGTTTTTTCTTATATCCCAAATACTGCCGAAAGCGCTTTTTTGGGAGTTGTAAAGGGCGTATGGCATCTTACCGGCGAGCACCCAAGAGTTGAAAAAGTTGTTATTAAAGATGCAAAATTACGCACCTTTATAACCTCAGACAGTGATAGAGACGAACTTGTGGGACATGTTTACGATGTTACTTATGGAGTGGTTAATGAAAATGAAAACCTGGTTGTAATTGACGACTCAATAGTTAGAGGAACAACTCTTAGAAAAAGCATCTTGAGAATCTTAGATACTCTAAATCCTGGAAGAATAATTATTGTTTCATCGGCGCCCCAAATAAGATACCCCGATTGCTACGGTATAGATATGACAAGAATGGGAGAGTTTATTGCTTTTAATGCAGCTATTGAGCTACTCAAAGAGAGTGGCAGACAAAATATTATAGATGATGTTTACAGAAAATGTAAAGCACAGGAGAACCTCCATAGAGACGAATGTGTTAATTACGTAAAAGAGATATATCTGCCATTTACAGATGATCAGATATCCCAAAAAATTTCACATTTGATAAAAGATCAAACTATTAAGGCCGATGTGAAACTTATATTTCAGTCTGTCGAGAATCTTAACAGAGCTTGTCCAAAAAACAGAGGGGATTGGTATTTCACAGGGGATTACCCAACACCGGGAGGAAATAAGGTTGCAGGAAAAGCTTTTGTAAATTGGGTAGAGGGAGTTAAAGGGAGATCGTACTAAGCTGTAATATTATGAAAAAGGAGATTAGAGTTTTTGCACCCGCTTCGGTATCAAATGTTGGATGCGGATTTGATGTTATGGGGTTTGCTTTAGAATCTCCCGGCGATGAAATCGTGCTTAAATGCACTACCACAAAAGGTGTTAATATAGATTTGATTACAGGAGACAATGGCTCTTTACCTTATGATCCTCACAAAAATACCGCAGGAGCTCCTCTCCTATCTATATTAAAAGATTATGGAATTGAGACCGGTCTGGTATTAGAGATTCATAAAAAGATGCCATTCAAGAGTGGCTTGGGTTCTAGCGCTGCAAGTTCTGTTGGAGCAGTATACGCTGCAAACAAACTACTTGAATTGAATCTCTCTCTAGACGAGATGTTCAGATACGCACTTGAGGGGGAGTCTCTTTCGAGCGGAACTGTTCATGCCGACAATGTTGCCCCCTCTCTATATGGTGGGTTTACATTGGTAAGAGGTTATGATCCACCCGATGTAATCTTAGTGGATTATCCTAATGATTTAATCTGCGTTATTATTCATCCTCATATTGAAATTTCTACAAAAAACGCAAGGGAGATATTACCACACTCTATCCCACTTAATACCGCGGTAAAACAGTGGGCAAACTGCTCTGCCTTAACAGTTGGCCTAATGAAAGGTGATTATGAATTAATAGGGAGATCTATAGTGGATATGGTTGCCGAGCCGTTGAGATCCAGACTTATCCCGGGTTATAAGAGTGTAAAGCAGGCAGCATTGAACTGTGGAGCAATTGCTTGCTCTATTTCTGGATCGGGTCCTTCAATTTTTGCTTTTACCCGCTCAAATGAGAGTGCCGTAACAATATCAAACGAAATGATAAAGAGTTTGAGAGCCCAAAACATAGATGGAGATGTTTTCATTTCAAGGATTAATAAAGTGGGACCAAAAGTCATTTCAATTAAATAGTAGAGATGCAACTAATAAGCACCAGAGACAAAACTACCAAAGTTAGTTTTACAGAGGCAATGCTTACGGGTATGCCTAAAGATGGGGGACTTTATACTCCACTAAATATTCCTATTATAATTAAAGAAAAATTAAGTAGTTTATTCTCTAAGGATTTTTGCGATATTGCAGTTGATATAGCAGAGTTGTTAATTGGAGATGAATTTGATAAAGACGCTTTAATAAGAGTAGTAAAAACTAGCTTTAATTTTGCTATTCCATTGGTAGAGATAGATAAAGGGCTACATATACTTGAGCTTTATAGAGGACCAACTCAAGCGTTCAAGGATTTTGGAGCAAGGTTTATGGCAAATCTTTTTAAAGAGATATCAACAAATAGCAAAAAAAACTTTTCAATAATAACAGCCACATCGGGCGATACAGGAGGTGCAGTTGCAAATGCCTTTTCGGGATTAGATAATGTATCGGTTTATATCCTTTTTCCTAAGGGGAGAGTTTCATCAATCCAAGAGATGCAACTAACATCTAATGAAGATAATGTGTTTGCACTTGAAGTAGAGGGTTCGTTCGACGATTGCCAAACTCTTGTTAAAATGTGTTTTGCCGATTCTGAATTAAAGGAGAGTCTTTCATTAACAAGCGCAAATTCAATAAACATTGCTAGACTATTGCCTCAAACATTTTATTATCACTATGCTGCTTCTAAATTAGGTGTTCCGGAAAAGGATATTGTCTTCACAGTTCCTTGTGGTAATTTAGGTAATATTACTGCAGGTATAATTGCAAATCAAATGAGAGAGAGCTGCTTTCGTTTTATTGCAGCAACAAATTCAAACAATATGTTTGACACTTATCTAAAACAGGGGTTGAGCTTGGGTCTTAAATCTATACAAACAATATCTAATGCTATGGACGTTGCAATACCAAGCAATCTGGAGAGACTGAACTTACTTTTTAATGGAGATCGAGACTCAATGAAAAGCATGATTAGTAGCTGTTCTGTTTCTGATTCAGCCACTGCTTCTGCTATGTTAAAACTCTATAAAAGGTACGGTTATATTGCAGACCCACATACTGCGGTTGGATATGAGTCTATAGAGATGAATAAAAAACGCTATTCCGGGGATAAAAACTTTGTTTTGCTAAGTACTGCAAGCCCGGCAAAATTTCCTGAAGTTGTTAATCAAATTCTGAAAAATCAACTAATTGCAAATAGATCCTTTTTTGATTCCAAAAATGGAAAAAAGAGAAAATTTACCATCCGTAATTCACTAAATTCACTTAAAGAGTTTCTCTATCACACCAGGCCATAGATCTCTGATTTTAAATTATAAAATCTCGGAATTTATTAGTATATTGCTTATGATTTAATATAGGGATATCTAATAAAAGTTATCATGATTGGTATTATTACCTACAGATATAAATACTCTGTTATAAGATATTTTATCTTACTGCCTGCTCTTTCTATAATATATTTATATTCTTGCAAATCAACATCTAATAAATTAGAAGATAACTTAATTAGCTCAAATATTATAAATATAGAAGGGATAACATCACTTTTAGATACATTAACTCCGCCTGAGAAAATAAAAGCATCGGAACCCATTAAGAGACGAGTAGGTAAATTGGAAGAGCGTCCCGAGCCTTTATTTATATATCCGGCACAATCTCCCGATAAAATTGACATTAAATCTCCTCGTATTAATTATACAGATGGAAAATATTTTGAAAATCCACAAGTGAATGAAATAAAGCCGGTTAAGATTTATTGCAAAGCACCAGATGTTGCTCCTGTAAAGGAGCCGCATATTCAAGATATTAACCCCATGAACTTTAGTAGTTACAGTATTCTGCAAGGGTTAAGGCATAATCAGATAAGGAGTATGATTCAAGATAAACTTGGGAATATATGGCTTGCAACCGACGATGGATTGACCAAATATGACGGTAAAAATTTTTATCACTATACCACCGAACAAGGGCTGAACAACAATTTAATATTAAGTGTTTTTGAGGATTCAAAAGGGAATATATGGTTTGGTTCTTTCAGAGGCGGAGCTTCAATGTATGACGGGAAATACTTATACATATACACTAAAAATGAAGGTTTATCAGACGATGTAGTTAATTGGATAACAGAAGACAAAAGCGGTGCAATATGGATTGCAACAGGAAATGGCTTGAGTAAAATTAAAGATAATAAGATAACAGTGTATAGTGAGAAAAACGGCTTAAGCCACAAAGACACAAGAGCTGTTATTGAGGATAAAGATGGTAAAATATGGATAGCTACATATGGTGGCGGGTTAAACATATTGAATGGAGAGGAGTTTTTAATATACTCAAAAGATGAGGGATTTGTAGATAACTACCTCAGTTTTCTCTACAAAGACAGGTCAGAAACAATTTGGATAGGGATGTCTAATGATGGAGTTGTTAAGTACAACAATAATCAATTCACAAGATTCTCTACAAAGCAAGGTCTCATAAACAACCACATACGAACAATAATGGAAGACAATCAAGGCTCTATGTGGTTTGGAGCGATTGACAGCGGTGCCACGAAATTCAACGGAAAACACTTTGAGCACTTCAAGCTATCTCAAGGGCTGGCATCAAATTACATAAGAAGCTCAATGACAGATAGAAATGGTAATATATGGCTGGGAACAAGAGGCGCAGGTCTAACAAGATTCGACGGTAACAGGTTTAATCATTACACTGTTAGGGAAGGGCTTAGTAATAGCAGGATTATGTCTATTATTCAAGATAGCAAAGGAACGTTTTGGTTTGGAACTTATGGGGGTTACGCAACAAAGGGTGTTATCAAAAAAGAGAACAATGTAGAGAGAAAATATTTTTCTCAGTTTGGCTTAAAGGAGGGCTTATTGGGAAGCAGAGTCTATACTGTATCGGAAGACTCAAAAGGTAATATTTGGTTTGGGACAGATGGAGGGGGGATATCTGTCTACGACGGAACCTATACATGTACCTATACAACTGCTCACGGATTGCCTGACAACTCTATCAGAGATATTATTGAAGATAGAACCGGAAGAATCTGGATTGCAACATACGGTTCGGGATTTTCACTATTCGACGGAGAGTATTTTACGAATTATAGCGTAAAAAATGGCCTTCCTACTAATAATATTCTTGATATTTTCGAAGATGATAAAGGAGTTGTATGGCTTGGTACAGATGGAGGTGGGGTAATAGCTGTTGAAGACAACAAAATGACAATTTTCAATGAAGAGTCGGGTTTTTTCAGCAATACAGTATATAACATTGGGCAAGACAGCGATGGTACATTATGGATGGGTACGGGAGGCGCAGGCCTTGTAAAATTTAAAAATGGTCTTTTCGAGGCGTTTAACACAAAAAATGGACTAAACAACAATCATGTACTATCTCTTGAAGTAGATAAAGAAGGAAATATCTGGGCAGGAACAAGGTTTGGTATAAACATCCTGGAAAATTCAAGAAAAAATTTAGTTAAAAGCAACAGCCCCGATCCTCTATTCATTAGTTACGGCTATGAAGAGGGATTTATTGGAATAAGCTGTAATCTATCGGCAATAGAACAAGATAAAAACGGTACAGTATGGATTGGAACAAACGACCGTCTTACTGCATTTTTTGGTGATATTAAAACAGAAATTCCGCCTCCTAATTTACAAATAACAAGTGTTAGAGTGTTTAATGAGAATATACCGTGGACAGATTTGGCTATTAATCCCGACTCTTCTGTTATACTTAGTAACGGTTTAAAAATAGGAAGATTCCGATTCGATTCATTATCAAGATGGTACAATATACCTATTGGATTAATATTAAATCATGATCAAAATTATATCTCATTCAGTTTTACAGCAATATCGCACAACCACATTAAAAAAATGAGGTTTCAGTATATGCTTCAAGGTTTAGACGAAGGTTGGAATACTTTAACAGACATCAATGAAGTAACTTACGGAAGTTTAAAACCCGGTAGGTATAAATTCAGAGTTAAAGCTGTTAACAGTTCGGGTTTGTGGAGTGAGACAGTAGAATATCAGTTTCAAATAAAGCATCCTTGGTGGAATACACTTTGGTTTTACGTTTCGGTATCTCTACTATTTATTTTGACAGCTCTAAATTTTATAAGAAATAGGGAACAGCGCTTAAAAAGAGAGAAAGAGATTTTACAGGAGAAGGTTGCAGAGAAGACCCGCGAACTATCTATGAAAAACGAACAACTAGAGATAAACAACTTAGAAAAAGATAAATTCTTCTCAATTATTGCACACGATCTCAAAGGTCCATTCAGCGGATTTCTGGGGTTGACTCAAATTATGGCAGAAGAGGCAGAGCAGCTCTCCTCAGAGGAGGTAAAGGAGATTGCAACTAATATGAGGAGCTCTGCCAACGGATTATACGCATTACTTGAGAACCTTTTGCAATGGTCTAGAATGAAGCAGTCATCTATACAATTCAGCCCTTCTAAATTAGATCTTTACGAAACTATTTCAGAAAACCTCTCAACAATTACACTTGCTGCAAAAAATAAAAACATAGAGTTAATATTCGATATTCCCGAGAGTGTGTACATTTTTGCAGATAAGAATATGATTCAGACTATTATAAGAAACATAATCGCAAATGCTGTCAAGTTTACACCATCCGGTGGGTATGTTAAAGTTTCTGCTAAAAGAGATTCTGAAGACTTTATAGAAATAACAGTCGAAGACAATGGCATTGGAATGAGTACCGATATGGTAAATAATCTTTTCAAACTAAATATGTCCAAAAACAGAGAGGGTACAAACGGAGAACCAAGTTCAGGGCTAGGATTATTGATTTGTAAAGAGTTTGTAGAGAAACATGAGGGAAATATATGGGTAATAAGCAAAGAAGGAGTGGGATCGACTTTCCATATTACAATGCCAACAAATGATATTAAAGTTATAAATTGAATAGAATATGAAAAAGATAAAAATTAAGTATTTGGTATTAGTGTTAGCTATATGTACCATATATAGCTGTGATAAGATAAAAGAGCTTGCAACAGTTTCTATTAACACTAAATTGGAGACTCAATTCCCGGTTGTTGTCTCGCCAACCGGATTTAATTCAGATTTAACTAAGTCTTCAGGAATCAGCTTTAATGAGGTTTCGGAGATTAAAATAGCAGACAACATAGATCTGGAACCCTATCTCAACAAGATTAAAACCATTAATCTCAGTAATCTGGAAATAGTTGTTAATGGTTTACAAACCAATCAAATCATACACTCTATAACATTAGAAATAAACGATTTTGGAGTGATTGCTACAGTAGCAAACATAACTCAATTTAACAATAGTTACAAACCGGCAATCTCTTCTCTATTAATTGATAAGGTAGCTGAAACTCTGTTAAAAGAGAAAAAAATAACAGTAAAAGTCTATGGTTCGGTTAGCTCTCCACTGGTTGTTACAGTAGATATTAAGATGGATGCCAAAGTTGTAGCTTATGTATTAAAATAAGAGACGAGTGAGATTGCCTCGCTTGCGCTCGGCGTTCCCTGGTGGGGGGTCTCAAAAAAATAAGCCGCAATTAATTGCGGCTTAAGTTTTTTTGCTTTGTGATTCGGTTGGGATTCGAACCCAAGACCCACAGCTTAGAAG
>CAYYAM010000015.1:0-46903 GCA_964469965.1 uncultured Muribaculaceae bacterium | reverse complement strand
CACACTTTGATTCCGGACACCTTATACAACAGAGGCACAGAGTTATTACAAAATAGAGATTATGAAGAGGCATATAAATATCTGTCTCGATATAGTTGCGTTAATACAGCAATCAATCTCATCTCTTTAGGAGAAGAGAGGATGGCATTGGAGTTATTGCAGAACTTGCATAAAAGCGCTCTTCCCTTATATCTCTGCTCAATTATCTATTCGAGAATAGGAGATGAGGAGAGGGCTGTTGAGTATTTCATAAAGGCCAAAGAGAGAGATATTAAGTTTGCCTACAGGGGGGGATTAGACCCGGAGATTAGTTATTTGATTAAAAAATATAATCTTAATAAAGACCTGTTTGAATGATGATTATCTGTTTAAAAAATATTATGTTAAGATTAAACACTATAGAGAAGATAGCAATCCTCTTTTTAACCGCAGTATTGGTTTCACATTGCGATACAAAAGATTATACTCCCGTTTATTTGTCTAAACCAAGGAATACTGAGGATTCGGTTACAATTACACTTTCACTTGCTACAAAAGATATGGTAAAAGGGTCACTGATCTCTGATGAGATAAACGATGCCTGCTTAATAGTTTTTGATGCAGACAGCTCTTTCATTACATTTTTGAAGTTATCTAATACCCACAATAAGCTAAGATTGTCTCCGGGGAAAAAAATTTTTGTGGCATTGGCCAATTATGGAGAAGATAGTGTAGACAATTATAAAAATCTTACTCTTCTTTTACAGAAGAGAGAAGAGAGGCCTGCTACTCAGTTAAAAAAAAGCATCTTTTCGGCTATTTGTGTGAGAGATGTAAATGCCGATGACTCCTTAGTTATTATAAATATGAGAAGGTTGTTATCTAAGATTACATTTGTATTCGACAGAGTCAATTTAAATCCACAAGTTGAGATATCAATACTAGCAATTCAGCTCTGTAATGTTCCCAAGTATACCAATATTTTCTCTCCAAACTCGCCATCAATAAAAAGTGAAATTGAGCATTCGGGCGACTTTATAAACACAAATCTGGAGCCCTCATCGCACTCTACGGCAACACCTTTGTATTTGTATGAAAACAAACAAGGGACATTAGGCATAAACGATAATCCTCTTTTGAAAAATCCGGGTAAATTATCTGAGCTTTGTACCTACATTGAAATTTACGCCCAATACTCTTCCCCTGAGAGGAGTGGCAGGGTTATTTATAGATACTATCCAGGAAACAATAATTTTAACAACTTTGATATCGATAGAGATACACACTACAAGGAGAACATCTCTTTTAAAGGAGATGCTCTCAATGGAACTCTCTGGAGAGTTGATAAATCTCAATTAAAAGAGACAGAGTATCAAGTAACAGTATCACCTGAACCGATATGCGCAGGGATTGTATCCGGTGGAGGTTATTACAAGTACAATGAGCTTCCTCAACTATCAGCCACCCCAAACAGTGGATATAAATTCGACAAATGGGAACCACCTGTTACACCCGTAGCTTCGGACATACATTACAGAGCAATATTTTTAGAGGAGTCTCCGCCTGTTTATATCTCTTCAATTAATGTTCAGCTGAACAAAAGCACAATATATGAAGGAGAGAGCACGTTTTTGAGTTATTTGATCTATCCTGAAGAGGCAACCGATAAAAGAGTGGTATGGAGCTCATCTGACATATCTATAGCCACCGTAAACGAAGCGGGAGTTATTACTGGCAGCAAAGAGGGGGAGTGTGTGATAATTGGTTCGTCCTTAGATGGTTCGGGCGTAAAAGGTTTTGCTCAAATTTCTGTATTAAAGAGGGAGTCCAATGTGTTAATTGAGTCAATCTCTCTCAATAGCATAAAAGAGACACTTATACCGGGTGAACAGATAAGGGTGATGGCAGAGATAAAACCCTATAATGCATCCAACAAGCAACTGTTCTGGTCTTCTTATAATAGTTCAATTGCAACTGTCGATGGATTAGGTAATGTAACTGCTCATTCGGTGGGAAATACCAAGATCAAAGCATCATCTGCAGATGGTTCATATACTTACGGATTGCTTGATATACAAGTTATAGAGGGACTGTCTCCTGTAACAGGAGTGGATATTGAGATGAGCTCTGCAGAGTTAATCAGGGGAGAGAAGTTAACAATCGGAGCAGTTGTGCATCCTCACAATGCAGGAAATAAAATTATAGAGTGGTACAGCTCTAATAACCTTATTGCCAGTGTAAGCCCTTCGGGAGAGGTATCTGCAAATTCTAACGGTGTGTGTACTATTACAGCTATCACACAAGAGGGTGGTTATAGTGCTTCTTGCAATATTACTGTGTATGACACATTGAGCATATCTGTATCCACAATAGAGATTAAACATCACAATCAAACTACAAACGAGATAGAATATTACACGCTTGTTATTTATGCACGCTTGAACTTGCCCTCTCCCTCTAATATGACTTTAGTGAATAATTTATATAATCACATTTTCATAGAGGTAGAGTACTCTTATAGGGAGAACGGTGTGGAGGTATTTGGAGTATCCACAGTAAGACTCAATAGAGTAAACAATAACGACACTCCTTGGATTTTTACAGACGGGGGCTCACATATTATCCTTTTTTGTAATCCTTTAGATAGTCAAGCACTACAAGAGAGTTTAGAGTCATTTACTTTTAAACCAAAGAGCTCTTCGGTATACCTTTTTGGCTACAAAATTAACTGGTAATCAATTAACTATAAAACTTTATATTATGAAACAAAGAACAACAAAATTAATTCTTTTATTATCGGCACTCTTAATTACAATTAACTCTTGCTCAAAAAGTGATGTAAGCGAGATAGAACACTATGGCTGGAACGCTCTTACTTTTACTGAGAGTAAAGAGAGCAATTATCAGTTGTATAAAGACTCTCGGCATGTAAATATTACTTTTCCAACTCTCTTGGATAGAGGGAAAATTGATTATAAGAATGGTTACTACAGGAGAGGAGAGTTGACATACATTTTTTTAGCCCATAATTGGGGCGAAGAAGAGCTTGAACTCTTAATCTTTAAAGAGAACGAGATATTTAAAGAGGTAATACTTAAACCTTTGCCGGAGATATCTCCTGCAGGAGTAAGCCCAATAAAGGTCTTTAATTTAGAGTTAGACCTTAGCGAAGGTGAGTACAGTTTTAGAGCTTCTATAGTTGATCAGGGTGAGAGAAGATCTCTTTACACTCATGAACTTCATGATACAAAAAACAGACTGTTAATAGTGAAGGAGAGATAGAGAGAGGGGTTCATAAAAAGAGACAGAGTCCGCCTGATTTAGGTGGACTCTGTTTTAAATCAGTTTTATTGCGAGTTACGCAGGGCTGATAGCACCAACAGGACAAACATCTGCACAAGTTCCACAATCTGTGCAAATGTTAGGGTCGATTGAATAGATGTCACCAGGAGAGATTGCCTCAACTGGGCACTCGTCTATGCATGTTCCGCAAGCGGTGCAGTCTTCAGAAATTTTGTAAGCCATTATAACTAAGTTTTAAATTGGTTTAATTATTGCAAAGATAGAAAATAGGTTTAATAGAACAAATACAAATTGTATCTTTGTAATTGCTAACAGTTAATCATAGCTTTGAAAATGAGAAGATCAAATTTTATAAAGTGTGTGCTTACTGCTATTTCGATGGCTGTGTATGCTATTTCGGGTGCTCAACCGCAAAAAGTAGAGTTTGTAAAAACTGTACACGATTTTGGTGATATTATGCTCAATTCGGGTCATCACAAATACACCTTTACATTCAAAAATACAAGCCAGCAACCTGTTGTAATACAAACTGTTATATCGTCATGTGGATGTACAACAACAGATTGGACAAGGAGTCCGATAATGCCGGGAGAGTCGGGAAAAATAGATGCTACTTTTTTAAATGATCAAGGTCCCTACCCCTTCGATAAATCATTAACTGTCTATATAACAGGAGAGCAAAGGCCGGTAGTACTCAGAATCAAAGGAGTAGTTCATGAGAAATCCAAAACTTTAAAAGAGCTTTTTCCGGTAAACTACGGAGAGATTTCGCTTAGGAGTTCCTATATAGATTTGGGGAATATAGCCAGAGGCGAAATCAGAAAAGAGGTTATTGAGATAGCCAATACATCATCTAGAGTTGCAGAGGTAAGTTTTTCTGCCCTTCCTGCAGGAGTGAGAATGGATGTTAATCCCAAATCCATTGCACCCGGTAAAAGAGGTGAGTTAGAGATAACATTTAACAGTTCACAAACCAATACCTGGGGTTCAATATCGTTAACCCCAATTTTTGTTGTAAACGGAAGAGCAATAAGTGGAAAAGAGTTTACTATTCAAGCTAACATAAGAGATAATTTTCGCTCACTTACAAAGGAAGAGCTCGACAATGCACCGGTTCCAATGGCCAACAGCAGCACTTTCGATTTCGGTTCCGTAAAGCAAGGCAGCTCTGTATTGGCCTCTTTCAGAATAAGAAACTTAGGAAGAAGAGATCTGATTATTCATAAAATTGACATATCTGAGCCAAATATAAAAGTAAAGCACCCTACAAAGATTACACCCGGCTCTACCGGGATAATTGAAGCAAGTATAGTAGTTGGCACGGAGACAGGAGAAAAGGGATATATACTCTCTTTAATAACCAATTCACCAAGCAGACCGGTTATGAATCTTATTATCACAGGGGTGGTTAACAGATAGAGATTAGAGAACGAGATAATGGATAAAAATTTTGAAACAGCACTCAAGGTAAATGAGGGGGTAGAGAAGCCACCTGTTGTTAATCCTTATATTGGAAACTTCTATAAACATAAGATGGGCAAAAACCTGTCGGAAGAGGAGTATTTGGAGGGTATTAAAAACGGAAATACAACGATACTCAGTCAGGCCATTACACTGATAGAGAGCTCGAGGAGCGACCATAGGCATATGGCTCAGAAGTTAATTTCCAGATGCCTCCCTTTAGCCGTAAAATCTATGCGAATTGGTATAACCGGTGTTCCGGGAGCCGGAAAGAGCACCTTTATTGAATCTTTCGGATCTCTAATTACAGAAAGAGGGCACAAGCTGGCTGTTTTAGCTATAGATCCCAGCAGTGAGAAGACCAAGGGAAGCATACTGGGAGATAAAACCAGAATGGAGACACTGTGCAACGATCCGAATGCCTTTATCAGACCTAGTCCAAGCGGAGGGTCTCTTGGAGGGGTTGCCAGAAAAACCAGAGAGAGCATTATACTTTGTGAAGCAGCCGGTTTTGATGTTATCTTTATTGAGACTGTTGGTGTTGGCCAATCGGAGACAGCAGTACACTCCATGAGTGACTTCTTTCTTCTGCTTATGCTTGCCGGAGCAGGAGACGAGCTTCAAGGGATCAAAAGAGGTATTATGGAAATGTCTGATCTCATAGCAATTACAAAATCAGATGGGAACAATATTGAGAAAGCTACTCTAGCCAAGGCATTGTACTCTAATGCTCTACACCTTTTCCCTCCCACAGAATCGGGTTGGGTACCAACCGCATTAACTACATCTGCAGTGAACAAAACCGGACTCGAAGATGTTTTAGCCAAGATTTACCAATTTTTTGACCTCACTCATAAAAACGGTTACTACAATAAAAAAAGGATGGAACAATCTCGATACTGGATGTACGAAACTATCCATGAAGAGCTTAAAAGCATGTTTTACGAAAACCCAAGCGTTGAAAAGCGTCTTAAAGAGTACGAATCAAGTGTATTAAACGGAAACATGAGCTCATTTGTGGCAGCCGGCGAACTTATTAACATTTACAAAAACAGATGAACACACTACTGGAAGCTTTAAAAAACAGTATTCTGATTACCGGTTTGGTAATGATAATGATGTTACTCATAGAATACATCAACATCCACTCTCACGGCAAAAGCTTTCAAAAATTAAAAAAATCTCCAATCAGGCAAGTTCTTATTGCTGCATCTCTTGGGCTTATTCCCGGATGTGTAGGCGGATTTGCCGTTGTATCACTTTTTACCCATAAACTGCTAAGTTTTGGAGCTCTTGTAGCAATGATGATTGCTTCTTCGGGAGATGAGGCATTTATAATGCTTGCAATGATACCTAAAACTGCAATTATTGTATTTGCATCATTGTTTATTATAGGGGTAATTGTAGGAGTAGTTGTAGATAAGTTCATTAAAAAAGATGTTGCTCCATTCGATTCTGAACATTATGAGCTTCACGACAACTGCTGTAACCACAATAAGGGGAGCATAACCACTAATTTGAAAAAAATCTCTAAAGAGAGAGCACTGATTATGGCCGGAATTGCACTTTTTATTGCTGCCGTAGCCATAGGCTTGTTGGAACATGACCATTCATCACATATTGTTGAAGGGGAGGTGTGCGAAACTCATGGTCATGTGCATAGCCATACCGACATTCACAATCATGTAAATTTTGACATCTTCAACGAGAGGTGGATTAATTTGATTTTTGCAGGAGTAAGCTTAATCACTCTTTTTTTAACGGCTAGGGCAAGCGAACACTTTATTAAGGAGCACCTTTGGGGACATGTTGTAAAAAAGCATTTGAAATCTATCTTCTTCTGGACCTTCGGTGCATTGGCCATTATTCACTTTGGAATGCAATTCCTACACTTAGAGGAGTGGTTGGCAAAAAATATTTACCTCATGATTGTTATAGCGGTTGTAATAGGGATGATTCCTGAATCGGGGCCACATATGGTTTTTGTTACCCTCTTTGCAGGAGGTTTGATCCCATTCAGTGTTTTACTCGCAAGCTCTATAGCCCAGGATGGGCACACCGCATTACCCCTTCTTGCAGAAAGCAAAAATAGCTTTGTACTTGCCAAAGCTATTAATCTGGTTGTAGGCATAACAGTAGGTGTGCTGCTTCACCTTTTTGGGTTATAACTTACTACTCACCGTTCATTGATAGAAGAAACTCGGTGTTGTTCTCTGTTCTAATGAGTCGGGTTTTCATAAATTCCATTGCTTCTACCGAATTCATATCGGCGAGATAGTTTCGTAGTATCCATATTCTATTCAGAGTCTCTTTATCGAAGAGGAGATCTTCTCTCCTTGTACTGCTGAGAGTTACATCAACCGCAGGGAATACTCGTTTATTTGAAAGCTTTCTGTCTAGTTGTAACTCCATATTTCCGGTACCCTTGAACTCTTCAAAGATTACGTCGTCCATCTTAGAGCCGGTATCGGTTAAAGCAGTAGCAAGTATTGTAAGAGATCCTCCATTCTCAATGTTTCTTGCAGCACCAAAGAATCTTTTTGGTTTATGAAGAGCGTTTGCATCAACTCCACCACTTAATACCTTGCCCGAAGCCGGTTGAACAGTATTAAATGCCCTGGCTAAACGTGTTATGGAATCTAATAATATAACAACATCGTGTCCGCACTCTACCAATCTTTTAGCTTTCTCCAAAACTATGTTGGCAACCTTTACATGTCTCTCTGCCGGTTCGTCAAATGTAGAGGCAATAACTTCACCCTTAACGCTACGTGCCATATCAGTCACCTCTTCTGGTCTCTCATCTATTAGAAGAACAATCATATAGACCTCCGGGTGATTGTCGGCAATTGCATTTGCAATGTCTTTTAAAAGTACAGTCTTACCTGTTTTCGGCTGAGCTACAATAAGGCCCCTTTGACCTTTTCCAATAGGAGCAAAAAGATCTACCACCCTAGTTGATAAATTGTTATGCCCGTTAGATGTTATATTGAACTTCTCTGTAGGGAAAAGTGGTGTAAGAAAATCGAAAGGTACCCTGTCTCTTATGAATTCGGGGCTTCTCCCATTTATCTGCTTCACCTTTACCAAAGGAAAGTATTTGTCTCCCTCTTTTGGAGGTTTTATCTCTCCAACAAGAGTGTCTCCCGTTTTTAATCCATAAAGCTTTATCTGCGATTGAGATACATAAATATCGTCGGGAGAGTTTAAATAGTTATAGTCTGACGATCTTAGAAACCCGTATCCATCTGGCATTATCTCCAATACTCCGGTAGCATCTACCACACCTTCGAAGGCAATATATCTCCTGTTCTCTTTAATATTATCATGCTGCTTATTACCATTCTCCCTCTTTGCAGTTTCAATTTTTTGAGATTGATCTTCTGTAGGGGTCGATAACTCTTGACTCTCTTGTTCGGGGAAATCAATCAAAATAGAGACAGATTCGTCTTTCTCTAACTTTTTCTCAGAAATCTGTTCCAAAACAGAGACTACGGCAGCAGCAACCTCCTTGGTGCTCTCGTTTTTCTTTCCTCTTCTCGATCTGAGCCCTTTATCTTTACTTTGTGGATTCTGTGGTAACGGTTGAGCTGAAGATTTATTTGCAGGTGTTTGCTCATTTATGCTTTGCTGAATAACTTTTGGTGGGTCCAAAATCTCTAGAGCAGGTGAATCTATTTGAGTTGATTGAGAAATAACAGGTTTGATTTGTAAGTGCTCCGGTGCAACAGTATTTGTCTGATTAGACTCCTTTACGGTAGATTGATTGTGAGTTTTTGACTGTTGCTGATTGTTGGTTTTTTGCTGTTGGTTTTGCGCCTTTGGCTGAGCAGAATGCTGTTTAGATTGTTGGTTTTGCGCCTTTGGCTGAGGAGGTTGTTGTTTTGGTTCTGACTGTTGCGGTTTAGGTTGTGCTGAGGGCTTTCTTCCTCTGGTCTCTCTCTTTACAACCGGCCTCCTTGTTGGTAAGTCATCTGAATTACTGCCAACTTTTGCCTGCTCATCGAGAATCTCGTAAATGAGATCTTCTTTTGAAAAGCTTTTTGCCTTTGCAATCTTTAGATTACTGGCAATAGCAATAAGTTCTTCCTGACTTTTTTTGCTTAGTTCTAGTATATCGTACATTGATTTATTTATGTGGATGTGATTTATCCGTTAGATCAAAAATGATGTACAAAATTAATATTTTTTTATGAAAAAACAAAAACAATGAGGCCGGACATGTATAATTGCGTTACCTCTCTACTTAGCTGCAATTACATCTATTTCTATAAGAGCACCTTTTGGAAGAGCAACCACTGCATAGGCAACTCTAGCCGGATACGGCTCACTGTAAAAAGAGGCATAAACCTCGTTCATAGCGGCAAAATCACTCATGCTGGTAAGATATACGGTAGATTTTACAACATTGGAAAAGTCGTAACCTGCCTCTTTAAGAATGTATGAGATATTCTTAAGAACCTGTTCTGCCTGCTCTTTAACACCACCTGGAACAAATTCGCCTGTAGAGGCATCTATCGGCAGCTGTCCCGATACAAACAGCATTCCGTTGCACTCTATGGCTTGACTATATGGGCCCACTGCCTTTGGGGCCAAGGAAGAAGATATTACATTTTTCATCGCATTTTGGTATTTATATTATTATTACATCAAATTAGAAACCTCTACCCCTATCCCAATAGCTTGCACTCTTTTTGTATTGGAGCAGATCTGCCAGTGCAGACGCCTTAGCATTAATCCTAAAGCTCCAACTTTCCCACATTCCGCTAGGTACCCAAGAGACAGATATAAGGAAACAGTGGAGGTCGTATGTTGCACTCAGCTGGGTAGTAGTAAGTGCCATTTTCATAAGATCTATACCTGTGTTCACATTTATATTCAAATCTTTACCCAGACGGAGTTGAGCAGAGAGACCCAAAGTTTGCATATGATTATGCAGCGTATTCAACCTACCTCCAACATTTGAGTAAGATCGGTTATAGGAGTAGTTGTAGTTCACATTTACAGACCATGGGTTGTTAGGATCGAGATAGTAAACCCATCCGCCCGGAATGTACTCTCCTGTTACGGGGTGCTCGTACACCCTTATGTAGTCTGAACCCTCTCTCCCGGCAGAACCTCTCTTCTCCGGAAGTCCCATTCCGGCACCTTTTCGTTCACCTTTACCGGAAAACTGGTATGATAAAGACATAGAGGCATTGGTAAGTCTGGCCAAATTTAACCACCCTTGGGTGAGTAGGTTGAGTTTATTATATTTACGCCCTTGAGAATCCACCGCATAGGGGTCCAGATTTGCGTTAGCATTAAAAGCCAACGAACCAAATACGGTAGTACTCATGCTCATAGAGATATTAGATAAATTAATAGAGTCGGCAAGAAAGTTATACGAACCGTTCAATGAGAGGTTATCTATCAGCTTTATCTTTTTAATACCACCATTTGTGGTATCTTTTTGACTTTTTACCTTTGCCTCTATATTGTTCCCGAGTGTAAAGTTCATAGCAGCAGAACTACCCTTTGATGGGTATCCAAAAAGAAGACCATCGTATATATTATACTCCAACTCCTGTTTTTTACCGTCTTGATCGGTATAGTTCATTTTACGATAACCATTGGCTCTTGTTCCCTGCTCGGGTCTGAAACTAAAAGATATAGACGGCTTAACCACATGCCTGATTGTTTGAACAGTTGCCCGGGGCCCAAAATTGAACATCCCGTACAATATAGTACTGGCCGCTATTGATGCAGAAAAATCTGTTGTGACACCAAAATTACTGAATATATCGCCTATGTTGTCCTCTACCCTGTTAGTCTCTTCGTTATAAAATTTTTGGTTCTGTTGGAAAAACCAATTCATACCATAGTTAACTCCCGGAGAAAATTGGATATATTTAAAGAGGTCGAAGGTTGGCAGACCAATCTGGAAACTGTGCTGCATTCCGCTTCTGAACTTAGACAAGAAGTTATCTTTGCCAAATTCACTGGCTTTAAAATTGACTTTATTATCTAAATTGGTATTGTAACTAAATGAAATACTCTCATAAAACTTCTCCTTTCCGGCTGCCTCTCTCTTTTTAAAAGGGAAGATTCTGTTCATAGTGAGGGTAATATTCGGAACAGTTAAAGCGTACGAGCTATCCAGTGAGTTCTGACTATGAAGTAAGTTTAATGACAGAGAGAATGGAGAATCGGCAAACGTCTTCCCGTACGATACCGATGACGATATCTGATTCTGAAGACTCTGCTGAATATCGTATGAGTTAAATCTGTCATTTAAAGGTGTTGCAAAATTTACCGATGCCCTGAATGAGGTTCCCGGCCTTGATTTTGGATCTTGTGAATGACTCCACCTCACAGAAAAATCCCTGGATTGATAAAAATCTGGAGAGCCCTGCTCCCCTATCTGATTAACAGAGTAGTTCACACTCATATTTCCATCGTACTTATACCTCTTTTTATATCTAGAGGTAAGTAGAGCATTCCACGAGCCCAAAGAGTACAAGTCTGTTGTAAGAGTGGCGTCGAAATGGTCACCAAATACAAAGTAGTATCCTAAGCCCTTTGCAGAGAATCCCCTTGATGCCTCTTCGTTAAAGGTTGGAAATAGTATTCCACTCGCCCTGGTTGGCTGATTTGGCACAAAGCCGAACGGGAGAGCAAAAGGTGTTGGTACATCTTCAAGTACTAAAAATGCCGGGCCAAATACAGTAACTTTATTTGGCTTGTTAACCATCTTTGCATTTGTTAATTGCAAATAAAAATGAGGATGATCGTGATCGCATGTCGTGTACTTTCCACCGGATATGTTGATTGAGTTATCGGGCATCTTCTTTAGGAGCTTCCCATGAAGGAAACCATCTGACTCCTGAGTAACCATATTGGTTATTCTGGCCTTCTTGGAGTCGAAATTGTAATAGACCGTCTCCATAGTATACTTATCCCTCCCCTCTGTCATCTCTGGTTTTCCTTGAAGAACCCCCGCAGTGTCTTTTACACCCGAAGCAAATACAGTTTTAGTATCCAAATCATACGCCATATAGGCCGACTTAAGTTCTAGACTACCATATTTAACAGTCACATCGCCATAGTAGTAAATCATTCTCTTTCCACCCGAAAAATCCTCAATAATTGAGTCCTTTGCCCCTGAGAAAGCAGGAAAAAGAAGAGACCCTCTCATTCTGGCCGAGTCTTGAGCTGTTAGAGAATCTCTTACCTTTATGGTATCTCGCACTCTGATGGTATCTCGCACTCTGATTGTATCGCCTACTTTTAGTGTGTCCTGAGATAATTTTGACACCCCTCTATTGTTAAAAGCAGCTGCATCTCTTCTGAAAAGAGATAAAAACAGTATTAAGACAAGTAAAAGGAACTCTTTTCTCAAAACCAAAATGGTATAAGGTTTAATAAAATGTGCTACATTTGTGACTCGCAAAGTTAATTATATTTAGCAACTATTATGCCTCTCAGAGCACTTTTGATCATAATTTCTCTGCTGCTTGTCACCCCTCTCATCTCTCAAAACGGATCGGGGATGCAGATAAGAAAGATTGTTATAGATCCGGGACACGGAGGTACCGACCCAGGGGCCATAAGCCCCGATGGCAGAGTAAAAGAGAAAGATATAACCCTCTCTGTATCTCTAAAATTGGGCGAGATGATAAAATCTCTCTACCCCTCTATTGAGGTTATATACACTCGCAACAGAGATGTATTTGTACCACTTGACAAAAGAAGCGAAATTGCCAATAAAAGCAAAGCCGATCTATTTATCTCGATACATGTTAACGCAGCAAGGTCGAGAGCAGCAACAGGATCTGAGACCTTTGTAATGGGAGTGGATAAAACAAGCTCAAATCTGGAGGTAACAATGCTGGAGAACAGTGTTATTCTTCTGGAGGGAGATGATTATAGCAGCAGGTATGAGGGGTTTAATCCTAATGACCCCGAGTCTTATATTGTTTTTTCTCTGTTGCAGAATGCTCACCTTGAACAAAGCTTGGCCTTTGCCTCACTGGTTCAGAAGCAGTTTGGTTTTGGACCTATAAAAGTGAACAGAGGCATAAAACAAGCTCCTCTTCTGGTACTTTGGAGAACAAGCATGCCATCTGTACTGGTAGAGCTTGGTTTCATTTCTAATAGCGGAGATTTGAAAGTCCTTACAGACAAAAATAATCACGACAGATTTGCAACACTAATACTAAATGCTCTCACCGAGTACAAAAGGCAGTTTGAGGCAGCAGCACCAACCAGAGATATATACCTTACAGGAATACCTGCTGACACCTCTACAAATGATAACACAGTTAAAGAGAGCAAGCCACCTGTCTCAATCGGTCATTACAGAATTCAGATTTTAGCAGTGGGTAAGATACTCCCATCGGGAGCTGCAGACCTTAAAGGTATGAAAAACGCAAAGTACATTAAACACAACAATTTATATAAATATACCGTTGGAGAGTATTCAGACACCGAAGCTGCAAGAAGAGAGCTTGAAAAGATCAGAACTCTATTTCCTCAGGCATTTATCATTAAAGTAGAGAATGGAGAGATAGTTCCTATCAATAGATAACAATAGAATAGATTAGAGAAATACGTAATTATGAAATTATCAAAAGAACAAAAAATAGGTCTGTTTGCAATTGTAACACTATTTTCTATATATGTAGTTATCAATTATTTAAAAGGGCAGGACCTCTTTAGTAAACGCAATACATATTACGCCGTTTATCACAACGTAGAGGGGCTTACAGCCACCGGGCCCATTTATATAAGGGGGTTAAAAGTTGGAACAGTTGAAACGATAGATTATATTCAGGAGAGAGATAATTTTATTGTAAAATTAAGAGTTAAGAGCGACTATGTATTACCTGCCAACTCTGTTGCCGAAATATACTCTGCAGATTTACTAGGAACAAAGGCGCTGCGAATAAATATAGGCGACGGCTCCATACACCTTAGAGACAAAGACACACTTATGTCTGCAACCGAGACCGGATTAATAACAATGCTCACCGATGAGTTCCTTCCGCTTAAAAATGACATTAAAAAATTGATCCTCTCACTTAACACAACCGTAGATAATGTTAATGAGATTCTCAGCCCCAGAGCAAAAGAGGATATTGCAAAATCGTTGAGAGACTTAAGCAAAACACTTGAGGCGACATCTTCAATGGCAAACGATCTCAAAGGGGCAACGCCTCAAGTTAAAGAGATGATAATAAAGATAAACTCTCTATCTGCTCAACTTGGCGAGACAACAGGCAAGCTGAACAAAGGGCTGGACAATGTAGTTGAGATTACAGATTCATTAAAAAGAGCAGACATTGCCGGAACCATGAACGAACTTAAAGATCTCTTAATTCAGATAAAAAATCCCGAAGGATCTTTTGGAAAACTGATGCAAACAGACTCTCTGCACAACTCTATTGAAGGCCTCATAAGGGATATAGACGAGCTCGTTCTCAATATAACAAAAAATCCAAAAAAATATATTAAAATCAGTGTTTTTTAAGTAAAATATTTTTTATATTAAGCTGATTTTTAAAGAATTTTAAATGATAAAAAAAAAGTATTTTTTTTGTTATTGAGATACAATCTATTGCCAAAAAAATGATAAAAGCAAGTCTTTTTTCTTTTTTTTTTAAAGAATTTATCCCCAAATTTGTTTTCCAATCTTAACTAATCCTTAACCTATGACAGAACCTAAGCATACTTTGGTTTGGAATAATTGTCTGCGAATTGTGCGTGACATTATACAGCCTCAAAGTTTCAGAACATGGTTCGAGCCGATAAAAGCAGTAAAGCTTAATGGGCCTGTCATAACAATTGAGGTTCCCTCAAATTTTTTCAGAGAGTATCTGGAAGAGCACTATATAGACCTTATCAGCAAAGCTTTAAAACGAGAATTGGGTAAAGAGGCCAAGCTGGAGTACAATGTAAGAGTTGTTAGCGGAGAGGAGGTAATCACCATCCCACAACAAAATTCACCGGAGATTAAGAATAAATCTGTTCCCTTCCCCAATCAAGCCGGCAACATAACCAATCCATTTGTTATTCCAGGCCTTCAGCAGCTCGAGATAGACCCTCAGCTGAACCCTCACTACTCATTCGATAACTTTATAGAGGGTGAGTGCAATAGATTGGCACGCTCTGCCGGACTCAATATATCTTTAAACCCGGGAAAAGGGACATTTAACCCACTCTTCCTATACGGAGGTTCGGGTCTTGGAAAAACACACCTTGCTCAGGCAATCGGTATTGCAATCAAAAGACACTTTCCGGAGAAAATTGTACTTTACGTAAGTGCAAACAGATTCATGACACAGTATGTAGATGCAACTACCGTAAAGAACAAACTGACCGATTTTTTACACTTCTATCAGATGATAGATGTTTTAATAATTGATGATGTTCATGAATTTTCGGGAAAAACCGGAACTCAGAATGCCTTTTTTCACATATTTAGCCACCTGCACTCATCGGGAAAACAGCTTATCTTAACATCTGACAAGGCACCTGTAGACCTTCAAGATTTAGAAATGAGGCTTTTGTCAAGATTTAAATGGGGGCTCCTTGCAGAGCTTCTGCCTCCAGATTATAACACAAGGGTAGCCATCCTTAAAGCAAAAAGCTATAAAGACGGTATTTCCCTCCCGGAGGATGTAATCTCCTATATTGCATCCAGAGTTTCAACCAATATGAGGGAGATTGAGGGTACGCTTATCTCTCTGCTTGCCCACTCAACACTAATGAATAAACAGATAAACCTGGAGTTGGCAGAGAGTCTTATAGAGAAATTGGTAACCAGAAACAAGCCCGAGATAACAGTAGACAGGATTCAGAAAGTTGTTTGTGAATACTTTAAAATTGAACCTCAACAATTTTTGAGCTCTTCAAGGAAAAGAGAGTTGGTTCAGGCCAGACAGATCTCTATGTATCTTAGCAGAAATCTTACAAAGAACTCACTCGCCTCCATTGGGTCACAGACAGGAGGTCGTGACCATGCAACCGTTTTACACGCATACAATACAGTTTGCGATCTTTTAGACACAGACCGATCATTTCGCAAGTATATCACTGAGATAGAAAAGCAGTTGAAAACAGAGTAATAAAAATCCAATATAATGGAGAATTCTAAAATATTTTCAATCTTCGATCAGATTACCAAAATCCCCAGGGAGAGTGGAAAAGAGGAGAAGATAATCGCCTTTTTGAAAAAATTTGCTTCAGAAAGAGAGTTGGAATGCAAGGAGGATGAGGCGGGTAATATTGTTATTGTAAAAGATGCTACGGCGGGAATGGAGAGCGCCCCTACCGTAGTGCTACAGAGCCACTCCGATATGGTGTGTGAAAAAAACTCCGACAGCAGTTTCAATTTTGACACAGATCCTATCACTTACGTAGAGGAGGATGGTTGGATTATTGCAAAAGAGACCACCCTAGGAGCCGACTGTGGAATAGGTATGGCTGCACAGCTTGCCGTGCTTGACTCAAGTAGTATAAAACACGGTAAAATAGAGGCCCTCTTCACAACAGAGGAGGAGACTGGCCTTGTTGGAGCTAAATCATTAAAACCCGGATTTATAACAGGTAATATCCTAATTAACCTCGATTCAGAAGACGAAGGAGAGTTGTTTATAGGTTGCGCCGGAGGTATTGATACAACCGGAAGGTTCAAATACACCAGAGAGCAGCTACCCGAGAACCTGCTTCAGTTTAGAGCCGGAATCTACGGAGCCACAGGAGGACACAGCGGAGACGACATCCATAAGAACAGAGCAAACGCAAATCAAATACTTTTAAGGTATCTCTACCTTCTTTACTCAGAGGGTATAGATTTTCGTCTTTGTGTAATAGATGGTGGTAACAAGAGAAATGCGATTGCAAGGGAGGCATTTGCTCATATTGCAATAGACAAAGAGCAAAAAGAGCGTGCAGAGAAGCTTTTTACAACCACTGTGATGGAGAGCTCAGACGAACACAGAGTAAGCGACCCTGAACTGCATGGAAAATTTGAGACTGCAGAAGGCTACTCCACATGTATAGATGAAGATACCAAAACCAGAGTCATACTCTCATTAAATTCCATTCCACACGGAGTACTTGCAATGAGTCAAGATATTGAGGGTTTTGTTGAAACTTCTACAAATCTGGCCTCAATTAAGACAGAAGATCAAACCATCAGAGTTGGAACCAGTCAAAGAAGCTCAATCAACTCAGCAAGGTACAACGCAGCCAGAAGAGTTGAATCTGCACTTATACTTGCCGGTGCAGAGGTAACCCACGAGAGCGAATATCCTGGATGGAAGCCAAAGACAGACTCCCCTCTTCTAACCGTATGCAGAGAGTCGTACAAAAGACTTTTTGGCACAGAGCCAATAGTGAGGGCTATTCACGCAGGATTGGAGTGCGGTCTCTTCCTTGATATATATCCCAACTTAGATATGATCTCATTTGGCCCAACAATCAAAGGGGCACATGCTCCCGGCGAGAGATTAGAGATTGCATCTGTAGATAAGTTTCGCCTGTTACTTATAGATGTACTGGAGAGAATAAAATAGAAAGATATGTCTGTGATAATTGCGCCATCTATGCTCTCTGCAAATTTTGGCAATCTTGCAGAAGAGTGCAAAATGGTTAACCGGAGTTCTGCCGATTGGTTCCATCTAGACATAATGGATGGAGTATTTGTTCCAAATATCTCTTACGGATTCCCTGTAGTAGAAGCTATTGCAAAGGAGGCTCACAAACCTCTGGATGCCCACCTTATGATAGTAGATCCCGATAGGTATATAGATCACTTTGCCGAAGCGGGAGTTGAGTACCTTAGCGTTCATTACGAGGCCTGTACCCATCTTCACAGAACGGTTCAAAAGATAAAATCTGCTGGGATGAAAGCAGGGGTTGCATTAAATCCTCATACACCTGTAGAGATGCTCTCCGAAATCTTATCACAAATAAATTTTGTCCTTATTATGAGTGTAAACCCGGGTTTTGGAGGTCAAAGTTTTATAGAGAGGTCGTATCGCAAAATAGCTAAGCTAAAAGAGATGATTATCAAAAATTCACCGGGCGTATTGATTGAAGTTGACGGAGGTGTAAACGCAAAAAATGCCCCACTTCTTATAGAGAGCGGGGCTGATATATTAGTTGCGGGTAACTCTGTTTTTAAAGCAGAAAATCCCGAGGTTGCAATTCAGAATCTTAAAGAATGTACTTTATCTCTTTAAAGTGGTATCTCTTTACCGTACCATCTTCTTGTTCCAAAATAAGACAAGCATTTGAGTCTATCCCGGTAATCCTGGCCTCTACAATATTGCCGGCAGGCGTCTCCTGAAATTTATGAAACTCTTCCAATCTGTATAAAGAGTCGTGATACTCTTTATCTAGTCGGTTAATAGAGGCACTTGACGTGAAGGCAGAGAAAGGGAAGTAGATATCGTATATAAAACCGGCAAGAGCCTCCAACTCCTCTTGAAGATCTAACTCCTTTCCTAATAAATTGAGTATAGATACCGGGTTAGGAGCATCTGAAACAAAGGTCGCTTGATTCACATTTAAACCTATTCCTGCAATTGAACCTGACAAAGTGTCGCCGGACAAAAAGTGCTCTATAAGGATTCCGCAGATCTTTTTATCACCTACATAGATGTCGTTGGGCCACTTTATCTTTGCCTCTATCCCTTTTGACTTGAGGTACCTCTTAATTCCTATAGTTACAATCTGCGCTATAATAAACTGGTTTTCAGCTTTTATAAAATCAGATTTGATTACAATAGAGAAAGTAAGATTCTTTCCGGGTGCACTCTCCCATACTGTCCCCTTCTGACCTCTGCCACTTGTCTGGTAACTAGTTGCAAAGACTGTAAAATCGTCACACTCGTGAAACTGCCTAAGTGCCTCATTGTTAGTAGAGTCAATCGTTTCAATCCAATTAATCTTAAATGCCATAGTAATAAATTTGTTGTTGGCCGCAAAATTGCAGTAAATTTGTCAAAAATCAGTAACCAATAAAACAATTATTGTGCCAGTTAAGAAAAAAATCACACCTGTTGATACCACAAAGAAAATAATTTCTGATATCGACATCGACAAAAAAGAGTTAAAGTGCATTGCAGATGCAATGCTCGATAAAAAAGCAAACTTTGTATGCTCATTAGATCTCAAGTCTATAGGTACTGCCATATGTGACTATTTTATGGTATGCAACGCCGACTCCAGACCGCAAGTAGTTGCTATTGCAGACAACGTAGAGGAGATGATGCTCAAGGAGTGTAAGAGAAAAGTTATTAGAATGCAGGGTAAAGAGAACGCATTCTGGATTATTCTCGACTATGGGAATATAGTGGTACATGTTTTTCAGACGGAGTACAGACAGTTCTATCGTCTGGAGGATTTATGGGCAGATGCAGAGAGAACAATATATCAAGATTAATAATATAAATGGAAGAACCTAAAAATAACAAGAATCAGAATAAGCAATTCACAAAAATATGGCCTCCTAAATTCAATATTATATGGATATATATAATATTGTTGGGGGCTATAGCTTACATGTGGACCTCTTATGATGGAGGTGAACCTGTAAAAACTGAATGGCTCAATGTTAAAAACAGCATGGTCTCTGCAGGAGATGTAGAGAAGATTGTGTATGTGACCAACCTGAATAGGGCAGAAGTTTTCATTAAAAAAGACAGTCTGTTTAAATATAAAGAGAAGTTCGGAGGAAAGGAGCCAAAATTTGGGCCTCAATTCTACTTTATAGTATCTTCAAATTTTAATCCCGAAGAGCAATTTGAGTCTGTTTTACAACAGCTACCCAACCAAGAGAGGTTTGTTGTAGAGACAGAAGAGAGAACCAACTATTTTGGTAAAGCTATGGAGTGGTTGCTCTTTCCTCTAATAATTGTTGGATTGTGGATCTTTATGTTCAGAAGAATGAATCGCTCTATGGGTGGGAATCAAGGAGGAGGGGGAATCTTCTCTGTAGGAAAATCTCAGGCAAAGCTTTTCGATAAAGATAACAACACAAAAGTTACATTTAAAGATGTGGCAGGGTTAGAGGAGGCAAAGGTAGAGGTGATGGAGATTGTTGACTTTCTTAAAAATCCAAAAAAATACACCAATCTGGGTGGTAAGATCCCAAAAGGGGCTCTTCTTGTTGGACCTCCGGGTACAGGTAAGACCCTTCTAGCCAAAGCGGTTGCAGGGGAGGCCAATGTACCTTTCTTTTCAATCTCGGGGTCGGATTTTGTTGAAATGTTTGTGGGCGTGGGAGCATCCAGAGTGAGAGACCTATTCCGTCAAGCTAAAGAGAAAGCCCCGTGTATTGTATTTATAGATGAGATAGATGCAGTTGGCAGAGCACGAAGTAAGAATGCCGGATTCTCATCTAATGACGAGAGAGAGAACACTTTAAATCAGCTCCTTACAGAGATGGACGGTTTTGGATCTAACTCGGGTGTGATTATCCTTGCAGCTACAAACCGTGCAGATATACTAGACAAGGCGCTAATGAGAGCGGGTAGATTCGACAGGCAGATTCATGTAGATCTGCCCGAACTAAAGGAGAGAATAGATATTTTTAAGGTTCACCTAAGAAACCTTAAGCTTATAGATGGATTTGATATCGGATTCCTTGCAAAACAGACACCCGGTTTTTCAGGTGCAGATATAGCCAATGTGTGTAACGAAGCTGCTCTCATTGCAGCCAGAAAAAACAAGGAGTTTATAGATCGTCAAGATTTTCTTGATGCTGTAGATAGAATAATTGGCGGATTGGAGAAGAGAAGTAAAATAATATCGCCGCAGGAGAAGAGGACCATTGCTTTCCATGAAGCAGGTCACGCCACTGTAAGTTGGATTCTACCGCATGCAAACCCACTTTTGAAGGTAACGATCATCCCTCGTGGAAGGGCATTAGGAGCTGCGTGGTATCTGCCGGAAGAGAGACAGATAACAACAACCGAGCAGATGATGGATGAGATGGCTGCAACTCTTGGAGGCAGAGCTGCAGAGGAGATAATCAACGGAAAGGTATCTACAGGTGCTCTAAGCGACTTGGAGAAGGTTACAAAGCAGGCATACGCTATGGTATCCTATCTTGGTATGAGTAATGCAGTTGGAAACATCTCATTCTACGACTCAACCGAATCGGGAGGTTTTAATCTAGGCAAACCTTATAGTGAAAAAACGGCCGAACTTATAGATTCCGAGGCAAAAAGATTTGTTGATGAAGCATATGTAACCGCCAAAAAAATTCTCAACGAAAATATGGCCGGCTTTACCCAACTTGCCGAACAGCTTCTGGAAAAAGAGGTAATATTCTCTGAAGACTTAGAGAAGATCTTTGGAAAGAGAGCCGGAAGTCAACCTCCTACAGAAGATGAAAAATAACACAATCATCCGCTCACTGAGCGGATCGCTATTCCTTATAATAATGACAGGGTCTATGTTTATAAGCCCTGTCGTTTTTGCGATGGTTCTGCTCTTTGCAACACTGGTTATGATAAAGGAGTTTTTGAGCATATCTGTTGGAAGAGCTTACCGTAGTGCCAGGGTCTTTGTTATGGCAGCTGCAACAACACTATTTACAATTTTATATTTGAATGCCAGATACGGAGTCTCTGCCAACTTTTTTTGGATTATAGCCATCCCTTTGACTGCCATATACGCTGCAGTTCTTTTTGATAAAGACAGCCGGAGCAATAACCCGCAAGATTGCTACAAGTGCAGCTCCTTTCTTTTTATGTCTCTAATTTACATTGCACTCCCCTTCTCGTTGCTAAATACCATACTTTTTACCAACTCGGGTGAGTATAACCCATATCCGCTCTTGGCTCTCTTTATTCTATTATGGAGTTCAGATGTGGGGGCATATGTTTTTGGAATGGCTTTCGGGCAGAAAAACGGACATAAACTCTTCCCGTCTGTCTCTCCAAAGAAGTCTTGGGAGGGTTTTTTTGGAGGACTCATTACATCGTTGATTGCAGGTATAACTATTTACTATACAAAGATTACAGAGTTTTCATTAACCCTGATTTTATCGCTGTCTGTAACTGTTTTTCTTGCAGGTGTTTTGGGCGATTTGGCAGAATCGCTCTTTAAGCGTAATTTTGACGTCAAAGATTCGGGAAGCATAATGCCTGGGCACGGTGGTCTACTGGACCGTTTTGACGGAGCGCTTATAGCTTTTCCGCTTAGTATGGCAATAATAAAGATTTTTACTTAATTACTGGAAATATGCGAATTCACAAAGAGGGGTACAAAATTATCACAAACAGCTTTTTTATACTTGCGGTGGTAGCAACTGCAATATATCTTTTATTGGGTATTACTACCACCTTTATAGTTTCGGCTATTGCGATTCTATTGTTATTCATTCTAATAGTACGATTTTTTAGAGAACCCCTAAGAGTTGCAGAGGGGGAGCACAGTAACCTTATAGCACCTGCAGACGGCACAATAGTGATTGTAAAAGAGGTTTACGAACCCGAGTACTTAAAGCAACAATGTATACAGGTATCCATTTTTATGTCTGTTTTTAATGTTCATGTTAACTGGTTTCCGGTAAAAGGCGTAGTTGAGTACTTCAAATACCACCCGGGCAAGTACTTGGTAGCTATGCATCCAAAATCGTCTGAAAAGAACGAAAGAACTACCGTTGTTATAAACAGAGAGGGTACAAGAGTACTAATCAGACAGATTGCAGGGCTAATTGCAAGAAGAATTGTGTGCTATGCAAAAGAGGGAACTGCTGTTAACCAAGGAGACCAAGTTGGGTTCATAAAATTTGGATCGAGAGTAGACATTTTCTTACCACTAGACGCAAGAGTACAGGTTACAAAGGGTCAAAAAGTGAAGGGTTGTGAAACCATCATTGCCAAATTTGCCGACTAAATCAGCTATAGCTTAAAGAAAAGCTGCCATTTTACCGGCAATAGACGAGGCGGCCTCGGCAGCACATCTCATATATCCGGCACTCTCTTCGTTGGGAGTGCCATTTTTAATATATGCGTATAGTATATCTCTAGAGACATTTACCAAAAGGCCACATCTGCTATTCATCCCATTTAAGGCAACCTCCTCTACCGTACCTCCTTGAGCACCAACACCGGGAACAAGAAAAAAATGGTTTGGACAGAGAGACCTAATCTCGGCCAGACTCTCGGGGCGAGTTGCTCCTACAACAAACATTGTGTTATTGTAGCTACAATCACTTGCAAATCTCTCAATCACTTTTTTATAAAGAGGTTGGCTATTTGACTCTAGTTTTAAAGTTTCAAAATCCTCGGCAGAGGGATTTGATGTGAGGGCCAATATAACAGCCCATCTATCTTTGTACTCCAGAAAAGGTAATATAGAGTCGCTCCCCATATATGGAGCAAGGGTAACAGCATCGAAGTCCATTCTATTGAAGAAGGCATGAGCATACCTTTTAGCAGTGTTGCCAATATCTCCTCTTTTAGCATCTGCTATAAGAAAAAGAGAGCTGTCTACACTCCTTAGATAGTCTACGGTCATCTCCAGCTGCTTAATGCCAATCCACCCCTCTGCCTCGTAAAAAGCCAGGTTTGGCTTGTAAGCAACGGCAAATTTATGAGTAGAATCTATTATCCCTTTATTGAACTCAAAAAGCGGATACTCCCTCTCTTTTATATCTGACGGTAAAAGGGCAAGATCGGTATCCAAACCTATGCAGAGAAAACTCCCCTTTCTTCGTATATTGCTGTATAGCTCTAGTGAATCCATAGCCGATTTTATTGTCCGCTCTCTTTTAACCTCTCTGCATTCTCGGCTATCTGAAGCTGATCTATAACCTCTTGAATACTCCCGTCCATAAACACAGGAAGATTATACATTGTGTAGTTAATCCTATGGTCGGTAACCCTAGATTGAGGGTAATTATAAGTTCTGATCTTTGCCGATCTGTCTCCCGTAGAGACCATTGTCTTTCTCTTTGCAGAGATCTCATTCAGATATTTTTCGTACTCAAGGTTGTAAATTCTGGTTCTTAGTTCGGCTAATGCCTTTTCGTAGTTTTTTATCTGAGACTTCTCATCTTGACACTGCACCACAATACCTGTAGGCATGTGCGTCAACCTTATTGCCGAATAGGTGGTGTTTACCGATTGCCCCCCAGGACCCGACGAACAGAAGGTGTCCTTTCTAACATCACTTATATTCAGTTCAATATCAAACTCATCTGCCTCAGGCAGCACTGCAACCGAAGCAGCCGATGTGTGAACCCTACCCTGTGTCTCGGTTTGCGGAACTCTCTGAACCCTGTGAACCCCGCTCTCATATTTTAGAACTCCGTAAACACCATTACCGCTAACCTTACAAATCAGCTCCTTAAACCCTCCGGATGTACCTTCACTTTGACTGTTGATCTCTAACTTCCAACCTCTCTTCTCTGCAAATTTTGAGTACATTCTAAAGAGATCGCCGGCAAAAATAGAGGCCTCGTCGCCTCCCGCACCAGCTCTTATCTCCAGAATGGCATTTTTTGAATCCTGAGGATCTGCGGGTATAAGCAGCAGCTTTATCTCCTCCTCAATTAGAGGAATCTGCTCCTCGAGTAAGGCAATCTCCTCTTTAGCCATCTCCCTCATCTCCTCGTCTTTCTCCACCATAAGCATCTCTTTGGCCGATTCTAGATTACCTACCATTACTCTATATTTCTCACCTGCCTCAACCAGTGGCTCAAGCTCTTTGTACTCTTTGTTCAAAGATACATACCTCTTCATGTCTGACATAACCGATGGATCGGATATCTGCTGTGAGAGGGATTCAAACTTCTCCTTGATGCCAGAAAGTTTTGACAATAGACTATTATCGCTCATATTAAAATAAATTGGGTGCAAAATTAGTTAAATCCCGGCAATAAAAAAAGAGGCGCCTCTTATGAAGCGCCTCCGCAAAAGTTGCTTTGAATTATTGCCAAATCAAATATTAACCCAGAAACAACTTCATATCTTCGTCTACACTTTTTATTCCTGCTATACCAAAGTTTTTGACAAGAACCTCTGCAACGTTTGGAGAGAGGAATGCAGGGAGTGTAGGGCCGAGGTGAATATTCTTAACTCCCAGAGAAAGAAGAGCCAGAAGTACAATCACGGCTTTCTGCTCATACCATGCAATGTTGTATGCAATTGGCAAATCATTAATATTGTTTGCATTAAACACCTCTTTTAACTTAAGAGCAATCACTGCCAATGAGTAAGAGTCGTTACACTGTCCTGCATCCAACACTCTTGGGATTCCACCTATATCGCCAAGCGGAAGCTTATTGTAACGATATTTAGCACAACCGGCTGTTAGTATAACTGTGTCTTTTGGTAACGCTTGGGCAAACTCTGTATAGTAGTTTCTGTCTTTCATTCTACCATCGCATCCTGCCATAACAAAGAACTTTCGTATAGCACCGCTTTTCACCGCCTCTACTACCTTATCGGCCAATGCAAAAACCTGTGCATGAGCAAATCCACCTACAATTTCGCCTGTCTCTATCTCTACCGGCGGAGCACATCTCTTTGCATGCTCAATAATCTCTGAGAAATCTTTGCTCTTACCATCCTTTCTATCTGCAACGTGTTTGAATCCCGGGAAACCCGACGATCCGGTTGTATAGACTCTATCTTTATAAGTAGCGTTGCTTCTTGGGGGAACAATACAGTTTGTAGTAAACAGAACAGGGCCGTTGAACGACTCAAAATCTTGAGTTTGTCTCCACCACGAGCTACCGTAGTTACCTACAAAGTGGCTGTACTTTTTAAAGGCAGGATAGTAGTTTGCAGGAAGCATCTCTGAGTGAGTATAGACATCTACTCCGGTTTGATCTGTCTGTTTAAGCAGCTCCTCCATATCTTTAAGATCGTGACCGGAAATAAGAATTGCAGGGTTATTTCTTACCCCAATGTTTACCTTGGTTATCTCCGGATTGCCATAAGCCGATGTGTTTGCTTTATCTAGAAGCGCCATAACCTTTACTCCAAACTCACCAGTTTTGAGAACCAAAGCTGTAAGCTCATCAGCAGTTAAAGAGTCATTGGTTGTATCTACCAAAGCTTGCTGCATAAAGTTGTAAATATCAAGATCTTCATGACCCAGGTTGAATGCATGCTCGGCATAAGCGGCCATACCTTTCAGACCATAGATTGTAAGCTCTCTTAGCGATCTTACGTCTACGTTTTCTGTAGCAAGCACACCTACCTCGGTTGCCTTCTTCTCCATCTCCTCTACATCTCTCGATCTCCAATATGCTCCCTCGAATTTTATATCCTCAATATTACCACCTTTAGATATGTAGAGTGCTCTCAATGAGTCTCTTAAATCTATCGCCTGATTAACTCTTGTAATAAACCTCTCACGGTGGAAGTTAGCATTTGTAATGGTCATAAAGAGCGAATCGGTTACAAATTTATTAACCTCATTGCTCTCTACCCCCATAGCTCTTAACCTTACAGCAAAGTGTGAAATACCTTTGCAAAGAAACATAAGCAGGTCCTGCAAATTTGCAACATCGGCTGTTTTACCACAAACACCATTGATTGTACATCCGGTATTTTTTGCCGACTCCTGACATTGATAACAAAACATTTGGCTCATATCTATTAAATTATTTATGGGTTAATATTTGATTTTACAATACAAAAGTATTTAGCTTAAAACCAAATATGTGTAACATTTGTTACACTCAACAAAATTTTATATTTTCGTTAATACAGTAAAAGAATAAAAAATGACACTCATTAAAGGTGATTACCCCGATTTGTCTCAGTGCCCTATATGCAAATCACTTGCACCGGAGAATAGAGAGTACCTGTTTACGCAGGGCTCTTACAAAACCTATGAATATGAGAAGGGAGAGACTATTGCAAGGCAGGGAGACATTTGCAATCACCTATACCTTTTGCTTAAGGGTGCAGTAAAGACAGAGATGATTACTGAGACAGGGGGATTGCTTACAATTGAAACAATAAGAGCTGTAAGGCCCCTTGCTCCTGCATTTCTTTTTGCAGAGGATAACAGATTTCCGGTAGATGTTACTGCCATGGAGGAGTGCTTAGTTCTCACAATAACAAAAGAGACAATAATCACTCTATTTCAGAAAGATGCCCTGTTTTTACAACGATACATGACATTTAACTCAAATAAGACCCAGTTTTTAACAAACAAACTTCAGATACTTACAATTAAAACCATTAAAGGTAAGCTAGCCCACTATCTACTTGAGCAGCTCTCTTTTTGTCACTCCATAAGCCCCTCTATCAACAGCTTTATTATGGACAAAAACCAGACCGAGCTATCTAAATATTTTGGAGTTACCAGGCCCGCTTTAGCAAGAATATTCTCTGAGTTGCAGCAAGAGGGTGTAATATTAGCTGAGAGAAACCGTGTAACAGTATTAAACAAAAGAGCACTTCTTAACCTGGCAAAATAGCCCATATCTATTATTGCATCTGTTTAATCTATTTGATTTATAATGATAACACGGTTAATTTTGTTATCAAATTATAAACATTAAACAGATTAGTAAGATTATGGAAAATCAAAATTTCTCTATGCCAAGGATTGGAGATCCGGCACCTGAATTTCAAGCAGTAACAACACAAGGAAACATAAACTTTCCTGGAGACTATAAAGGAAAGTGGGTAATTCTTTTTAGCCATCCGGCCGACTTTACACCTGTGTGCACCTCGGAATTTATGACATTTGCATCTATGCAGGCTCAATTCGAAAAGTTAAACACTCAACTGGTTGGTCTCTCTGTAGACGGTTTGTATAGCCACATTGCATGGTTAAGGACCATCTATGAGAAAATTGAGTACAAAGGAATGAAAAATGTAGAGGTGAAGTTTCCTCTTATAGAGGATATCACCATGAATGTTGCAAACAAATACGGCATGATTCAACCCGGCCAAAGCAGCACTAAGGCAGTGAGAGCTGTCTTCTTTATAGATCCAAAAGGGATTATAAGAACAATAGTCTACTACCCATTAGAGATAGGACGCAATTTTGATGAACTGAAAAGGGTGTTAATAGCACTCCAAACTGCCGATAAACACAAAGTTGCACTTCCGGCAGATTGGCGCCCCGGCGACGATGTAATAGTACCTACTGCAGGATCGTGCGGTGTAGCAAAAGAGAGGATGGATGGTAAAGAGGATGGGGTAACTTGCCACGACTGGTTCTTCTGCACAAAGAAACTACCTATAGAAAAGATAGATTTGTAGTAATAAAAAAAGAGGGTAGCTCGAAAAATTTCGCTCTACCCTCTTTTAATCTATTAAAGTGGTTAGTCTTTATAGCTGGCTAGTATCTCTTTTACCTGATGAGACTCAACCCTTCCGTAAACCTTCTCTCCAATGATAACCACAGGAGCAAGTCCGCACGCTCCAACACATCTTAAGCAGTCTAAGGAGAATTTTCCATCTGGGGTAACACCGCCTACTTTAATTCCCAACTGCTCTTTTAACTCATCTACAATCTTCTCTGCACCTCTAACATAACACGCCGTACCCATACATACAGATATGGCATGCCTTCCTTTTGGAGTCATTGTGAAGAATGAGTAGAAAGTTACCACACCATATACCTTAGCAACAGAGATATTGAGATTTTTTGCAACCTCTCTCTGAATATCTTCGGGCAGATAACCAAATTCGCCCTGAGTCTTGTGTAGGATGCTTATCAGCTCGCCGGGGTCGTTATTAAACGATTGGCAAATCTCTTTAATTGTTTGTTTATGACAATCCTGTATTTTGAATGTACTCATAGCGATCTAAATTTTGTGTTTGTCAAAATAGTGTGTGTGTAACAGGTGATGCGCCTTTTCGCTCATCGGATGACCCAAGAACTCCTTGTAAAGCTTTATTATATAAGGATTTTCGTGTGATTTTCTAATTGTTTTTCCTGCATCTTCTCTGTAAATTGCATCGAATCTTGCACGTATAACGCTTGAATCACCATGGTGTAGAGGTTGACCTGCACCACCAATACATCCTCCCGGACATGCCATAATCTCTATAGCGTGGAAGTTGTACATCCCTGAGCGAATTCCATCGAGCAGTTTTCTTGCGTTACCAAGCTGGTGAGCTATACCGATATGGATTGGAAGACCATCGAAATCTACTGTTGCCATACGAATGCCCTCAAGACCTCTAAGCTCGTTAAAATCTACCTTTAAGAGTTTCTTACCTGTATGAAGCTCATAAGCCGTTCTTACAGCCGCCTCAATAACACCTCCGGTAGCACCAAAGATTACACCTGCACCCGTAGACTCTCCCAAAGGTTGGTCGAAATCTTCATCGGTTAATGCGTTAAAATTGATGTTTGCAGCTTTAATCAAGCTGGCAAGCTCTCTAGTAGAGATTGAGTAGTCTACATCGGGGTTCCCGTTTTCACTGAACTCCTCGCGTTGGCACTCATATTTCTTTGCCAAACAAGGCATCACAGATACCACTACCAGGTCTTCTCTCTTAATACCCATGAGATCGGCAAAGTAGGTCTTTGCAATAGATCCGAACATCTGCTGAGGAGAGCGGGCAGTAGATGGAACATCCAACATATTAGGGTAGTAAACTTCAAAGAAGTTTACCCATGCAGGGCAGCACGAGGTAAGAATTGGAAGTTTAACATCTTTATCTCCATTGAGGAACTTTGTAAGACGACTGAGAAGTTCGGCACCCTCCTCCATAATTGTGAGGTCGGCAGCAAAGTCGGTGTCGAACACTTTGTCGAAACCAAGAGTACGAAGTGCTGCAACCATTTTACCTGTAACCAGTGTTCCGGCAGGTAATCCAAACTCCTCACCAAGAGCTGCTCTTACAGCAGGAGCTGTCTGAACAATCACTGTTTTCTTAGGATCGGCAAGAGCGCGAATTATTTTCGCAGTATCGTCGAAAGGTGTTAACGCTCCGGTAGGGCATACAGCCACACATTGACCGCAGAATGTACAAGGTGAGTCTACAAGATCCTGCTCAAATGCCGGGGCAACAACAGACATAAATCCACGGTTAACTGCGCTGAGAGCACCAACAGTCTGAACATCGTTGCAAACTGTTTCACACCTGCGGCACATGATACATTTGTCCATATCTCTGTTAAGAGCAGGAGAGCAGTCTTTTCTGTAAGTAGATACCTCTGCGTTTTCTACAGCATGTATCTCTCTTATACCCAATCTCTGAGCCAAAGCCTGAAGGTCGCACTTACCCGATGAAGAGCAGGTAAGACAAGCGGCAGGGTGGTCTGATAAAATAAGTTCGAGTACTGTCTTACGTGCATTTAAAACTCTAACACTATGAGTCTTTACAACCATCCCCTCTGTACACTCGGTTGAGCATGACGGGGCAAGGTTTCTACGACCCTCTACCTCAACAACACAAATACGGCATCCGCCGGGACGATTCTCGATATTTAGGTGCTCTAGATTCATATAGCAAAGCACCGGTATATCAATACCTATCTGCTTTGCCGCCTGGTAGACAGTTGTCCCTTTATTAACTTCTACCTCAATTTTATCTATAGTTAGTTTAATTTTTTCCATAGAGCCGGATTATTGAACATGAATAGCTGTAAACTTACACTTGTCGTAGCATGCACCACATCTGATACACTTATCTACGTCTATAACGTGCGGTTGACGTTTTTCGCCGGTAATTGCCCCAACAGGACAAGCCCTTGTACATGCAGTACAACCTGTACACTTGTCTGTGATGATGGTATACAATTTAAGCGCTTTACATCTGCCCGCAATACATACTCTCTCCTTAACGTGCGCTACATACTCGTCATAGAAGTGCTCCATAGTTGAGAGAACCGGATTTGGCGAGGTCTGCCCTAAACCGCAAAGTGAGGTATCTTTAATTACCTTACAAAGGTTCTGGAGGTAGTCGAGATCCTCTTCGGTGCCTTTTCCACCGCAGATCTTCTCCAACATCTCATGAAGTCTCTTGTTACCCACACGACACGGAGCGCACTTACCGCACGACTCTTCAACTGTGAATTCGAGGTAGAACTTTGCTACAGATACCATACAGTCATCTTCGTCCATAACAATCATACCTCCCGACCCCATCATGGAACCGGCAGCAAGCAGGTTGTCGAAATCTATAGGAGTATCTAGGTGTTTCTCTGTAAGACAACCTCCCGAAGGGCCTCCTGTCTGAACAGCTTTAAACTTTTTACCCCCTTTTATTCCTCCACCAATTTCAAATATAACCTCTCTTAGCGTTATACCCATTGGAACCTCAATTAGACCTACATTGTTGATCTTTCCGGCCAAGGCAAACACCTTTGTTCCTTTTGATTTTTCTGTACCTATAGATGCAAACCAATCTGCTCCCTTAAGGTAGATAGCAGGTACGTTTGCCAATGTCTCAACGTTATTTACGTTGGTTGGTTTTCCAAGATAGCCCTTCTCTGCAGGGAATGGAGGTTTAACCGTCGGCTCGCCACGATGCCCCTCCATTGAGTGAATCAACGCTGTCTCCTCACCGCAAACGAATGCACCGGCACCATATTTAAGCTCTACATCAAAAGAGAAACTTGTACCCATGATATCTTCGCCCAAAAGCCCGTAGTTTCTTGCTTGCTCAATTGCTATCTGCAGACGCTTAATAGCCAACGGATACTCTGCACGTATGTACACCAGCCCCTTGCTTGCACCTATACAGTAGCCGCAAATAGCCATCGCCTCAATAATTGAGTGAGGGTCTCCCTCTAAGATGGAACGGTCCATAAATGCACCCGGGTCTCCCTCATCGGCATTACAAACAACATATTTTTGATCGGCCTTATTTTTTGAAGCAATCTCCCACTTGATACCGGTTGGGAATCCTCCGCCGCCACGTCCTCTTAGACCAGACTTTTTCATCTCATCTATAGCCTGTTGAGGAGTCATCTCTGCAAGTATTTTCCCGATTGCAGCATAACCGTCTCTGGCTATATACTCGTCTATATTTTCGGGATCGATAAATCCGCAGTTCCTCAAAGCAATTCTTAGCTGCTTCTGGTAGAAGCCCATATGCTTTGAATCCTCTATATGTTTTTGTGTTTCGGGATCTTCGTAAAGAAGTCTTACAACTTTACGTCCTTTAAGCACATGCTCCCTAACAATCTCTGCACAGTCTTCGGGTTTTACCTGAGTGTAGAAGGTGTTATCGGGAATGATTTTTACAATGGGACCCTTTTCGCAAAAACCAAAACAGCCGGTAGCAACTACCTGTGCATCGTTTTCAAGGCCCAGATTTTTAATTTCAGAAATAAGATTGGAGATAATCTCATCACTTTGTGAGGCCCGGCATCCGGTACCTGCACAAACCAGCAAATGCATCTTAAATTGCGCCATAACCTCTCTTTTACTCATTAATTGTCTGATAGTTTGTTGGAATGATACCATCTAGCAGCTCTCCGTTTAGAACATACTTTTCAATGATATCAACTGCTACTTTAGAATCTACATTTCCAAAGACAACCGGATCTTTGCCGGGTATCTTCACCTCTATTGTAGGTTCTGCATAGCAATAACCCATGCACCCGCCCTGAGTTACAACAGCAGGTATCTTTTCCTTCTCTATCTTCTCAATGAGAGCATTCATCACCGTCCTGGCACCGGCTGCTATACCGCAGGTGGCCATTGCCACACGGATCTGAACAAGAGACTCTGGCGAATTGCTCTTCTCACGGATGTTCATTCCGTGCTCCAGACTTTGCTTCATCTTGCGCAAATCGTCAAGGGATTTGATTTTATTCATACTATGTTTATTATTTGGTTTTGATTTCTCCAATTTTGGGGCTAAAAATAGAAAGTTTATAACAAATGGCAAAAATAATTTAATAAAAATACATAATAAAAGTTGCTAAAGCAACAATTGTTAATATTGAGTATTTTGAATTGTTTCATATAAGTATCAATTTATAAGCAATCTTCTATTAACTCATTGAATAACTGAGGCATAGCTATAGAAAATCTCTCTCTTATATACTTAACCACCCTTCCTCCAACTTCAACACCTGAAGGATCAATTACATACATCTTACAACCATGAGGTGCATACCTTACCAAACCGGCAGCCGGATAAACCGCAAGAGAGGTTCCGGCCACAACCACTACATCTGCCAAAGAGATAACCTCTATGGCCAAATCCATCATTGGAACCTCCTCTCCAAAAAAAACAATGTGAGGCCTCAGCTGACCTCCCGATGGACATGTATCTCCAAGGTTAACATCTGAGTCTACGTTGCATATATAGGATGGATCTTTCATACTCCTGCATTTTGTAAGCTCGCCATGCAGATGAATTATATTGGAAGAGCCGGCTCTTTCGTGCAGATTGTCTACGTTCTGAGTTATCACATCTACATGAAATCGGCTCTCCAGGGCGGCTATAGCTCTGTGTCCCTCATTTGGTTCAACCTCTTTCAACTGCCTTCTTCTTGCATTATAGAAGTCCAATACCAATTTGGGATTTCTCATCAAAGCATCGGGGGTGCACACATCCTCAATTTTATGTTTAGCCCATAAACCGCTGGAAGCTCTAAAAGTTTCAAGACCACTATCGGCGCTCACTCCTGCCCCTGTAAGAAATACAATCCTCTTCATCTCATTTTTACTCATCGTTACAACCCTCTCCACTCTTTAGTGATTTAATATTCTCATCTACCATTTGCGTTAGCATTTTTATTACAGAGGTGTCGTTTAGAGGTAAACCCTCCAACACCTCTTTAACCTCTATGGTATCGAATGTATAATCTGATCCATTATAAGAGTATTTAAACAAAAAATCTTTATCGGGATTTGCAGAGACCATAAGTATAAGGGTGTTGGCAATATCTCCCAAGGGAGGCCTGTCTAAGTGGTTGTAGATAAATGTAGCCCTTACTGTAGTACCCTCACCGGGTTGAGATATAACATTCAACTCTCCGCCGCTCTGCTCTGCAGATTGTTTGAACAGGGGGATACCCATCCCCACCTTTCTAGTTGTACGAGAGGTAAAAAAGGGGTCAGACAATCTTTGGGTCTGCTCTTTGGTCATTCCCCTACCGTTATCTTCAATCTCTATTGTAAGCAGATTGCCTGCCTCATCTTCGTTAACCCTAAGCCCTATGATGGTTGCTCCGGCCGAAAGTGAGTTCTGGATTATGTCAATTATATGTAAAGAGAGATCGTTCATATTTATTTTCTATTTTTTAAGAAGCGTAATTGCCCTCCTCACCTCTTCAAATGTTGGCTCTCTTATATCAAGATTACAGGGAGCAGATCCAATTTGGTTGCAGTAGTGCGCATCTGAAGAGGTGATAAAACTATTCCCCCTTAAGTATGCGTTATTGGAGATAAAAGATTCAAATACACATCTTGGCGATAACTCCAATGCATCGGGTTTGAGTGATGGAGGTAGAAATCCCAGTTGCCCGATAAGGGAGTTCTGTTGTTTATCTATATGAGCAGGTATAAACAGAGCGTTAATACTCCTGGCAAACTGCTCAACCTCTTCTATGCTTTTATCAATAGCCCCTATCAACAAAGAGTCCTCTTGATGAATAACATTTTCATCTTCATCTACCACCAGCTGATATCCAAAAACGTTAGGGTTATTGGGAACTTTTATGAGGTTTGAAGAGAGATAGCTCTGCAATAACTCCAGCTCTTTTGGTGCAGGAGCTAAAACTATAACGTGCACCTCCTCTTTGGTTGTGATCTCTGCTCCGCAAAGAACCATGAGCCCCTCTCGCTTCCCCAGTTTTTCTATAATTGGTGCCTGCAGTGTAGAGTTATGGTCTGTAATGGCTATAATTCCCACTCCCCGTTCCAGCGCCTTTTTTACAATATTGCGCGGCGACATCTCTATGTCTCCGCAGGGAGATAGTGTGGTGTGGATATGAAGGTCGGCCTTCACCTCCATCAGTTAAGCAGATTGTAGAGCTTACCGCACAGCTCGAAGCAATCCATATCTGTGCCCAGTACCGGTATCCCCTCCTGTTCGGAAAGCTCCAGAGTATCGGCATCGGGGGTGAACCCTTTTACCAGAATAATAGCCGAGAGATCCTTTAACGAGGCAACACCCATGGTGTTTTTGTGAGTCTGAAGCGTTATCCATATCTGGCCCTCCTTTGCAAAACCCATAACATCAGACAATAGGTCGGATGAATAACCTCCGGTTACCTCTTTATTGAGGTGGTTAGGAGATGAGTAAACCTTAAGGTTGAGCATTTCTACAATTTGGTCGAGTTTCATAGTGTATCTATTCTTGTTTATTAAAACGATCTTTTCCCCATATATCCTCCATTATTCTAATGGCCTCTTCGAGTGATATTTCGCCCCTCTTTTCAAATATTGTTCTCATAAAAATACAGGAGGTGATATCTCCTTCTCCTCTAACCACGTCTTCTGCAAGAGCTTCACAGCTTGGTGCACCGCACGCACCACAATCTATTCCGGGAAAGAGAAGCTTTAATCTGCGAGCACTCTCCATTTTTTTTATTGCCGCCTCTATATCTTTGTCGTATTTAACCATAGATCGTGGCTCAATCTTATCCATATGAACCACGGCAGAGCAATATTTTTTATACTCATCTACCAAGTTGTGCGATTCGGGCTTTCTCTTTGCATAGCTTCTAAGACTCTCTGCAGTAAGAAATCTGTTTCTGTGAGAGAGTATTCCCCCTGCACAGGACTCGTCGCAGGCTCGAATCTCAAGAAAATCTACATCTTTTATCTCTTCATTCTCCAGCATCTCCAGAAAATCGATAACATTATTCATTCCATCAATAGCCAGAGTTCGAGCTTTAATATGCCTGCTCTCTCCGCCTGTTGTTGGGAATAAGACCCCTTTAGATGAGAGCTCGCCATTCACCACAATAGAGGTGGTTACAGGAATCTTCTGTTTATAAGCAAGGTAAACCTTGTTAAAGAAGAAATCCATATTTATAACCCCTGTGATAGGCGATTTGTAACCCCCAACGGGAGATTTTACGGCAGCAATCTTTCCGATACACGGAGTAAGATAAAAAATTCCATAGTCACTCTCGGGCACACCATCTCTCTCGAATCTTTTTTTATAATATTGTGCCGTAATCTCTATAGGTGGGAGCAACTTCATAATATTGTCTACCAAAGAGGGGAATCTTACCTGAATGAGCCGTATTACTGCCGGGCAGAACGATGATATAACAGGTTTCTCTGCATCTTTTATATACTCGTTTATCTCATCGAGCAGGGTATCTACACTCTGCTCCACCGTACACACCTCTGTAAAACCCAACTCCCCTACTATCTCAAATATCCTCTCCCTTTGAACGGTGTCTTGGAACTGTGCAAAGAAAACTGTGGGTATAAGCAGAACTCTCTCTTTAAAGTTAAATATCTGTTTGAAGTCGTCGTCCATAACCCTTATGGCCCTTGTTGGACAAACTCTGTAACACTCTCCGCAATCTATACACCAATCGGCATGTATACCGGCTTTACCACCGGCAACTCGTAAAGCTTCTGTAGGACAAACCTTCATACAGTGAGAACATCCTATGCAGATATCTTCCGATATCTCAAGAGCTCTGTTGTATGTTGTTTGACGTACCTTCATGTATCAAAGATATCAGAAATTAATGACAATTGTAAGGGTGGTACCCTTTCCAACCTCGGTCTCTATAGATAAAGAGTCGGCATTTTCGCTAATATTGGGTAGTCCCATACCTGCACCAAAACCCATCTCCCTCACCTCGGGAGAGGCAGTAGAGAAACCTTTGGTCATGGCAAGATTAACATCTGGAATTCCGGGCCCTTCGTCGTCGAGCGTAAGTTTGATGCCCTTGCTCTCTATCTCTGCAGTAATCACACCTCTAAAAGCGTGAGCCACAATATTTACCTCTGCCTCATATAGCGCAACAACCACTCTTTTAACAACAGAGGGATCTACACCCAACTGCTTGAGTGTCTTCTTTATTTGAGATGAGGCGTATCCCGCCTGAGTAAAGTCTCCTCCCTCTACTTTATACTCCAGTCTCATATTCAATACACTGGTTTTAACCCGGCTTCAAAAAGCAAACCTGCACATCTGAACATAGAGTATTGGCTTTTGATTATGACAATGTTGCCCTCCTCTGCCAACTCAAGCATCTCGTCTGATACCTGCTTTCCTCTGCACAATAGTATATAAGGGGCGTCGGACATCTCTGCCGTTCTTATAGACTGGATGTTTGCCAGACCTGTGATAAGAAGGAAGTGATCTCTCTTAATTGTCAGCACGTCGCTCATCAAATCCGATGCAAAAGCAAATTCAACACTATCGTGGAGTCTAGACTCTCCACAAACCACCTCTCCGTTTACCAAAGAGCAGATATCTTTAATTAGCATCTTTTATTCTATATTTTTAATGTAACACCTTCTTCTCATATAAGGATCGTATTTGTATCTCTCCCATACTTTGTATGCAGAGTTTGTCTCTGCCTGCGGATTGGTTATTGCGTACTTTATAGTGCCCCTCTCCAGATTGGTTGCTATATGAGTATGGTAGATAGATGATATCCCTTTGTTCTGCCACTCAGGTGCAGCCCCCAAGATCATTAGGTCTATTGTATCGTATTGCCTGAACTCTTTGAGAATATGCAAAAGACCGAATGGGAAGAGCTTCCCCCCTGCCTTTTTGAATGACTTTGACAAATTTGGGAAACATATTCCAAATGCAGCAATGTTATCATGCTCATCTACAATTATACAGGTGAGCTCTTCCCTCAATTTTGGAAAATACTCTCTGGCAATCTTCCTAACCTCCTGAGAGTTTAACGGAACAAAATTGTCTATCTCCCTAAAACTCTGGTTATAGCTTGCAAAGAAGTTGTCTACAAATTGATCGAAGTTTTTTAGGTTTTTAATATCCAACACTCTCAATTTGTATTTATCTAAAAGCATTTGGTTTATTCGTCTTATTTTATCGGGGACACCCTCATCGGCTCTAATCTTTATCTGAACCCAATCTACCTGCTTCTCAAAACCTAACTCATCCATTAAACGGGGGTAGTAAGGGTAGTTGTAGAGGCAATTTATTGGGGGCATGTTTTCAAAGCCCTCAATGAGCATACCTTGCCTGTTCCAGGTATTATATCCCAAAGGACCATGCATCTGCTCCATTCCCAACTCTTTTCCCCAATCGGAGACTTTAGATAAGAGAGCTCCTGCCACATCTTGGTTCTCGATAAAGTCGAACCACCCGAATCTAATCCTCTTTTGGTTATGAAATTCGTTAGAGCGGGGGTTAAGGATTCCAGCAATCCTGCCGATTATCTCTCCGCTTTCATCCAGTGCCACCCACATCCTTAGAGAGCAATACTCCAGAGAGGGGCTTTGAGTTAACACAGAAAACTCGTCGGAGTCTATAACCGGTACATATTGTTTATTCGATTTGTATAGTTTATGTGGAAATTTTATGAACTTCTTAATCTCTTTAGAACTTCTTATCTCTTTGATTGCAAATCCCATCAGCACATTGTTTAGGCGTGAAGCACTCTGTTTGTTTAGGTTTTGTTAGCAAATATATAAAAAAAAGAGACATGCCCTAACTATCCCTCTTTGTAAGGAGCATATCCAGAGCCGTCTGGGCTGCTACAATCCCAAATACGGCAGGCATGTAAGATATTGTACCAACCATAGATTTCTTATTGAGCTCCTCCACTGGTACAAATGCATCACTATCTGGGAGCTCCTCTGAAAAGACCACCTTAAAACCGCTTTTAATTCCCAGTTTTCGTAATCTTTTTCTTAGCATATATGCCAAGGGGCAGTTGTAGGATTTAGATATATCCTTTACGGTAACTTTTGTGGCATCCCTTTTGGCTCCGGCACCCATAGAGCTAACTATGGGAATATTTGAGGCCAAAGCATACTGAATGAGTGCAATCTTGGGAGATAGAGTATCTATTGCGTCAACAATACAATTGGGAGATAGACCATCTAAAACTGAGTATATGTTAGATTCGTTGATATACTCCCTTATTACTGTGATCCCAATTTTGGGATTAATATCCCTCAATCTCAGCTCCATAACATCTGTTTTAGCGAGCCCCAAAGTGCTGTCTAAAGCCAGTAGCTGACGATTCTTATTTGTTGAGTTAACCGTATCGCTGTCTAAAATTATAAGATTTCCAACTCCTGCCCTTGCCAACATCTCTGCTGCATAGGCCCCCACTCCGCCCAAACCTATAACTGCAACCGTTGAGAGGGAGAGAACCTCAAGCGCCTCCCAACCCAATAGAAGCTCTGTTCTCATCTGCCACTCGGGAACATTGTAATTACTCATACGATTTTGCCTCCTCCCAAAAAGCATCCATCTCTCTCAATGATAGCTCTTTTATATTCAACCCCATATCTTTTACTCGTCTCTCCAAATAGCCAAATCTCTTTATGAATTTATGGTTTGTGCCCTCTAGTGCTGTATCGGGGTTTATATCATATAATCTTGCAGCATTAACAAGAGAGAAGAGCAGATCTCCAAACTCTCTCTCCATTCGCTCCATTGCTCCACTCTCTGCCTCTCTTTCGAATTCGGCTATCTCCTCCTTTACTTTGCTCCACACCTCGTTTCTATCTTTCCAGTCGAACCCCACGGCTCTTGCTTTATCTTGTATGCGATATGCTTTTACCAGCGAGGGCATAGAGGCAGGCACACCGGAGAGGAGTGAGCGGTTACCATCCTTCTCTTTACCCTTCAACTGCTCCCAGTTCTCTACAACATCGCGAGTTCCACGAACCTCTGTATCTGAAAAAACGTGCGGGTGCCTGTAAATTAACTTGTCGCATAATCGGTTTATAACATCGGAGATATCGAACTCACCTCTCTCACTGCCTATTTTTGCATAAAATACTATATGGAGCAGAAGATCGCCCAGCTCTTTACTTATATTTGACGTATCACCAAGGAGTATGGCTTCGCTCAGTTCGTATGTCTCCTCTATGGTAAGCGGCCTTAAAGAGTTGGCTGTTTGCTCTCTGTCCCAAGGGCACTCCTCCCTCAATCTGTCCATTATATCTAGCAGTCTGCCAAAACTTTCCAGTTCCTTTTCTCTTTTCATGTTCTTTATAACTATTATTTAAACTTTATTCTTATTTCAGAGGTTGTACCCAAGTTCTCTATCTGAGTAATATTTCCCTGATTTACTGCTAATTCCAGTAATCCCAACGAGTTAAAGAGGGCAATAACCTCACCCGGCCGGCTGTTTGAGTATGAGGTAGAGATCTTTTCAACTTTTGAGTAAGGGCCTTGTATATATATTGTGAAATCTCTCCCCTCTCTAACCCTATTAAAGAGCGATCTCTCTATGTTGGTTACAGCATTCCCAAAAGAGTCGCAATAGATTACACGCCCGGCTATGGAGGTGCTATTATAGACAACACCTGCCGCGTACTCTCTCTTGATCTCTGCCGCCTTTGTCTTCTCCTCGAATGTATTATTAAGGATAATAGATACCCCCTGAGTAAAATAGGCCAACGCTTTAAATGTGCTTCCGGCTACCGCTTGCAGAGTATCTATCTCAAAACAGATGTGAGGAGGGCTCTCAAACAGTAGAGAGAATCTTCCATCGTTAAGCCCGATAAAATAGTGCCCTTGATGAAACACAATTACCATAGGAGATTCTTGGGTGGGTTCGCTCATTACACACATTAAATGTATTGAGTTTTGAGGAAAATTTAAAAAAGTTGACTTTAAAATGAAAATTTCCTGCAAAACTTCAAAACTCGGAACAGAATTTGTAATATCGACGACACGAAGATTAGAGGATAGCGAGAAGAGGGCCCCCTTAAGAGCACCAAGATAATAATCGCCTTTGTTCCAGTCGCTGGTAATTGTTACTATCGCCATCCGTAAGATGAAGTAAGAGACATAATTTATGCAAAGATAGAAAAAATTAATACATTTGCCGCCTGATAAAATTCAGGAGTAGATTCATTTATATAACTAAATATCAATTATTTATCATGCACACAAATTTTAAGTTCATCAGCGCCGACGAAGCGGTTAAGGTAGTTAAGTCGGGTGACCACATTCACCTGAGCAGCGTTGCCAGTGCCCCAAAGATCTTGATTGATGCGCTTGTTCGCAGAGGAGAGAGAGGAGAGTTCAGAGATGTGAGAATCCATCACCTGCATACAGAGGGCGAAGCACCATATGCCGATCCAAAGTTTGAAGGGGTATTCTTTCATCAAGCTTTCTTTGTTGGAGGCAACGTACGCAAAAGTGTTCAGGCCGGCTATTCCGACTACATTCCAATTTTCCTTAGCGAGACACAAAAGCTTTATAGAAGTGGAGTGCTCCCGTGCAACGTGGCTATGATGCAGGTGTCTAAACCCGACAAACACGGATTCGTATCATTGGGAACCTCTGTAGATGCAACTCTTGCAGCTATAGAGACAGCAGAGCATGTTATTGCCGTGGTTAACGAAAATGTTCCAAGGGCATGGGGAGATGCAATGATTCCGCTTAGCATGATAGACTATTTTGTAGAAGATAATACTCCTCTTGAGCCGGCTCACTTTGCTCAGCCCGATGAGATAGAAACTGCAATCGGCAAGAACTGCGCAGCTCTTATCGAAGACGGAGCAACCCTTCAGATGGGTATTGGTGCAATTCCTAATGCTGTTTTAGCACAGCTTGGAAACCACAAAAACCTTGGAATTCACACAGAGATGTTTGCAGACGGAGTGCTCCCTCTGGTAGAGAAGGGGGTTATAAACGGAGCCAACAAGGGAATTGACAGAGGTAAGATGGTCTCAACGTTTTTAATGGGCTCGCAGGCGGTGTACGACTTTATAGACGATAACCCTATGGTTCTTATGCAGGATGTGAAGTATACCAACGATCCATTTATAATATCAAAAAACCCTAGAGTTACAGCAATCAACTCGGCCCTTCAGGTAGATTTAACCGGACAGGTTTGTGCAGATTCAATAGGGATAAAGCACTACTCGGGAGTTGGTGGACAGGTAGATTTCATATATGGAGCATCGCTCTCTCAAGGTGGAAAAGCTATAATAGCAATGCCATCTGTTACAAATAAAGGAGTAAGTAAGATAGCTCCCGTTTTAAACCTTGGTGCAGGTGTTGTTACAACACGTAACCATATCCACTGGTTTGTAACAGAGTACGGAGCAGTAAACCTCTACGGTAAATCACTTCAAGAGAGGGCGCGACTGGTTATTAGCGTAGCTCACCCAGACCATAGAGAGGCACTTGATAAGGCAGCATTCGAAAGATTTGGACCTCACTACTACTTTAAAGGGTAGTGACAATATAGATTTTGATTATTATTTGGTTTGCAGAGGGCTCTTCAGAGATGAGGAGCCCCTGTTTTTTGTATTAGTCTGCCAACACCTCTATATAAAAATGGAGCTGTTGACGTATACCGAAAGCTTGAGAGTTTGCACCGTATCCCCATTCAGAACCAAAGAAAGTAACGGCTTTACCCCCTTTTTTCATACTTAGCAGGGCTTTGGCAAATCCATCCACAACTTTATCGCCCGATGTTGCAGATTTACCCACTTCATGAACCTCCATACTTACAGGGCTATATGTTTTTGAACTACTGTAAATTCTGTATTTTCTTGCAGTATCTTCTATGTTGGTATCAAACACAAAACCGTTCAAAAGTTTGCCAACATAGTTATATTTTATTGAGGTACCCACCTTAACAGAGTCTCCGGCACCTTCGCTTATATGTTTAAAATAGTAACCTTTTGAGACAGTGTCTAAACCTGCGTAAAATCTATTGCTAAAGCTTGCCAGAGTGTCTAACTCATAAAGGGGATAGTCGTTGATAACTTTAACCACCTCAACATCGTAAACAATTGTTGTGGCCTGGTTTTTATCGCTGTTTTTAAAATTAAAACGAGATGCCCAGGAGGGAACCAATATCCTTACAGACGACCCCTCTCTAAGTGTTAAAAAGGCCTCTTCCAACCCCTTAATCATAGAGAGATTCCCTAACTCAAACAGGGTTGCACCATAATATGTTCCGTGCGAAAACCCACCGGCATTTTTAGCAATCTCTTCGTGGTTTGTAGAGAGGTAGTTGTTTTTCAAATCCAGCGTTGAGTACTTAACAAAAACAGAGCTCTTCTCACCAACGGCTCTTCCTGTTCCTTTTTTATTTGTAATCACATATACTCCGCTCGGTAAAGGAGATATAGTGTCTTTGTAAACCACCTTTATGTGCGCATCAAGTACTCTCTTCTCAATGGTGTCGGCACTGTCGGTAACCTCTTTGGCACAAGACGCAAGTAAACTTACAGCAAAAGCACTCAATAGTGCCGTATAAATCCTGAAACGGGTATTCATCCTCTCTTCTATTAATTTAATTCAAACGTACAAAGTTAGAAAAAATAGTTCTATTTAATATCTTTTACCCAAACCTCCAGAATTATGGGCGACATTTTTGGAACCAGACCTATTTGTGTATTACCAAAACCGTGCCTTGCAGAGAATATCACATAACATCTCTCGCCTTTTTTCGCACCCACTACTCCCCTGTCTAACCCCGCTAACAGTTTTCCCTTACCAACAATCTCCCTCCTGGTTACCAGATAATCGAAATCGAGTTGTGCGCCGCTCAATTTAGCAATTTCATATATATTGGTGTCGAAAAGTGTTCCTTTCCCCGAACTGAATATATAGGCAGCATAGTCGAACCACAGAGAGTCGCCCGGCTTTACGCTCCTCTCCTCTAAAGTTCCCTCCTCTATCACCACTCGCCAAATTCCATCATTTACCTCAACTCTTTTTCCCGTAAGAGTTTTGACATACTTCTCAATCTCGCTCTCCTGCGAAGCCATAATTGTCTTCTGCTCCTCCTTTGCACATGAAAATAATGTAGCAACAGAGACCATAAAAGCAAACCATGCAATACCCTTTATTCTCATAGGTTGTTCTCTTTGTTTTCCGGGTTAAAATAACTTAGATATCCATTACGCATACACTTCTCAAAATACTCGGAGACCTGCGATAACGGAATAAAAAGCTTGCCTCCGGCGGCCCTCTCGTGGCCTCCACCATTAAAACAGGACTGAGAGAGGCGATTTACAGAGAAGTTATTTACCGAACGTAAAGATACTCTTATTTGATCTGGTCTCTCTGTAAATAGAGCCGATATATTAACACCCTTAATATTTAATGGTAAGTTAACAAAACCTTCGGAGTCGCCTTCACTGAACTCAAATTCCCGCTGCTCCTCTAAAGATAGTGTAATATAACCTGCCGAGAACTCCTCCAGAATCACCATCTTATTAAGCAAAATATGCCCCATGAGTCTCATCCTTTTCTCGGAAAACCCTCCAAAGACAGAGTGTTGCAACCACTCTTTATCTACACCTAAAGACAATAGATGAGAGGCCATAGTAAAGGTATTACTGTTAACCGAATTGGCAAAATTATTGGTATCTGTCATCATACCCGTGTACAAAGCATTTGCCGTCCCCCCGGAGAGAGAGCTGTAACCACCCTCCAAAGCATTTAATATCCAATACAGCAACTCGCTGGTTGAGGAGACCTCTGTATCGGAAAATACAAGATTAAATGACTCATTATTAGGATTTGGATGGTGGTCTATCAAAACCTTTCTTGCAGTACTGTGTTCAAAAACAGCCTCCATTCCGCCAACTCGGGACAGTTGATTAAAGTCCAGCCCAATGATGAGGTCGGCAGCGCTAAAAAGATTCTCAACCACCAGCGGCTCTTCTGAATAGAGATAAATCTCTCTATGGGGGTCTAGAAATGAGAGATAATCGGGATAGGTGTCGGGGAGTGCCACAGAGCAGTTTACTCCCCTATTTTTAAGATAACCATACATGGCGCACACAGAACCAACAGCGTCGCCGTCGGGGTTAGAGTGACTTACTATCAACACATTGGAAGCATTGAAAAGCATCTCTCTCAATTCGTTAATATATTCACTTTTTGTGTATATGCTCATAATAAAATAATTGGGACAAAAATAGAAAATATATTGTGGGGTCTAAATATTTATTTTACTTTTGTGGAACTTATTGTGGAGATTAATATAAATTCTATAACAACCAATGAAAAAGATCTTAATTTTTGTAATCCTGCCGCTAGTTATTGTCGCGCTGGGCTATGCGATCTACAGTAGCATTCAACAACCTGTGCAATTTGAAAAACAGAGAAAAATAAGAGAGGCTGTTTGTATTGAAAGACTAAAAGACATCCGTACACTTCAAGTGGCCTACAAAACCAAATTTAACAAATTCACCGGAGATATCGACTCTCTTGTAGATTTCTACAAAAACGGTCAGATTACTATTATCAGACAGATTGGTTCGATGGATGACTCCGTAGCTGTGGCTCAAAAACGCGTATTCCGTGACAGTATTCAAATTGCGGTAAAAGATACCCTTCTTAAAAGAGCGGGTTTTGTTGCCGACTCTCTCAAATTTATACCTTTCAGCGGTGGAGAGAAGATACAGATGAAAGCGGTGATTGCAAAAGTTTCTGGTGTAGATGTTCCTCTTTTCGAGGCAGCAGCCCCTTATATGCTTCTGCTTAATGGTTTGGAGAGACAGCTAATTGTAAACCTTAATTCAGACAGAGAACTTGTAGGTAGATTTCCGGGTTTGAAAGTTGGTAGTGTAGACGCACCAAACAACAATGCCGGTAACTGGGAATAACAACAATGGCAATAATTATCAATAGTCAGCCTCAGCTGGGAAAGACTACTGAATACAGACTATCCATTCAAGCTGACTTGAATGGATTTTCTTTTTCGGTTATAGATGAGCAGCAGAATAAGCTTCTCTTCCTTTATTCATCGGATTTTGTGATGGAGAGGGAGGATATGGACCTTTTTTCAAAAAAATGTTCAGAGCTGTTCAAGACACTTCCTCTGCTAAGAAGCAGCTATAATAGAGTAGATCTTATATATGGCACAGAGAAATATGCAGCCATACCTAAGAACCTTCATCAAAGAGGAAATGAGCTTAGCATACTCTCAAAATCACATAAAATAGACGATCTTGATGAGATAGATATTTGCGAGGTGCCGCATGAAGATATGGTTCTGATATTTGCCGCAAACAGCACCTTTATAAATGTAGTAAAAGAGTATCAACCAAACCTGAATCTCTATCCCTCTGTTTATCCATTTATATCATATCTACCCCTATTTGAAGAGTATAACAAAATTCTTCTGCAGTATATAAAAGGTGTTGTCTCTATAGTTGCATCGGAGGGAGAGAGAATAACATACTGCAACTCATTTCCTGCGGTTCACTTTAACACCGCTCTCTATTTTTTGATGTTAACTCTAAAAGAGGTGCAGTTCAATCCCGAACTTACAACGGTCTATATTAGCGGCAATATTAAAGACCTGGAGATTTACGACATTGCAAAATACTTCGCCAAAATTAAGTACTTTAGAAACCCCGAGATTGCCCTCCCCGACCAAATTATGGAGATGAGGTATTCGTCAATGCTCTTTGAGCTTTAATGAGAGAGATTGTAGAGTTATGAGAATAATAGGAGGCATTCACAGAGGACGTTTTATAGTTCCTCCAAAGAACTTCTCTGCGAGGCCAACAACAGATTTTGCTAAAGAGGGGCTCTTTAATACCCTTACCAACACATATAACTTTGAAGAGGTGTCTGTGCTGGATCTCTTTTCGGGTACCGGAGGTATAACTTATGAGTTTGCATCTAGAGGATGTACCTCTATAACATCGGTTGAGATGAATGCCCTTCACTCCAATTTTATTAAGAGCACTATTACCAAATTGAACCTTAAAGGTGTACACTCCGTACGTCATAATGTTTTCGACTTTCTGGATATATGCCGTCTTAACTACGACATTATCTTTGCCGATCCTCCATACGATATTGACAACCTTGCTCAGATACCAAACAAAATTCTGGCAGCCAATATACTCAAAGAGGGGGGAGTTATCATATTTGAGCATCCCGCTGCATTTAGCTTTAAGGATCACCCAAACTTCGTAAAGGAGAAGAAGTACGGCAATGTACACTTCTCGTTCTTTGGCAAACAATAATTTTTGTCAGTTATACAAAATAATTTTTGCAGATATAAAAATACTCCCTATATTTGCAGTCCCAAAAGGGAACAACGGTGTGGTAGTTCAGCTGGTTAGAATACCTGCCTGTCACGCAGG
>CAYYAM010000014.1:0-47104 GCA_964469965.1 uncultured Muribaculaceae bacterium | reverse complement strand
TACTTCTCTCGCTGCTACCTCTGCCACTGGTTAGATATTGCAGTTGGAGCTCATTCTCTGCGGCTAATGGTCAATTTATGCTTTTTAATCGTGAAGATTACTTAGAGATGTTACCTCACAGCAAGTTCAGGAGAAGTATGGCAGAAGATATAGAAATTGCCCGATACTATAAAAACAGTAAAAAAAGAGTGGCAACACTAACTGCAGACAACTCTGTAAAATGCAAAATGTACGGCAATTTTAATGAAGCGGTAAACGGATTCTCTAAAAATGTTCTGTTCTTCTTTGGTAATTCTCTGTTTTTCACATTTTTATTCACTATTTTAACAACACTTACCCCACTCTATCTGCTCCTGTTTAACGGTTTTATAGAGTTTGTTGCCTCTATCTCTCTGATTTTGATTCTAACTATGCTCTATTCACTTACCAGCTATCAGAGCGTTTATAAAAATATTTTAAACCGAATAGTTCACCAAATTGTTTATCTGTATATTGTAATTTGCGCTTTAAAGGCAAAAACCAAAAGAGAATTACTATGGAAAGGGCGAAATATCTATTAATAGGGTTATTATTATTATTTAACACAACTCTTTTCTCAACCCCAAGAGAGTATGGAAAAGAGATTTATAACCACTTTATCAAAGGAGACATGGTAAGCTGGGAGAGAGTAGTAAAGATAATGGAAGCTCAACTCGGGGGAGGTGTTGGGAGTTTTGACCGGAATCTTGAGCTGATAAACTACTACTACGGACTTACCGGTTATCTAATTTCTCAGAAAAAAAACAGAGCGGCACTCGATTATACAAACAAAGGTGAGAAGATAATTGACAGATTACTTGAGAAAAACCCCAATAACTCAACTCTTCTGGCATATAAAGCTGCCTATAAGGGATTTAGAATAGGTATTAGTAATTTTAAGGCGGTAACACTTGGTGCTCAAAGCTCCAACCTTTCAAAAAGAGCAATAGAGGCCGATCCTCTTAATGTTCAGGCACTAACAGAACGTGGAAATGTGCTATACTACAGCCCCTCTATGTTTGGCGGTGATAAAAAAGAGGGTATCAGATACTACCTCAAAGCTGTAGAGCAGATGGAGAGTCAGGGCATACACAGATATAACTGGCAATATCTCTCTCTATTAACCATTGTTGCAAAAGCATATATAGAGACAGGAGATAAACTCTCTGCCAAAGCAATATACGAGAAGATACTACAGATTGAGCCGGGCTACTCTTGGGTTAAAGATGAGCTGCTTCCATCTCTTCTACGCTCAATCTCTGTCTTAATCAGAGAGAGCTCTCTACCTGTCTGCCCAGACATAGAGGTGTTCTCCTCTGCCCTTCTGAGCAGATATGGTAACACATCTTTAACGGGAGCGTAAGGGACATATTTACATACATTAAAACCCTCTGCTGCCAGATTAAAAGATATATTATCGCTCATACCATAAAGCTGTGAGAAGTAAATACGTTCATCGTCTCTCTTGAGAGATGAACTATCTATAAGATTGGCCAACAATATGTTACTTTCATAATTATGGGTGCCGCTAAATAGTTCAAAGGAGTTTATGTTCTCCATTACATACTTTAATCCCATATCGTAACTATTGTCTGTCTCCTCTTTGGTTGCATGAATAGGATCTTCATATCCCATCTCTGCGGCTAAAGCTCTCTCCTCCTCCATATATGCTCCACGTACAAACTTAATACCCGGAATATAACCCCTCTCTTTAGATTGAGAGTGTATAGATTTCAGGTAATCTAATCTGTCTCTTCTGTACATCTGGAGTGTATGAAAAACTATAGCCCTCTTTTTATTGAATCTCTCCATTGCCTCTTCTGTAATGCGATCTACAATCTCCTGTGTATTATAGTGTTCTGCATCTATCAAAATCCTAACACCGCAATCATGAGCCCTTTTGCAAAGAGAGATTACCCTCTCTCTAAATCTATCTATCTCAACTTTCTCATCTTCTGAAAGAGAAGTACTGTCAACAGAGGCCTTTTTCATCACCTCTACATTACACATAGCTGTTGGTTTGAAAACAGTATAGGCAATATAGCTCTTACCTTTTGCATAGTCGATTGAGCGAATAGTTTCGTTATATGCTCTATCTATATCCTCCGGTGCAGATCCACCCTCGGCAGAGTAGTCTAATACAGTTTTAATTTTATATCTCTTAAGCATCTCTACGCTCTTTGCACACTCCTCCAGCGACTCTCCGCCAACAAATTGCCTGTAGAGCGTTGGTTTTACAGCCCAAGCCAGAGGAACCCCAAGTTTTAACGCAATGTTGGTCAAAACTTTTATTACCCTTACTGCGGTTTTGCTCTCTATAATGGTAAACAGTAATCTTGCATTATGCAAATCTCTATTGCTCTTCATAGAGAATGCAATTTTAGTATTTGTAAAGTCCATAACTACAAGATAGATTAGATTTTATCTTCAATAGTTGAGTATTTATCTTTATGCCTCTCAATATACGCCCTAACATAGGAGCAGGAGGCCCTAACCCTCATCCCATTGTCTATCGCATAGTTTAATACATACTCTGTAAGTGCTGCTGCTACCCCTCTGCCCCCTATCTCCTTTGGTACAATTGTGTGCACTAAATCTATACCTGCCTGGTATATAGTATAGCTTATATATGCAGTAACTCCGTCTACAACAGTTTGGAATCTCTTCTCACTCTCATTGTGTACTATCTCTATGTTCATATTATTTCAATTGTTGAATTTATATCTAAAGTTAAATCAAAAATGTATAAAAAAAAAGAGGCACATTGCTGTGCCTCTTTAATATTTAAGCTGTTCTAATTACGGCTTCTTAACAAGAACTTTAACTTCGTACTTAACAGTTTTTCCGAATAGGTCGGTTACTTCAACTGTAAGTGGAACTTCGATGTCTGCAACGATAGCTGCAACAGCGTTGGTAGCTTTAACAACCCACTCGTTAGGGTTACCTGCAACACCTTTAGTTACCGCAACAAGGTGCGAAAGTGTTGTGCTTCCTGAGAGTGATTGGTTCTTAACAACTACGCCTGTGTTGTTAGCAACAATAGCTGTAGGGTTAGCAGGATCGATTCTTGTATCTAGAGCTGCAACTGCACCTGCATTGTTTACACCAAATGCATTGATGTTAACTGCAAGATAGTCACGTACTCTAAAGTAATCAGACATATAACGCTCGGTTACAAGGTCACCGTTAACAACTTGTAGAGTTGCAGGCTTACCTGAAGCTACAGGAGGAACAAGTGCTATGATTGAACCTTCTTTGATTTCGCTCTTCGCCTGAACTTTGATAGTCTCAACCAGTTCACTGTTTGCTGGGTTACCAAAGTAGTAGTACCATAGCTGAACATCGTAAGGAGTAGCTGTGTACATAGAAGCTTCGGTAATCAGATATCTGTCTGTGCTGGTTGCTATAGTTGCAAGACCTGCTGCTAGAGGGTTACCTGCAGGAGTTGCGCCAAGTTTAACAAACTTCCAGTGGTTTACAGGTACAACTTGTGCTCCAGGAGCTACAGCCGGATCGTAAAGTTTCTGGTATGCGTTGTAGATATCGTAGAATGCATTTGTACGGCTTGTTTGAGCTGTTGCACCAGGATAAACTGCCGAAGGATATGTTCCGTAAACTGTTAGAAGATCACCTACGAACAGATTAGCTTTCTTCTCCTTCATGTTATTGATGGTAGCAGTCATATCTGGGTTCTGGATAGTGATAGGAATGTTTACAGTGAACATTTGAGCAGCTGTGTTAGCGTGAGCACGACGGTCGTTGAACTGAAGAACTCCTGTAAAGCTACCTTTAATAGCTGTAGTCTCGTCAAATGTGAAGACAATCTTACGAACGTCTTTTACTTTTGCCAAAGTTGTAAGAACAGGACCCCAAGTTCCGATAGCGTCAGGAACGATTACGTTGTCGTTTGCATCTCTGAATTCGTAAGTAACACCAGGGATGTTAACAGCAGGTGAACCGTAAGTAAGTTTAACCTCTACGTTAGTTGCTTGATTTCTCCAAAGCTCAGTTTTACCAACTGCGTCAAGCTCTGTAAATAGAGATGTAAGCATAACCGGCTTCTGATCTGCAGGTGAGGCAGCAGTTGTAAGAACCTGAGTGATACCAGGAAGGTTGTAAGATGCAGTTGTTCCGCTTCTTAGAGTTGAGTAGAATACTACATCTATCTGTGAAGTAAGGTATTGAGCTGCTCTGTCGAAAGTCTTAAGAGTGAAAGGAACCTTCTTATCGTTAAGGTTAGTTACTGTAGCATTAGTTGTGCTGGTAGAAACTACTGTAGAGTAGTCAACAGTGTATGAGATATAAGGCTCAACGTCTGAGTTACCAGGCATAATTTTAACACCTGCTTTGTAGAAGTTGTTTGCAGAAAGAGTTGCAACAGGAGCCGGAGCAGTTTTGTCGTAGAAATCCAAAAGGTCTTTTGTTGTACCAACAGCTACATAAACTGTAGGAACACCAGGGTTAGTAACTACGTCAACACCTGCTTTAGGAGCATAAACTATAGGAGTATACTGCTGAACTTTTACAGCGTATTGGAATCCTGAGAATACTTCACGTCCTGCTTTTGTAGCGCGAACTGCAAGTTCGTATGACTCACCCGCAACAGCACCCGGATAACCAACAGGATAAGCAGCAGCGGCAGCAGCTGTAGCAGCTACTGTAGCACTTGGCTTAAGAACCAGTGTGTAAAGACCGTTAGATGGAGCTGCAGCAAACTGAGCGAATGGAAGGTTGTAACCTGTCTCAACTGTAGCTTCCGGCTGAATTGCATAAGCACTACCGTCTTTCTTAATGATTTCGAAAGTGTAGCCCTCTAATTTAGCTTGAGCAGGGTTGATGATGATAGGAAGTCTTCCTTCAGATTGAACAAGTTGTCCGTATGCAAGACCTGCATAAGCAAGAGCAGCATCTGCCTGAGCTTTTGTAGCTGCAGGAGCAAACTGAGGAACGATTGCGTTATAACCGGCTGCGTTGTTTGCAGGAACATTACCGAAACCGATAACAACTTTAGAGATACCGATAGGTGAAAGAACGCTTACAAGGTCATCTTTTAGGAAAGTGTCTGCATCAACAGCAACGTGGAACACCTGAAGTGTACCGTCTTCTTTCTTAACAGTGATCATAAGTTTCTTTGTAACCTCGTTGTAAGCGATAGTAGGTATATATACTGTAGTAGCTACGCCACCAACTGTAAGCATACCGTTATTGTTTACACCAAGATCTGTGCTGAACTTAGCAACAACCGGCTGTCCACCTACAAGAATTTTGGTAGGGGTACCGCCTTGAGTTGTAACAACTGTCCAGTGGCCGGCGGCATCAATACCTATAATAGGTGTGAAGCCGGTAGCACCAGGAGTACCTGCAGGACCTTGAGGACCTGTAGCACCTGTTTGGCCATGGTTTACGTTGATAGTTGTGTTATCTGAAAAAGTGATAACATAACCGGTTGCAGATGTAGCAACAGTCTTGATGAGCTTGCCGGAAGCAATTGCCTGATTCAAAGAAGCGATGGCGTTTTTATTCGCCAGCACATCTTGCTGAAGTTTTTCAATGTCTTCAGAATAATCCTTTTGGCAAGATCCCAGAGAGATCATAAGTGTGCAGATAAGCACACAGATACCGAAGAATGTGAATTTTCTTTTCATTTTAAAATTTTAGTTAAAAATACTTTTGTTAAACAAAATTGATTGGCAAATATAGGTATTAAGTTTTAATATACAAGATTTTAATCCTAAGATGCAAATGTAGTTTAAAATTTTTTTAAAGGTTAATAATTTCAATTAATGCTTACGCAAATATAAACAATAATTCTCTTCAAAATAGTATTGTCTGCCAAGTTGCGAACAATATCTTAATGATTTATCAACATTTGCGCGGGTCAACAGGGGTCTATTTTATTTTTTGGCCCCGGATTAAAAATCTAATCAGTTGATGTGCCTTAGTTTATTTGTAGCAGGGAAAGTAAGACACTCGACCTAATTTTGCAACACCTCCTTGTTTAGCGTTAATATTTTTGTAATTTACAACTACAAATATAAAACTTTTCTCTAAAAACCAAGTAAGAGCTGCTATTATATAAGATGCAATTCATAAGATAACGTTGCATCACAATGTAGAAAAAGATTAAATAATTGTAATTTTTACTGCATTTATGCCTCTGGTTCCTCTTTCGAGCTCAAAATTGACCATATTTCCCTCTTTTATACCGTCGGGAGCGCTGCTGATATGAAAGAAATACTTCTCTGTGCTTGAGGTGTCTTTAATAAAACCGTAACCCTTGCTCTCGTTGAAGTGCTCAACTCTTCCCCTTAAGGGTTGAATCTCCTCTCTCTCCTTTTTGGGTGTTGCAATCTCTACATCTTCCAATTTAATATTGCTCTTTCTCTTCTCCCTCTCTTCGGGAGGGGTGCTTGTGAGATTCCCATCTTCGTCTACCCAAGCAAACATCTCATCTAGAGAGGCTTTGCCTCCGGCTTTGCGCTCCTCTTTGCGCTTCTGCTTGTCGAGCCGTTTTGCCTGTCTCTTTTTTTCGTTTTCTCTTTTTCCAAATGATTGTGATCCTGCCATTTAATTCTTTTAAATTATTACTTTTTTTATAGTTTATCTGTCGTAAGCTGCAGATAGTCGCTTTTCAATTTTTCAAAAACCTCTTTTACGCTCCTGATTTTATCTGTTAGATAGGCATTGCCCCCTGCAAATACGTAACCTTTTTTAAGATTACCTTTAGCGGCGTTGTAAAGAGCTTTGATTATACAGTAGGGGCTTTTTGTGTAGTCGCATGTTTTAATGCAGTGAAAAGAGCAAGAGCGTGGTCTCTCTCTCCCCTCTGCAACGCTTCTTATAAACTCTCCGTCGAAAGCTCTTCCCGGCAAACCTACCGGGCTTTGGATTATTTTAACATCGCTCTCATTTGAGTCTATATATACCTTTTTAAAATTGTATGAGGCGTCGCACTCCTCTGTAGGTACAAAAACAGAGCCCATCTGAACACCCGCTGCCCCTAGCTCCAAAAAACGGGCAATATCGGCTCCCGAGGTTATCCCTCCTGCCGCAATTACCGGTATACTCTTTTGGTGAGAATAGCTCTGCGCCACTTCAAGAACCTGTGGTATGAGTCTCTCCAGAGCAAACTCGCTGCTCTCTATCTGTTCGGGTTTAAATCCAAGATGCCCTCCCGCCTTTGGTCCCTCAACAACAATTGCATCGGGAAGGTAGTTATAGTTGCTGCTCCACTTATCACAGATAAGTTTTGCAGCCCTTGAAGAGGATACTATAGGAACCAATTTGGTTGTACTCCCTCTCTTTAGGTAAGATGGCAAATCCAGCGGTAGTCCCGCCCCTGCAAAGATAACATCTGCTCTCTCCTCTATGGCGGTCTTTACCATGTCGGCAAAGTTTGTAATTGCCACCATTATATTTATTCCAACCACACCTCTTGTCTTCTCCCTTGCCTTGCGAATCTCCTCACGAAGTCCATAGATACACTTCTCTAGATAGTCTCCTCTGAATTTTGGATACAAAAGCCCCAGACCTGCAGCCGATATTACTCCAACTCCGCCTTCATTTGCCACTGCCGCAGCAAGCCCGTTCAAAGAGACACCAACTCCCATACCTCCTTGTATAATAGGTATCTTTATCTCATATTCTCCAATAAAAAACGATTTCATCCTTCTGTTTTAATTTTAACAATAGTCCTAATCGGTGAAGGTAGTCATAAAAATTGGATATTATTATGCAGCAATAGGGCTATCTTTGCGCCATATGGTAAAAAAATTTTTAGAGAATATTGGTCTCGACTCTTTTGTTCTTGCTTTAACTGCTTCTATTCTAGCGGCATGGTACTGGCCGGAGCCGGGTGTATATAAAGGTTTTATAGATCTGGAGAGTATTGCCAATGCAGGTGTATCGCTTATATTCTTCTTTTACGGGTTAAAACTGAGCACTAAAGAGTTAAAAGCAGGGCTGAGTAACTGGAGAGTTCATATTGTTGTACAGATGATTACATTCCTTATCTTTCCTTTAACTATTTTGGTTTTATGGAGGATTTCGGGGGCTCCGTCTAACTCTCTTTACTGGATAGGTACATTTTTTCTTGCTGCTCTACCTTCAACGGTCTCATCTTCTGTTGTGATGGTCTCTATCGCTCGCGGGAATATCCCCTCTGCCATATTCAACGCGTCGGTTTCCAGTCTTTTGGGTGTCTTCCTTACTCCTATGTGGATGGGGTTTATCATAACTTCGAGCGGAGGAGATTATAACTTGCCTCAAGTTATTTTTAAACTGGCCTACCAGGTGTTGTTGCCTGTTGCGCTTGGAGTTGCTCTTCATTCAAAATACGGCCACATTGCAATAAGGAACAGAGATCTTTTAAAGCTGTTCGACCAAAGCGTTATTCTTCTTATTGTGTATGTATCATTCTGCGACTCCTTTGTAAATAAAATGTTCAATCATAGCTCTCCGGTAGAGATTGTGCTCTTAGGTGTCGCTATGATGCTTCTGTTTTTTCTTATATACGGGATTACCCTATGTATAAGTAAAGTATTGCGATTCTGTAGGGAGGATACTATAACTGCCCTCTTTTGCGCATCCAAAAAGTCGTTGGTTCACGGTACAGTAATGGCAAAGGTGCTTTTTACCGGAGTAACCGGAGTTGGTGTGATTATTCTTCCATTGATGATTTTTCATACACTGCAACTTGTTGCAGCAAGTGTAATTGCAAAAAGATATCTCCACTCAATGGATAGCGCGTCTAAAAGAGAGTGAACTTCGTTTTTAATTATAAAAAAACCTACAAGCAAAACTTGTAGGTTTTTTTTGGTAGCGGAGAGAGAGGGATTCGAACCCCCGGAACCTCTCAGTTCAACGGTTTTCAAGACCGCCGCAATCGACCACTCTGCCATCTCTCCTGTTATTTGTCAATTGGGATGCAAAGATATTGAAATTTTCTATACCTCCAAAAAAAATATCTATCAAAGGGTGGCATAGTATTTGGTGATTTTTTAGTATATTTATAGATACCATATAAAACGGCTATTCATATCACCTTATAAAACCTAACCATATGAAAAGTAAAACATTTGAAACAGAAATACTGGAGTTGGAATCTAACCTCTCTAGGTATGCATATAGTCTAACCTCAAATAGAGACGACGCAAAAGATCTGGTGCAGGAGACTTTTTTTAAGGCCTTCAATAACCAGGAGAAGTTCAATGAGCATACAAATATTAAGGCCTGGGTGTACACCATTATGAAGAACACCTTCATAAATGACTACAGAAGAAGGACAAAACGTCAGTCTCTCTTTAGCGAAGATGTGCACGAGTATGTGATAAATAATAAGCCGGCCGACTACGGTCCAGAGGCCGACTTTGGGTTTAGAGAGCTCACAAAGGTGGTTAATTCACTCGAGCCCGATTTTAGAGTCCCTTTTCAGATGCACGATAACGGATACAAATATCAGGAGATTGCAGACGAGTTGGGGTTGCATTTGGGTACAGTAAAAAGCAGAATACACTTCTCAAGGCAGAAACTTATGGAGAAGCTCAAATAGAGGTGTATATAATAGGAAAAACAGGGGTTACTTCTGCGATGAGAAGTAGCCCCTTTTAAATATTAGCAGATATGCAACACCTACGGTTATGCACGAGTCTGCAATGTTGAATATTGGTCTGAAAAAAATAAACTGTTCACCACCCAGGAAAGGAACCCATTTTGGCAGTGTTGTGTCTATAATAGGGAAGTAGAGCATATCTACAACCTTGCCGAACATAAGAGGTGCATACCCCCCGCCTTGCGGGAAGATAACTGCAGTCTCGGTGAAGGTAGATTCACTGAATATTAAGCCGTAAAAGAGACTGTCTATTACGTTCCCCACTGCCCCAACCAGAATCAGCGATACTCCGTATAACACTCCAACCGGAGCGCCCTCTTTAATTAATTTCCTTATGTAGTAAATAATAAGCGAGATAAGCACCAGTCTAAAGAGGGTAAGAAGTAGTTTTCCTATACTTCCTCCAAACTGCATACCGAATGCCATTCCGTTATTCTCAATAAAATAGATTTGAAACCAATCACCAAATACAGGTATGCTCTCCCCGATTGTCATGTTAGTCTTGATCCAAATCTTGACTGCCTGATCAATCAAAAGTATTACTAATACCAGTATAGAGATCTTTTTTCCTTGCGATAACTGCATCTGCTAGTCTCTCTTGTTTTTTGCCTCAACCGAAAGAGTGGCATGCGGCACAAGCAGCAGTCTCTCTTTTGGGATGAGTTTGCCGGTTTCACGGCAAATTCCGTAACTCTTGTTTTCAATCCTTATCAGTGCCGCCTCTAAAGACTGTATAAACTTATACTGACGTTGAGCAAGCTGCCCTGCCTCCTCTTTTGAAAGTGCAGAGGCGCCCTCTTCCAAAACCTTGAATGTAGGTGATGTGTCTTCTGTGTCGTTGCTTGAGCTATGTGTAACGGCAGATTTCAACTGCTGATATTCCTGTTTTGCAATCTCCAGCTTTTGGAGGATAAGCTCTTTAAACATCTGAAGCTCTTCATCGCTGTAGCGTACCTTCTCCAAAGCCCCTTCTGCTGGTTTCCCTTTAGTTGTCATATCTATTTTTTTTAAGAAAGCGTAAAGATAATAATAATATCGGTATAAAAAACTGTAGCTAATTATCAGTATGGAATCTTTTTATCGTTCTCCATCCATCTTTCAAAGGGCTCATTTCCTTCTTGTTCCATTATCCTCTCAATGGGAATCGACCTTTCTTTCAAGGGAAGGGTGAGCTCGTCGTAGATGAAGGCGTCGCTAAACCCGGCTTTGGCTGCATCCTCCCTTCCGGCGGCATAGTAAATTCTATCTACTCTTGCCCAATACGCTGCCGAAAGGCACATAGGGCATGGCTCGCATGAGGTGTAGAGAGTGCATCCGCTAAGGTTGAATGTACCTAGTTTACGGCAGGCCTCTCTTATGGCATTAACCTCTGCATGGGCTGTAGGATCGTTGTCGGGGGTTACCGTATTATTACAGGCGCTTATAATCTCTCCCCCCCTCTCAATAACGGCGCCAAAGGGCCCCCCGCCGAGCGACGATGCGTTTGATGAGGCCAAATCTACAGCGGCCCTCATATATTCACATCTTTTATCTGCACACATAGCTGTATAGTTATTAAATTACTGTTTTACCTCTATCCTTTGCAAGGATATCTTTATTGATCCCTCCTCCCACTCTACATCGAATCCTCCTGCTACACTCTTTGAAAGAATCAGCTCCCTGGCAAGTGTTTGGTTACAAACATACTCTCTGAACTCCTCCATAGCGTCCTCTATCTCATCTATGCTCTCAATCTCAACTTTTATCTTGTCTGTGACCTCGAATCCCGACTCCTTTCTCAAATTTTGAATTCTGTTCACAAGTTCTCTTGCAACCCCCTCTCTCTTTAGAGTATCTGTTATGGTTACATCTAAAGCCAATGTTAACCTTCCCTCTGTTGCAACAAGCCATCCGGGCATATCTTCCGATGTAATCTCGAAGTCTTGCGGGGTTAACTCTATTTGGGTGCCGTTAAGGTTGAATGAATAGTGGTTCAATCTCTCTATAGCGGCAATATCTTCTTGAGTAAAGTTAGAGAATGCAGCCGAAATATCCTTCATCTGCTTACCATACCTTTTACCGAGAGTTTTAAAGTTGGGTTTAATCTTTTTAGTAATCAGCCCGGTAGTATCTACAATATACTCTACCTCCTTTACATTAACCTCTCCTAACACCAAGTTTTTGACAAGCTCAAACTGCTCCTTAATTTTATTATCCAAAACAGGAATCAGAACCTTTGCAAGTGGCTGTCTCACCTTAATGCTCACCTTTCTTCTCAATGCAAGAATCATGGATGATGCTCTTTGAGCAAGCTCCATTCTCTCTTCAAGATCTTTATCTATCTCGCTCTCTTTTGGTTGAGGCATTATCACCAGGTGAACAGAGCTCTCTCCTCTGCTCTTTGTTACGTTGTTCAAATCGAGGAACAGACGCTCCATAAAGAAAGGTGCTATAGGAGCAGAGATTACGGCAATGGTATCCAGACAGGTGTAAAGTGTTTGGTATGCCGATAATTTGTCGGCGTTCATCTCTCCACCCCAGAACCTTTTACGGTTTAACCTTACATACCAGTTGCTGAGGTTATCGTTCACAAAATCCTGGATCAACCTACCTGCTTGAGTTACATCGTAGTTGTCGTAACTCTCCGTTACATCTTTAATAAGAGTATTCAAAAGGGAGATAATCCATCTGTCTATCTCCGGTCTCTGCTTTAGCTCAATCTGCGGATCACTGTTGGTAAAGCCGTCTACGTTGGCGTAAAGCGCAAAGAAAGAGTAGGTGTTATAAAGTGTTCCGAAGAACTTTCTTCTCACCTCGTCTACTCCCCCTTTATCGAACTTAAGGTTATCCCACGGTTGTGCATTGGTTAGCATATACCACCGGAGTGCATCTGCTCCGTACTCACCTAAAGTAACAAACGGATCTACTGCATTACCCAACCTTTTGCTCATCTTATTGCCATCTTTATCTAGAACAAGGCCGTTAGATATCACTGTTTTGAATGCTACCGAATCCTTTACCATTGTAGCAATTGCGTGAAGAGTAAAAAACCATCCGCGAGTCTGGTCTACTCCCTCTGCAATAAAATCTGCAGCTCTTCCAAACTCAGGGCAATTTACTTTATCCAGCCCCTCCTGAGCAAATGGCATAGCTCCCGAATCGAACCACACATCAATAAGGTCGCTCTCCCTTTTCATTGTTCTGCCCGATGGCGATACCAGAGTAATCTCATCTACAAACGGCCTGTGAAGATCTATTTTTGAGTAGTTATCTTTTGAGAAATCTCCCGGAACAAACCCTCTGTCTTTAAGAGGATTTGAGCTCATCACCCCTGCATTTACCGCCTTTTGTGCCTCGTTGTAAAGCTCCTCTGCCGACCCCACACAAATCTCCTCTTTACCATCTTCGGTTCGCCATACCGGTAGGGGCGTACCCCAGTAACGGCTTCTGGAGAGATTCCAGTCTTGAAGATTCTCCAGCCATTTGCCAAATCGTCCCAATCCGGTAGACTCTGGTTTCCAATTAATTGTATTGTTGAGCTCTGCCATCCTCTGCTGAACTGCCGTTGTTTTAATAAACCACGAGTCGAGCGGATAGTAGAGAACCGGTTTGTCTGTTCTCCAGCAGTGAGGATATGAGTGTACCTGCTTCTCTATTTTAAAGGCCAAGCCCTGCTGTTTGAGCATTACGGCCAAATCTATATCCAGTGTTGTTTCGGTAGATGATGTTGTTGTATCGTATGCACTCTTTACAAAGCGGCCTGCATACTCCTTGTATAGCTCTACATTCACAAAATTTTCTATAAAGCTGCTATCCAGATCTTCAAGTTTATAGAATTTACCGCTTCTGTCTACAAGTGCTTGCATAAGCCCATCACTGTCTTTAACCATTAGGGCAGGCACTCCGTTCTGTTTTGCCACCCTCTGATCGTCTGCTCCAAAAGTGGGGGCGATGTGAACAATGCCTGTACCGTCGGATGTGGTTACAAAGTCGCCGGTAATTACTTTAAATGCCCCTTCACCCGGCCACACCCATGGGATGAGCTGCTCGTAACTTACGCCTTTGAGCTGCTCGCCCACAATTGGGGCGGAGTTAAGTTTTTGGTGTGAATCTGTCTTAAAGTGCAGTTCAACAAGGTCGGAAGCCAGAATATACACACACTCTGCTCCAGTGTATGGATTGGCAGAGAGAATCATATCGTAGCCCACATTAGGGCCAACGCAAAGAGCTGTATTTGAAGGGAGGGTCCAAGGGGTGGTTGTCCATGCAAGAAAATAGATGGGCAACTCTCTGCCACAAACTTCAATGACCTTCGTGAACAGACTTTGTGAAAGGTTATCTTTTACAGTTTTAAACTGTGCTACACAGGTTGTATCTTTAACATCTTTGTAACATCCGGGTTGATTTAATTCATGAGTGCTGAGCCCTGTTCCTGCTGCTGGAGAGAAGGGCTGTATTGAATACCCTTTATAAAGATATCCCTTTTTATAGATCTCCTTTAAAAGGAACCATAGTGTCTCTATATACCTGTTATCGTATGTGATATAGGGGTCGTTCATATCTACCCAATATCCCATCTGCTTGGTAAGACTCTCCCACTCTTTTGTATACTTCATCACCTCTCTTCTGCAGGCGTTGTTATACTCCTCAACAGTGATACTCTTTCCTATATCCTCTTTTGTAATTCCAAGCATCTTCTCAACACCAAGCTCAACAGGAAGCCCATGAGTATCCCATCCGGCCTTTCTTCTTACCAAATAACCCTGTTGGGTTTTATAGCGGCAAAATACATCTTTTAGGGCTCTTGCCATTACATGGTGTATGCCCGGCATGCCATTTGCCGAAGGTGGACCTTCGTGAAAAATAAAATCGGGCGACCCCCTTCTCTCTTCCAAACTCTTTGAAAAACAGTCCTCTTTCTCCCACTTTTCGAGGATGGTTCGGTTTATCCCCACCAAATCCAGATTTTTATACTCGGCAAATTTCATTTTGATATTTTTTCAATTTGCAAAGATACGATTATTCACTACTTTTGAAAAAAATTGGTTATGGGATCGCTCAACATTGTAGATTATTTTATTCTCATCTGCCTAATACCCGCGGTCATAGGGGGAGTTATGAGCGGTTTCGTAAGGCAGATAGCAGCTCTTGCAGCTCTAGTTATGGGAATCTGGGCAGGATGGCACTTCTCCTCTCTTGTTGCAGGAGGTATCAGAGTGTGGTTGGGGTCGGATAATTTTCTTATAGATATAATCTCTTTTGCAATAGTTTTTCTAGCCGTGTTGTTTGGAATCAGCATGGTGGGGAAGGCAATTTCCAAGCTACTCAAAATAGTTATGTTAGGTTGGTTAGATCGTATGCTTGGGGTGCTTTTTGCAGTTCTTAAGTATAGTGTAATAGGTAGTGTTATTATATTCATTATTGAGAAATTGGATAAAATTGAACCTTTTTTACCAACCTTCACAATTTCGCAATCTAAACTTTATCCAATAATTGCGTCAATTGTTCCTAAACTTTTCCCATATCTGGAAAAGATTAACCTATAAAAGCTGATTTTGCATTAAAGTCAAAAACAGCTTTCTCTATAAGGTGCACCTACCATAAAAGTTCGGTTGCTTTTTATGATTCTTACCTCTTATTAAGCTGTACATGAATAGCTTTGTAAAGGGAGCAGCATTATGTGCGAGCGAAAACTCTGTTGAGCAGAAGAGTGTGTGGTAGAGATGCTGTTCCTTTTTTTAAGAATCAAACTGTTTTGAGATAGGAGGTGAGAGATGAAGGTAATACAGAGTGATAAAAGTGATTGCGGTGCAGCAGCTCTTGTCTCTGTTGCTGCTTATATGGGAGTTGATACCTCTATTCCTGAGGTGAGGCACTTGAGCGGCACAGATAAAGATGGAACAACAATTAAAGGTTTAATTGAGGCGGCCGAGTTCCTGGGATTGAGGGCAAAGGGTTATAAGGGTAGTGCTGAGTCGCTGTGCAGGATTCCAACTCCGGCCATTATTCACCTTAAGAGAGAATACGGCTATCTCCACTTTGTTGTTCTAAAAGCCGCTAATCAGAGAAGCAGTACTGTAATGGACCCTATGTTCGGAGAGTATGTAAAGGTAGAGACAAAGAAGCTTGCCGAAGAGTGGACAGGATATGTTGTTGTTTTTGATAGGGCAATTGAGAAAAACTCCTCCCATAGAAAATTCAAATCGGGCAGAAGCAAGAGGGTTACAACCAAGCTTATACGCGATATTATTGTGGGTAACCGATTGAATATTTGCCTATCGGTAATTTTATCTGTACTTGCTATTATCTCTTCCCTATCTGTTGCTCTTGTAATTAAAGAGATTATAGATGTAAAGATTCCAGGGGGAGATTTTAATGGTGTGGCTCTTTGGGCAACTTTCATTCTTGCAGCTTCTCTACTCTCTGTATTCTTTTCTCTACTCAGATCTGTGATTGTTCTCAACATTGCGGTAAAAACAGACAAAAAACTATCTGTAGATTATATAAAGCATCTATTCTCGCTTCCTCTATCTTTTTTCAAAACATTCAGAACAGGAGAGCTCACCTCCAGAATTGGTGATATTTATAAGATACGGGAGATGGTTGCAGGAACCATCCCTGCGGGAGTGGTAGCAGCTATAACACTGGTTATCTCTGTCGCCATTTTATTTGTGTTGAATGTTAGTATGGCTTTTATATGCACACTCTTCATTCCTCTTTTCCTTTTGGTATATATAACTCACGACAAATACAACAGAGGAGCAGTGAGGAGAGTGATGGAGAGCTCCTCTCTCTTTCAAGGTGTTTTTGTTGGTGCTCTTGGGGTTGTATCCTCTATAAAAAACTTTGGTTATGAAAAGAGAGCTGTTGAGAGCTGCAGTGAGTCTGTGACTTTATTGAATAAAAGGGCAAAAGAGGCAGGAGTTCTATCGGTTTATGCAGCAACTGCAGCCGAGATAGTTTCAAGGGGTCTTACGGTTATGGTATTGTGGGTTGGTAGTTTGGGTGTGGCCGCAGGTAAGCTCACGATTGGAGATCTTGTCTCTTTTTTTGCCATTGTATCTATGTTCTCATCTCCACTAATCCAGTTGGCCTCATCTATATCTTCTTTAAGAGAGGGTAAAATTGCAGCCGGCAGGTTAGGAGAGATAATATCTGTTAAAGGAGAGGAGGGCATAGATGTCAGTAAATCGGCCAATCTAACTCAAGAGCAGAACGTAATAGAGAGTTGCCGTTTAGATATTCAAGAGCTCTCTTTTGGATACCCGGGGAGAGAGCTTCTGTTTCAGAGATTGAATTTTTCATTAAAGCCAGGCAGAATTGTGCTCCTTAACGGTGAAAATGGCACGGGCAAAAGCACTCTCACTCACATTCTTATGAGGCACCTCAACCAGAACTCCGGAGATATTCTATGTAATGGAAAGAGTTCCAAAAGCTTTGAGTTGGATGAGTGGAGAAGGTTGGTCACTATAGTGCCTCAGATACCTCACCTCTACGGAGCATCTCTTTTTGAGTGCATCTGTGGAGTAAGAGAGATTGAACAGGCAGATAAAGAAACCGGAGAGTATTTTAGTCAGATTTGCTCCGAGCTGGATTTATGGGCTGTTGCAGCTGCTCTCCCCGAGGGGTTTGCATCGTATCCGGGGGAGGGTGGATCTTTCCTCTCAAAGGGGCAACAACAGAGAGTATCTTTTGCCAGGGCTCTCATGAGGAGAGCCAAAGTTCTGATTCTGGATGAGGCAACAGCTTCTCTTGATAGAAAGAGCGAGGGGATGATCTTTAAAGTCCTTCTGAGACTCAAGGCAGAGGGGTGCTCAATTCTTATGATATCGCATAATTTAAACTGCATTAAAATTGCAGATGAGATAATAGATATGGAGGGTGCACACTCCCGGCAAAACCTGTCTGCCGTATTCGACAGGCAATTAAAAACAGTAAAATCATGAGTGAGATTATGAAAGACGAGTTGGGGCTGAGAGCTCTTGACCGGCAAGAGATGTTGGTTAGAGGGGGTTTATCGCTTCGTGAACTGTGGAACCTATTATCAATTCTCGGCGAGGCATTAAAGAAAGCCGAAAAATACTGGCCAAAATTCAGAGAGGGTTTTGTTGCCGGATGGGAGGCCGCATAATGAAAAGTAAGAGAGGTGAGATCTACTCTCTAAGAGTACTAGAGAGCAGAGAGATGGTATCTGTAAGAGGGGGAACAGGTGGTTGGGATTACGAGATAGCCGAACAGATTGGAAGAGGGGTTGGCTATGGAGTAAAAAAGATGTGGAGACTTTTTAAATTCCTTAGCAATAACCTATATGAACTTCAAGCCACTACACAGGTAATATATAAATAAATTACCTTGGAAAATATTCATTCGAGGCGGGATTTTGTATGGAAAAAAAATTAACTTTGCACATTATGAAAATTTTATACAAACTCCCGCTATTTATTTTGATTATAGTTCCTTCAATGCTCTCTTCTCAGAGCAGATGGAGTCTTGAGGACTGTATACGCCACGCCTGGGATAACAATCTGCGCATCAAGCAACAGGAGCTGGCAATAGAACAGAACGAGAATAATCTGGAGCAATCCAGATTGAACTACTATCCTACGCTCAATGCATCGGTAAGCCACTCCATGAACTGGGGGCGATCGGTAAATGTACAGGATCTTAAGATTATTGAGAACAAACTCTCTCAAAGCACCAGTGCAAGCGCCAGGGCAGCTATAACGCTGTTCGAGGGATTCACTAAAGACAATGAGGTAAAAAGCAGAGGGGTTCAACTTGAGATATCGCAAAGAGAGGTAGAAAGGTTGAGAAACGATATCTCTGTTGAGATTGCCCGCTCATATTTACAAATTCTTCTATCCCGAGAGATTGTGAAAACGGCAGAGCAGAGCATTGCCAGTGCTAGAGAACAGCTCTCCCGAACCCAAAAAATGGTTGATGCGGGAAGCATAGCGTACAGCTCTCAGCTGGAGGTAGAGGCACAGTTGGCAGCAGAGAGAGTTCAGGTTGTAAATGCACACAATCAGTTGAGAAGCGCTCTGCTTAATCTAAAACAGCTGTTAGATCTGGATGGTGATATTGAGTTTGATATAAAAGATGTAGATGTAGATTTTCTTGTAAAAGAGTTTATAGGAGAGTCGGTCCCCGAGCTATACGGGCAGTCGCTCTCTCTACCTCAGATTAAAAGTGCCGAGCTTAGCTTAAAGAACTCTACCCTACAGCTTGCAATTGCAAAAGGGAGATCTATGCCGTCGGTATCTTTCTCTGCCGGGTATGGCTCCTATTATGCCGACAGTAGGGAGCAGTCGTTTTTCGATCAGTTCAACGAGAATAGAAACCCATCTTTGGGGTTTGGTTTAAACATTCCTATTTTCAATAATTATCAGGTTAAGACAGCTGTTAAGAATGCTCGCCTAGGTGTAAGAAGCGCAGAGATTGAGATGAAGAGCAGACAACAGATGCTTTTCAAAGAGATTCAGCAAGCTGTTAATGATGCATCGGCATATTATCAGAGATATCTTGCATCTGGTCAGAATGTTAAAGCAATGGAGGAGTCTTTTAGATATGTTCAACAAAAATTTGACATAGGTATTCTCAATGCCACAGACTACACTGTTGCCAAGGCCAATCTATTTAAGGCGCAGTCTGAGTACTATCAGACAAAATATCAGTATGTATTCCAACTTAAGATAATAGACTTTTATAAAGGGATCCCAATTTCTCTATAGTCATAAACGAATAATCAAGAGCGAAAAATGAGTATCAAAAAGAACATAAAATGGATAATAGCTGTTGCTGTAGTACTTATTATTGTACTGGCCTACATGGGCAGCAGAAAAGATAAGAATGTTACTACAGTAACAACAGAGAAGATCTCGGGAAAGACTATTATTGAGGTTATTCCTGCAAATGGAAAGATTAAGCCGGTTGTTGAGGTTAAAATCAGCCCCGATGTATCGGGCGAGATAGTTGAACTAAACTTTAAAGAGGGCGATTACATTAAGAGAGGCGATCTTATAATAAAGATAAAACAAGATGTATATATCTCTATGAGAGATCGTTCCGAGGCATCTCTAAACTCAATAAAAGCCCAGTTAACTCAACAGCTTGCACAATTTACTCAGATAGAGCAGACATATCGCAGAAACAAAACTCTTTTTGAACAGAGGGCCATCTCTGAGGCAGAGTACGAGAACTTCAAATCGCAATACGAGGTTGCAAAAGAGCAGATCAAAGCGGCCGAGTTTAATGTTAAGAGTGCTACTGCCGCTCTAAAAGAGGCAAACGAAAATCTTGTAAAAACTGTTATCTACGCTCCAATGGACGGGATTATCTCCAAGATGAGCGTAGAGAAGGGAGAGAGAGTTGTAGGAACTAGCCAAATGGCAGGAACGGAGATGCTTAGAATTGCCAATTTCAATGAAATGGAGGTTCTTGTAGATGTTAACGAAAATGATATCATTCGAATTAAACAGGGCGATACTGCAAAGATTGATGTAGATGCATATCCTAACAGAAAGTTTACCGGAGTAGTTACTCAAATTGCAAACTCGGCAAAGAATATAGGCCTCTCAGTAGACCAGGTTACAAATTTTGAGGTTAAGATATTTATTCTACCCGACTCATACTCCGACTTTACCCTTGAGGGAAGAAACCCTTTCCGCCCGGGAATGTCGGCCTCTGTTGCAATCCAAACTGCAAGAAAAGATAATGTTCTGGCTGTACCTCTTCAGGCAATAACCACACGAACAGACCTTATCCCCGATAGTGTTAAGACTAAAATGGGAATTAATGAGTCGTTAGAGATGGTGTTTGTAGTTAAGGGAGATACTGTTGATGTAAGAACTATAACTACCGGAATTCAAGATCTGAACTTTATTGAGGTGATTACAGGGCTGGAAGATGGGGAGGAGATTGTTACTGCCCCTTTCTCTGCTATCAGTAAAGGTCTCAAAAAAGGATCTGCTGTGAAGAGGGAGGTAAAAGGTGAGCAGAAAAAATAGCGATACACCTCTACTTCTAATGGTAGAGACAAGTACAGAAGTTTGTTCGGTTGCCCTCTCTTTGGGGGCAACTCTTTTAGATAGCAGGGTTGCTAAAGAGAAGAGGTCTCATGCCTCTGTTATTGCACCATTTATTGAGGATATTCTAAAGAGTAATAGTGTTGCTGTAAAGGATCTCTCTGCCGTAGTTGTTAGCGAAGGGCCGGGATCTTATACCGGTTTAAGAGTTGGAGTCTCAATTGCAAAAGGGCTCTGTTTTGCCGCAGGTGTGCCTCTTATCTCTGTGAGTTCACTTGATTTACTCTTCAATATTGCAAAGTCTCTTGCTATTATGGAGAGCGAGGGGGTATCTTTTGTAGTTCCTATGATAGATGCAAGAAGGATGGAGGTTTATTGCAGCGAGTATACAAAAGATGGAGATAGGATTGCCGGCCCGGGTGCGATTGTGGTTGATCAAAACAGCTTTTTACACATGTTAAGCAGAGGAAAAACACTTTTCTGCGGAGACGGAGCTATTAAGACAAAAGATATTCTTAAAAGTGAAAATGCTCTGTTTTTACACATAGACTCTTTGGCTGAGGGTATGATTGAGAGCGCCTTGGATAAGTATAAAAAACAAGAGTTCGAAGATGTTGCCTACTTCGAACCCTTCTATCTTAAGGATTTTATTGCCGGAAAGCCCGGTAAGAAACTGTTCTAAACTCGTCTGTCAAACTCTATCTGAGCATCGAGGCTATTTTATCTTCTAACTGCTTGTCGAATAAATCCCTTGCTACAATAGTGCCGCTCCTATCTATTATATAGTTAGATGGTACTCTTTGAATGTTGTATGTAGTAAGGGCCATAGAGTTTGCGCCCAATCCGTCGCAAACACTTACCCATGGAAGTTGTTGCTCAGCAACAGCTCTTGCCCATGCAGTTTTATCTATGTCTACGGCAACTTGATAAATTTCAAACCCTCTTCCCGCAAACTTTTCGTATAACTCTACATAATCTCTGTTTAGCATCCTTTGGTTGGGGTCGTTTACACTCCAAAAAGAGAGTAGTATAACCTTTCCCGATAGGTCTGAAAGCTTTCTTTGTACCGCCTTGGTATCGGGAAGTGAGATATCGGGGAAACCGCTCTCAGATGCATCCAATATTTTAGAGTTGAGCGCCTCTACCTTCTCTCTGCTGTTTATCTCGTCTAAAAGTCTATGTAAGTATATGCTGTTTGGGTATATTGTCTGAAGGGTATCGTATACTCTTCTGAATATAAGCACATCTCTAACATCTCCAAATAGAGGAATCTCCCTTGAAAATTTATGGTAAAGTAACATTATGTTGGTTATTGAGGCGGGATTTGTATAGATATGTTTGATTGCCTCTTGTTTCTGTTTTACGTATAGAGAGCCCATCTGAAAGTTTAGCTCTGTCTCTCTCTTTTTGTCTCCCGTCTCAATAGCCGTATTCATTAGCCGGGCAAGAGAGTCGAAACGATACTGCGCAACCGACAATCTCCTCTCAAGCAGATTAAGAAGATGTGTCTCCTGAGACCCCTCAATTGTACTGTTTTTACCTAAGGTATCAGATTGAACAATTACCTTGTCACCGGGTGAGAGAATCATAGAGACAAGCTGACGATCACCTCTGAAGAGATAGTAAAATTCGGGGGTATCCCCCTTTTTAGTGAGAGTATATTTGAACTTTCCATCGGAAGAGACCTTAATGGTGTCTATAATATTCATGGTGTTCAGCAGGAGTTGCTTTAGCACTAAAGTGCCTCCGTTAGCCCCTTGGAGATTGCCCTCAATTTGGGCTTTAAATCTCTCTGTTTTACATGCTAAAAGCGCCGGAAGTAATAGTGCTGCAAGTAATAATCTTCTCATCTTTTGATTTATAGGTTAATTTTAGAATTAATCAGGGTTGCTATTTGGGCCATTCTCTCTGCAGAGATCTTAACTCTCTCTTTTGCAAAATCGAGATCTCTTTCGCTGTTTAGTGGAACCAGATGAATATGCGCATGGGGAACCTCCATACCTATTACGGCAACACCCACCCTATTGCAGGGAATAGCCGCCTTAAGGGCAATGGCCACCTCTCTGGCAAATGAAAAAAGAGAGGAGAACTCATCGTTCTCCAGGTCAAAAATATAGTCAGTCTCTCTTTTGGGTATAACAAGTGTATGGCCCTCTGTAAGCGGATTGATGTCTAGGAAGGCGTAAAAATTTTCATTCTCTGCAACTTTCCAGGAGGGAATCTCTCCCGAAGCTATCCTTGAAAAAATTGTTGCCATAGCTCTTACTATTTTGATATTTCCAGAATTTCGAATTTTAGAATACCGGAGGGTACTTTAACCTCTACCGAATCGCCCTTTTTCTTACCTATAAGTGCTCTCCCGATAGGTGTTGCTGCTGCAAGCTTACCCTCTTTAAGGTTTGCCTCGGTTTCGCCTACAAGTGTATACTCAACAACCGTATTATTCGAGAGGTTCTTAAGCTTAACCTTGTTCATTATTTGTACATGAGTAGTGTTGATTCTAGACTCGTCTATTATTCGTGCACTTGCAATCATCTCCTCAAGCTTGGCAATCTTAAGCTCAAGAAGTCCCTGCGCCTCTTTGGCTGCATCATACTCTGCATTTTCAGACAAATCACCTTTATCTCTCGCCTCTGCTATCTGTTTTGAAATGGCGGGACGTTCAACCGAAACCAGATGTTGGTGCTCGGCCTTAAGCTTCTCTAAACCCTCTAAGGTTAAATAATGAATTTTTGACATAATATAGAAAAATTAAAAAGAATCCTGCAGTACAGGACTCTTTACGACAAAGATAATAAAATTAATCAAATAATAAAACTAATCCTGAAATTTGGGCTTCATAATCTCTGAGTAGAGAATTAGAAGTTTTGGGTCTATTTGGTTCAGTACTGTCTTTGCATTTCTTTCGTCCTCTGCCTGCTTCTCATGGTCGCTGATTTTGGCCGAATCGTAGATCTCTGCCAACGTTGGTTCATTAGACTCTTCTTGATGATAGTCTAGTGTATCCAATTTAGATACCGGGATATCCAGAGGTTCGTAAACAGGGGCGGTAATTTTAACTTCGTGAAAATGTGGATCTTGAGACTCGTCTCTTTGGGGCTGTTTGTAAGAAGATCTTCTCTTCTCCTCTTTTTTTTGCTTTTCATTGAAAATCTGAAACGCCATAAGTGCGGCAGCCAGAATTATGTAAAGAACAGTATCCATAGTTGTTTATATTTAGTCTTTTATCGCAAAGTTACACCCTTATCATTTAATCTCATCTCTGCATTGGATCTGTCATTTTGCAGCTGATTTTTTAGTAGGTCTATTGATGAGAACTTCTGCTCGTCTCTTATTCTGTAAACAAACTCCAGTTTTAAATCCAAGCCGTATATATCCTCTTCAAAATTGAGAATATGAGTCTCTATAGTCTTTTCATTCCCATCGGAGACAGTTGGTCTTGTTCCTATATTGGTTATCCCCTTATAGCACTTCCCTCCACTCTGTACATATACCGCATAAACACCGTTTGCCGGAAGAAGTTTTAACGGTTCGTACAGTTTTATGTTTGCAGTGGGAAATCCAATAGATCTCCCTAATCTTCTCCCCTCAACCACAACTCCTTCTAATCCGTATCTGTAGCCGAGCATGGTGTTTGCTGCTTCTATCTCCCCTAAACAGAGTGACTCTCTGATTTTTGTTGAACTGATTATAATATGTCTGGATGTGTTCTCGAAGCCGTCAACTCTAATAGGGGAGATCCCCTGCTCTTTTGCAATTCTGAACATCTCTTCTTGACTCTGATCGGGATCGTTTCCAACTCTGTGGTCGTAACCGGCCACCAGTGTAGTTACTCCATATTCAGCAACCAGATGGTCTCTGAAAAACTCTTTGGTAGACTGGCTGGCAAACTCTCTGTTAAATGGAATAACAATTACATTATCTATTCCAATCAAATGCATAAGTCGCCTCTTCTCCTCAAGGGAGGTGAGTAGTCTGAACTTTGCTGCATCTTGCTGTAAGACAGCCCTTGGGTGAGGCCAAAAGGTTATTACCGCAGAAGATGCTCCCTGCTCTTTTGCCAGGGAGCACACTCTGCTCAATACCTCTCTGTGCCCTCTGTGCACACCGTCGAAAAAGCCAGTAGCTGCTACAACCATTTTACCAAATCAAAATCTTGTCTATGAGGCAAATGTATATTATTTGCATAAATTCTGCCTGCTATTTCAAACGCTCCTGCAGTATCTGCTTGGAATACGCATCTGTAACGTGCAGTCCCCGAAGTGCTCTCTACAAGTTTGTAATAATAGACCCTCTTTATCTCGGGAACTCTACCTGTACCATTTTTGGCAAGAATCATCTCAACACCTATATCATCGGCCGAAAGATCGCCCAAAGATAGGGTAACTTCTGATATATACTCCTCCCCTAAAACCATCTCTACTCTGGAGTTGTCCGGTTTGATATATTCAAGCACCTCTATATAAGGCCACTCTCTTCTTACACGTTTTTTCCATGATGACAACTCTCTTGCCATCAGATAGTCATTTTCTATGATAAGACGGTTTCTTTTAGCCAACTTTGAGTAGTACTTCTGTATATAGTCGGTCATCATCCTGTTGGTGGTGAAGTTAGATGCAACTTTTGATACCGTGTTACGTATAGTTTCAATCCAACCTTCGGGCAGTAGTGTTTTAGGGCTCTTATTATAATAGAGAGGAGCTATCTCATTCTCCAACATGTTGTATATTGTTGCAGCGTCCAGTTCGTTTTGGAAATCGTCGTCGTCGTAACTCTTCTCAATCGGAAGCGCCCAACCGGCTCCCTTAACATACCCTTCAACCCACCATCCGTCGAGCACAGAGAAGTGCATAACTCCGTTCATAACCGCTTTCTCTCCGCTGGTTCCCGATGCCTCCATAGGCCTTGTTGGAGTATTCATCCATACATCTACCCCTTGAACAAGATACTTTGCAAGTGTCATATCGTATCCCGGAAGGAATATAATCTTGCCTATAAATTGAGGCATTAGTGAGACCTCTACAATCCTCTTTATAAGATCCTGTCCTGCTTTATCGGCCGGGTGTGCCTTACCTGCATAAATAAACTGAACGGGACGAAGGGGATCGTTCACAATCTTCTCCAATCTTTTAAGATCTCTAAAGAGAAGATGGGCACGTTTATATGTAGCAAATCGCCTTGCAAATCCTATAGTGAGTATATCCTCCCTGATTGTTTCCTTGATTTGAACAATCTGTTGAGGAGTGTAGTGTGTTGTGGTTGAAGGTTGTGAAAGCGACTCTTTTATCTTTAGGATCAGTTTTGAGCGCAGTTTATTTCTGGTATACCAGATTGTGCTGCTGTCTACTTTATAAATTCCGTTAAAACACTCTTTGTTGTAGTGGTGCGTTCCAAAGTCTTCACCAAAAACCTTACTATGTATCTGCTTCCATTCGGGTGCAGTCCATGTAGGGTAGTGTACGCCGTTTGTAACATAACCTACATGAAGCTCCTCGGGAAGGTAACCGGGCCAAAGAGGAGAAAGAATATCTCTGCTCACCTCTCCGTGTAACCAGCTTACTCCGTTTATCTCTTGAGACATGTTTGCAGCCAGATTACTCATTGAGAACTTCTCATCGGGGTTGGAAGGGTCTATTTTTCCCAAAGAGACAAGTACCTCCCATGAGATGTTAAATCTAGATGGGTAATGGGAGAGGTATCCTCTCAGAAGCTCTTCGGAAAAGGCGTCGTGGCCGGCCGGAACAGGTGTATGAGTTGTGAAGAGAGACGACGATCTTATAACCTCAAGAGCTTCCGAAAAGGTGAGGTTTTCGTTTTGAATATACTCTCTCATTCTCTCTAACCCTATAAATGCGGCGTGTCCCTCATTCAGGTGGTAGACCTCTGCCTCAACATTTAATGCTCTGAGTGCTCTAACGCCTCCAATCCCCAGGAGCATCTCCTGCTTTAATCTGTTCTCCCAGTCTCCTCCGTAAAGATGGTGTGTTACCCCTCTGTCTTCCGGAAGGTTATCTTCGTGATCTGTGTCAAGGAGTATCAGCTCGGTAACCCCAACATGAGCTTTCCATAGTCTTGCAGTCATGTTTCTTCCAGGGAGGGCAACACTTACAGTCACCCAATTTCCTTCGCTGTCTCTTACCGGAGTCACCGGAAGTTTAGTAAAATCCTGAGCTTCATAAACGGCAACCTGATCGCCCTGAGCAGATAGCTTTTGCGTAAAGTAACCATATCTGTAGAGCAGACCAACTGCGGTCATTGGAACCATCATATCGCTGGCCTCTTTAAGGTAATCTCCGGCCAGAACTCCCAGCCCGCCAGAATAGATTTTTAAAGATTTATCTAAACCGTACTCCATGCTAAAGTAGGCAACTTTAGGGAGGTTGGTATCGCCGGTGCGGGATATGTATTTAGAGAATGAGTCGTATACTCTGTCGAGTTTTTCAAGGAACTGCTCATCTCTTTCAAGCTCGTAATAGCGCTGAAGAGAGAGTTTATCCAACATTAGGATAGGGTTACCGTCGCACTCATTGCACAACTCCCCGCTTACCATCTCAAACAGCTCAATTGCCTCCTGATTCCAGCACCACCAGAGGTTCTTTGTTAGTGTTTCAAGATGTTTTAATCTCTCCGGGAGCTTTTTGTTAACAATAACTCTACTCCAGTTAGGGGTGTTGGCAACATCTTTTCTAAAACTTATATGATCTTTTTCATCTACACTGGCAGGAAATGCACCTCTGTCTTTTATAACTTTGCCCAAAGCAATAGACCATGCCTGTTTATAGTACTCAACCTGGTTATCCCACAGCGCTATTTTTGATACCTCTTTTGCATTCTCCCTTATTTCCATCCTCTGCTCCTTGCTCTTGTTGCAGATATTCATGATTGAGTTTGCAACGCCGTCTACAACCGAGTGGTAGTTAGTGTCGTCTCTATCTATAATATCTATTGAGATGTTCTCTCCTTTAAAGTGGTCTCTTACCCATAGTCCAAATCCGGCTAAAGAGGTTGTAACCGTTGGTACGCCAAATGCAAGACTCTCCAGCGGAGTGTATCCCCAAGGTTCATAATAAGAGGGGAACAGGGTTAGATTCAGCCCGCAAAGAATCTGGTAGTAAGTAAGATTAAACACAGAGTCGTTTCCATTCAAATAAGATGGCACAAAAAGAACCTTTACTTTATCTTGCGGAAGATTATTGAGCTTAAGTTCAGTTATTCTTTTCAGCACAGGATCCCACTCGGGCTCCATTAGGTAGTGGGTTATATTTGTAGTATAATCTCCTCCCGAGTTTAGCTTTGAAAGTAACTCTCTGTTTGGTCCGTTTTGACCTGCTGGAACAAAAATCCACGCAATTACCTCTTGTGAAATATTGCTACGGTTAAGTTTGTCAAGGGCATCCAGATATACATCTATACCCTTGTTTTTATACTCATATCTCCCACTTATTCCTACCATAACGGCATCGGGAGAGACCTTTGAAGGGAGCATGGCATTTGCCACCTCCATCAGTTTTTTTGTTGCAGTCTTTGAACAGATCTTAAACTCCCCCTCTTTTGGGGTAAAGCTGTTCTCAAATCCGTTTGGTGTTAAAATATCGGGGGTTTTGCCAAGAAAGTGAGAGCACTCATTGGATGTGATTTGAGAAACTGTAGTAAAAGCATCGCACTCTCGTGCAGCTATCTTCTCCAGAGAGTGTTTGGCAGAAACGTTGAACTCTCGAGCTTTATCTTCGGGGTTATAACCTGTAAGAGAGCTGTATAGAGGGAGGTTATTTCCCGAGACAGCCCTTCCCACTACAGTGGCGTGAGTTGTAAATACTGTTGCAATAGGAAGATTTATGCTCTTTAGATAGAGCACTCCGGTTCCGGTCATCCACTCATGGAATTGAGCTACGGCTTTATGGTGAGCAGAGAGATTGAATTTAACAAAGCTCTCAATCACCTTTCCGGTAGCGTATCCGAAAAGTGAACTCTCTATATAATCCCACTGTCCCGAAATTGAGTCGAGACCATATTTTTTCCAAAGCTCGGTAAAGATTTCATCTTTTTTGGGGAGTAACTGTGTAAAGTCGACCAGTATTGCCACCGGCTTTCCTGAGACGTTCCACCTTCCCACTCTTATCCTCAACCCCTCGGAAGCCGCCTTGACTCTCCAAGCTCTTAACAGGTTAGTGTCTTCTATAAACTCCGGATTCTGTTCGGTCTCTCTCCACACGTCGGGCCCAATAAGTATATGGTTGTTCTGGAACTCCTTAGAAAGATTAAGTGCTTTTGTAGCAATTACCGTATGTATCCCTCCAACTTTATTACAAACTTCCCAGCTAACCTCAAATAGGTAGTCCGGTGATACAAACTTTTTATCTGGCATCTTTATTATGTTATTTATTTAATCTATTTTTAGTTACAGTTACTTTCGATCTCTTCAAACCCCTCTCCTTACCAATAACGGGAGTATCTTGTGTTGCAATAATTGTTCCACTATCTTCTGAGCTTAGAAAGGAGCACCTTTCAACTCTAAGGAGAAAATCGCTCAAAACATTCATGTAATTAATAAAGGCCTCGTAAGGAGTGTCGTAAGGATTAAAATATTTATGAACGGCACCGTCTGAGAAGAATTTTGTGCACATGTAGTAGAAGTGGTCACTCTCTTGGAGTCTGCCAAAGTTGTCGTTCAGTTCACTGTTGTTACACTCTGCTACTTTTTGGTAAATGCCGTACAATTTTGAGAATGCCTCATTCTGAAGCTCATTCCCAAGCCATGCACTGGTATCCCTCTCCTCGTCGGCCCAACTTATTGGAAACGGAACATGCAGAGGTGCAACAGGTTGATGTCTTTTTATTATCCCCGAAGGTGTATCGAATTTAAACGCGGTTCTGCTTAGTATTGCTTGAGGCAGGTGTCTCATAAATTCAAAGATACCGGTAGAGGCACTCTGATGCTCTCCAAATGTCTCATAATCCATAAAGAGGTTGATAACTTCATCTTTAATTAATGAGTCGGAGAGCCAAGTGACATATTTATCCGAGGTTAAGGGCCAGTTAGACCAACCTTTGTCGGAAAATCGAAATGCTATATCGTCGCTAAGGTTGAAGTTCTTTAGGAGTAGTTTTAACCTTGGGTTGATTGCGTTCGTGTATAAATAGTTGGGGCTTTTCCATCCCAGTATATGTTTAGCCCCCTCTGTGAGCATGGCTGTATAGCCCATATCTGCAACCTTTGCTCCGATAGTATCACTGTAAATCAATTCGGTATTTCTGAATACGGTTGGTCTTACTCCCAACTTCTCCTCAATGAGATTGGAGTGTCTCTTAACCTGTTTTTCAAACTCTTCGGGTGTGGCTAAAGATGCAAGAGAGTGGTAGTATGTCTCTGCAAGAAACTCTACATTACCTGTCTCTGCAAGTTTTCTAAAGCTGTCTATCACTTCGGGAGCATAGCTTTCAAACTGCTCCATAACCGATCCCGAAATTGAGTAGGTTATTTTAAATGCTCCATTGTATTTGTTTATCAACTCCAGCATCAGTCTGTTTGCAGGCAGATAGCATCTGTCTGCTACCCGTCTTAATATTGTTCGATTTGCAAAGTCGTCGTAGTAGTAATTGTCTTTGCCAATATCAAAGAAACGATACTGTCTGAGTCTGTGCGGCTGATGAACCTGAAAATAAAAGCATATCGACTTTTCCATAAAACCCTGTTTTGGTTATTTTAATAATCGGATATAAATATCCTTTAATTGAGATGCTGCAGCATCCCATTTGAGAGCGTTTACCTCGCTGAGCCCGTTTTTCACAGCCATAGTTGAGAGAGCAGGATAGGTGAGAAGACCGTATATTGAGTCGGCCATTGCATCAATATCCCAAAAATCTACCTTGATGGCATGTTTAAGCACCTCTGCCACGCCACTCTGTTTAGAGATAATCGTTGGAACATTTGCCTTCATAGCTTCTAAAGGCGATATCCCGAACGGCTCCGATACAGATGGCATAACGTATACATCGGAGTAGGCAAACATCTGCTTAACCTCTGTCCCTTTTAAAAACCCGGTAAAGTGAAATTTGTGGGATATTCCAAGTTTGGCAACCCGTCTGATGCTTCTGTTTAGAAGATCTCCGCTGCCTGCCATGACAAATCTCACATTCGGATATTTTTTTAAAACTTTATTTGCTGCCTCTATAAAGTACTCGGGACCTTTTTGGTAGGTTATCCTTCCTAAAAATGTTACAATTTTTTCAGGTACCCCTCTCTCTATTTGCAGTTGAGTGAAACTTTGAAAATCTACTGCGTTGTGTATTGTTACAACTTTGTCGGGGTGGATTCCGTATTTATTGATCACTATATTGCGGGTGAGATGGCTTACGGCAACAACCATATCTGCCTCTCTCATTCCCATTCTCTCTATATCGTAAACCTCTGTGTTAATATTGTTTCCGCTTCTGTCGAACTCGGTGGCGTGCATATGTACAACCAGAGGTTTTCCGCTTATCCTCTTTGCTGCTATGCCTGCCAAATAGGTAAGCCAGTCGTGTGCATGGATTACATCAAATCTCTCTCTTAATGCAATCTCTCCTGCGACCAATGCATATCGTACAACCTCCTCCATCAGGTTTGTTCCATACTTTCCCGAGAATCTGTATTTTTGCCCGTAACTCAGTTTAAAATCCTCTATCTGACCCTCTTTAAGGTTGGCAATCATCTCCGAAAACTCCCTAGGGTCCATATACGGAACAAGATTAGACCCTATCCTTATAAACTGAACCTTTTCCAAAAACTCCTTTACATTTCTACAGCTTTCAGAGACAGCTATATCGCTGGCATTAATAATGTCTACAGCGCTCTTGTCTTCATCTCCCGAAGCAGAGGGCATTACGAACAATACTTCTACATTGTTATTGGCCAAACCTTTTGTCAAACCATGGCATGCAGTACCCAGTCCTCCCGAAATATGAGGCGGGAACTCCCATCCAAACATTAAAACCCTCATAAATTTAACCTTTAAAATTTTCAATCATCCTCATAGACCTTATAAGTGAAGCAACAGATGCCGAGTAAGATGTACATCCGTGAGGGTGGTGAGGAGGATCTCCGTCAAAAACCTCAGATATAGATCCTATACAATGGAGCGATATCTCCTCTTCGAATCCCCACAAAAGCTCTTTAGCTTTTGAGATAAAAGATTTTCCGTGCAGTTTTAGCATCGCCTCTATGTAAAACATAAGCAGCCATACGCGTGCAGTGCCCTGATGGTATGCCATGTCTCTACTTAGCTGATCTCCGTCGTACTCTCCCTTGTAGAGAGTATTCTTTGGCGACAGTGTTCTTATACCTCTAACGGTGAGCAGCTCCTTCTCAACCACTTTTAACACCTTAGACTTCTCCTCTTCAGATAGTGGTGAGTATTTGAACGCACAGGTAAAAAGCTGGTTTGGTCTTACAAATTTATTCTGACCTTCTGGACCCACATAGTCGGCTAGATAGTCTTTATCTTCAATCCTGAATGCCCTTATAAAGTTCTTCTCAATTGCACACTTAATATCGTACCACTCCTTAATAAACAGTTTATCGCTACTCTTATTTGCAAGCTCGAGCATCATACATATAGCATTGTACCATAAAGAGTTAATCTCAATTTGATAACCTGCCCGCTCGGTTATTGGCTCTCCGTAGGCGTAGGCATCCATCCATGTTAGTGCCTTTCCCCTATCCTCTCCCCAAAGAAGACCATTTTCATGCATTATTATGTTGCCTCTTTTTCCGTCTCTGTAAGACAAGAGTATATCTTTGAGAAGCTCACTGTATTTTTTCCAAACCGCAGCGCTTTGAGAGGTGTGGTTGATATACTGATCCAAAGTCCAGAAAAGCCAAAGAGGGACATCTGTTTGAGTATTTGTAACCGTAAGCTCACTCCGGTTGTTTCTAACCAAAGTATCCAATACTTCGTTGAAGCTTTTGACGTCTTTATGAGCACAGAGTGCCAGTCCGGGCAGCGCTATAAGGGTGTCTCTCAGATTATGGGATAGCCAAGGGTATCCCGCATACACGGTTGTATCCTTATCTCTTTTTGTAATAAATTGGCTTGCCGATATTTTAAGACAACTTTCAAAACTGTCTCTATGGTGCTTATCTTCGAGGTTTTTATTGAATTTGCGTAGTAACATTGCCGGATTCTCCTCCTTGACCGATGCCGAGAAGATTATGGTCTCATCCTTTTTTATGGGGAGTTCAAAATAGCCGGGTACAAAAAGATCTTCCCTTGAATCATAGGCTCTTCTGCTCTCCTCTTTATACTCAATGTTATAATACCAATCGGGGTTTGAGATAAATTCACTCTCAACATTGAGCTGCAGATTCAGATTTGGGAATCCGTGGTAAAGGCAGAAGCTTCTTCCTTTATTAATCTCTGAATACTTTGTATTTACGTCTGTGTTAGCTTTGGAGAGTGTGTGAATATTCCTGAATGCAAGAAACGGCTTTAACCTTAGCGTAGTTGGAGATTTTGCCTCCAATAGCTTGTACATTACAATCATCTGGTCTTCTCTGTTGCAGAGAAGCATAACCTTTCTGAACACCATCCCTCCTACCGCATAGGTTATTGCAACAACCTTATCTACCTCAAGATTAGTTATATATTTATGCCCTCTGGGTTCATAAATCTCTCCGTAGCAGTGAATACCCAGGTTGAACTCCTTTCCGTGCTGGATTAAAGTTTCATCTAAAGATGAGAGAAGGACATGCCTCTCTCCTCCAAAGCTATCTATTGGTAAAACCAGAAGTCCGTGATATTTTCTGGTATTACAACCCGATATTGTTGTATTGAGGTATCCCCCGGCGTGATTCGTAGATAAATACTCCCTTTTTAGCGAATACTCAAGATTTACAAGCTCCTTTTTATTAAACTCTAGATAGGCCATACTGCTCAATTTAATCTGCGCAAGTTAATAAAATAATTGTTAAGAATCTGTTAGCTCTTTACTTTTTTAAATACCAGAGCACTCCTTGCAGGAAGGTATATGAAGAGCTTATGTCCGCCTTGTGAGAATTGAGTATAATAAACTGTATCCTTGCTGTTTCTGTCATAACCGCCATAGCCCGCCGAATCGGTATCCAGCACTATTTTATACTCTCCTCGCGGGGCATAAAAATTGAAATCTGCAAACGAGGCAGATGGGTTAAAATTAAATGCGAAAATCAAATCTCCTCTCAAAAATATTAGAATCTGTTGCTCGTTGTGTTCGTATAACGGTTGAGGTTTGTGTGCGAAGATTTGGGATCTTCCAACCTTTTTAATCATATCTCTGTCGAAAACATTGAGTTGGTTATATTTAAGAGCCCTATTATCGGCCAAAGACCACTGCCTTCTTGCATAGTGATAAGACCATCCGTTACCCTCCCTAGGAAAATCTATCCATTCAGGATGACCAAACTCGTTCCCCATAAAATTCAGGTATCCGTCTCCGGCAGTTGCAAGTGTAATTAAGCGAATCATCTTATGAAGAGCAATCCCTCTATCTACAACTGCAGATGTAATCTCTCTGCTCATAGAAGTGTACATATCACTATCTATCAGTCTGAATATAATTGTCTTATCTCCAACCAAAGCTTGATCGTGGCACTCGGCGTAGCTTATAGTTTTCTCGTCTGATCGTTTATTTGTAAGCTCATGAAAGATAGTGCCCATATCCCACTCCTCATCTCTCAACTCTTTTATCCACTTAATCCAATGGTCAGAAATTCCCATACTCATCCTAAAGTGAAACCCCACTCCTCCCCATGCGAAGGGAGCTGCCAAACCGGGCATACCGCTTACATCCTCTGCTATTGTAATTGCATCGGGATTAATCTCCTCTATGAGCATGTTTGCTAATGTAAGGTAGACCAAAGCATCTTCGTCTTGATTGCCGTCGAAATAGTGAGAGTAATCTGTAAAATTTTTTCCAAGGCCATGGTCGTGATATATCATACTAGTTATACCGTCGAACCTGAAACCATCAAAATGAAACTCCTCCAACCAGTACTTACAATTAGAAAGTAAAAAATGAATCACCTCATCTTTTCCATAGTCGAAACACCTGGATGTCCATGCAGGGTGGTGGCCTCTGCTGCCCTTATGAAAATATAGATCCTCCGTTCCGTCTAATAGAGAAAGCCCCTCCAGAACGTTATTAACGGAGTGAGAGTGTACCAGATCCATTATTACGGCAATATTCATAGAGTGCGCTTCGTCTATGAGTCTCTTTAGCTCTTCGGGAGTACCAAATCGTGAGCTTACGGCATAGAAATTTGAAACCTGATATCCGAAAGAGCCATAATAGGGATGCTCCTGAATAGCCATTAACTGTATAGTATTGTAGCCGAGCTTATGAATTCGTGGAAGAACCTCCCTTCTAAAGTGGTCGAAAGTTGCAATGCCATATTCTTGAGAACTCATCCCCACGTGCGCCTCGTAAATAAGAGGATTTTTTACCCTCTTCACTCTTTTATGCCTCCAAATATATGGTTCGGGCTCCCAAACCTGTGCAGCAAATAACTTTGTGTCTGTATCCTGGACACATCTCATAGTGTAGGCCGGCAATCTTTCTCCCTCTTCTCCGTTCCGGCACACCAACCACTTATAGAGATCGCCGTGTTTGAGAGTCTCTCTCTCCAGCTTCAGCTCCCAATTGCCCCCGGCAAGTTTTTCAAATTTAAACCGCTCATCTTTTTTCCAGCCATTAATATCGCACAGAAGGTATATTTCAGTTGCTCCCGGTGCCCACTCTCTAAATATGTGACTCCCCTCTTCGTCTCTTTGATGTCTGTAGTAAAGATGTGAGTTTACAGCCGTAGAGAGACTCTTTCCATACCCCGAAATCTCAAGGCGCTTTATGTAAGCCCTGCTGTATCTTTCCCAAATTACTTTTTTCCATGGCTCCAGCCAAGGATCGTCTCTCCAAAGTTTAAGCTCTTCCATAATTTTTCTTATTCAAGCAGTTTGTCTGTTTCGGATTTGTATTTTCCGATTAGTTCTCTACAGTGTTCTATCAGCTCCAACGCCAACTTAACCTCTCCTGTTATATCTTCCAGAGGGGTCTCGGGATTCTCAATCTTTTTTGTAAGATCTTCTAGCGAGGCCATTGCCTCCTTATATGTGAGTTCTTTAATCTTTTTCATTCTCTATCTCTTTAATTATACACTCTGCTTTACCGTCTGTCATTATAAGAGTTATGGTATCTCCCTCTCCCAACTCTCCTACTCTTCTTAACCTTTTTTTCCCTTTCATTGGTATTGCAAACCCCTTGTCCAAAATTGAGAGGGGATTTGCAAGCTCTATCCGCCTCTCTGCAATCTCAAGAAGGTGTTGGGCCTTTATCAATCTGTTACTTATTATAGCTCCTATCCTCTCTCTTAAGCCCTCTATTCTTGCTGTCTCCTTCTCACTCCTGTTTAGTAAAGATAGTGAAACCCTGCGAGATAAAAAAGTCAACTGCTGCTCCTCTCTGGCAAATATATCTATAAGAAAGTCTGCTGCTGCCGTTGGTGTTTTAACCGATGTATGGGCAACCATATCTGCTACATGAAAGTCGTGGTCGTGACCTATTCCTGTTATTACAGGAAGTGGAAACTGAGCAATGTTGAGAGCCAGCTCGTAGTCGTCAAAACATGAGAGATCCATCGCCGATCCTCCTCCCCTGATTATAATCAGCATATCAAAGGAGTCTGCTGCCAAAGCCACCCTGTCCATTGCTTCTATGATTCCCGAGGGGGCGCTCTCTCCCTGCATAGGTGCAGGAAACAGCTCTACTATCAGTTGGAATCCATAATCGTTACTATTGATGTGCTTAATGAAGTCTCTGTAGCCGGCCGCTGTCTCAGAAGAGATTACCGCAACTCTACCTGGGAGAGGATCTAATGGGATGGATTTATTGAGCTCTATCATCCCCTCCTCTTTAAGTTTTGCAATTGTCTGTTGTCGCTTTAGTTCGTACTCGCCCACCGTGAAAGAAGGATCTATGTCTGTTATTACCAGAGTTAGCCCATATATAGAGGAGTATTGTACCACAACGCACACTAGCACACTTATTCCTCTTTGAAACTTTGCACCGGTGGTAGATTCAAAATAGGGCCTTAACACTCTATAAGACGAAGACCATATAACAGCAGATAGTCTGGCATTTACAAGCCCTTTTTTATCTTTGTCTATGAGATCGGTATAGCAGTGACCCGATGAATTTACCTTTACCTCTCCTGTCTCTGCCTTTATCCAGTACTTTCCCGGTAAAGCGCCCTCAACTCCTCTCTTTATTATCTCCTGCAACTCTGCAAGGGTCATTGTATCTCTTTCTCCCATTTTATAAAGTTTTGATGCACTTCGTACAAATATAACCAATAAAGTTGTACCTTTGCGCCACCATTTGAATCATGAAAATTATCCAGGCCATATTCTCAGGGAGTGCTACCAAGTTGGAGGAGAGACCGGCTCAGAGATTGCCCGAGTTTGCATTCATTGGGCGCTCAAATGTAGGCAAGTCTTCGTTGATAAACATGTTGTGCAACAATAGCAAACTTGCACACACCTCCTCTAAACCGGGTAAAACCAAACTAATCAACCATTTCCAGATTAATGGATCTTGGTATCTGGTAGATTTACCGGGTTACGGCTATGCTAAAATATCACAGAAAGAGAGGGCAAGACTCTCTGTTATGATAAACGAGTATATAAGCAAATCCCAAGAGTTGGTTAATCTCTTTGTTCTTCTCGACTCCAGACACGATATTCAGAAGATAGATCTGGAGTTTATTAATACTCTTGGAGAGGCGGGAGTGCCGTTCTCTCTCATATATACAAAATGTGACAAAATTGGTATTACGGCCCTTGAGAGGCAGGTTGCCAAAAACAATGAGACTCTTTTAGAGTACTGGGAACAGCTTCCTCCTGTTTTTAAAACCTCTTCGGAAAAAGCAACCGGAAGGGACGATGTTTTAAACTACATAGATCATCTTATAAAAAACATAAAACCATAGCTATGGATCACCAACACAAGATTAAGATCTTTTCGTGTCGCAGTTCGAGATATCTGGCAGAGAAAATTGCTGCCTCGCTAAAGCTGGAGCTTGGAAAATCTTCTGTAACAGTTTTCAGCGACGGAGAGTTTCAACCTGCATTTGAAGAGAGCGTTAGAGGTGCAACAGTTTTTATAGTCCAATCTACTATTCCGCCCGTAGATAATATCTTTGAGCTTCTACTGATGATAGATGCCGCAAGGAGGGCCTCTGCTTACAAGGTGATTGCCGTGATTCCCTACTTTGGATGGGCCCGTCAAGACAGAAAAGACAGACCACGGGTACCCATAGGAGCAAAAATGGTGGCAAATCTGCTTGAGGCAGCAGGTTGCGACAGGGTTATGACTGCAGATTTGCATGCCGATCAGATTCAAGGTTTTTTCGATTTTCCTGTAGATCACATATATGCCAGTTCAATATTTCTCCCCTATTTAAGAGATCTAAAACTGGACAACCTCTCAATAGCTGCGCCCGATATGGGCGGTGCAAAGAGGGCCAACGCATACTCAAGAATACTCGGATGTCCACTTATAATATGCCACAAGTCCAGAGAGAAGGCCAATGTTGTGGGATCTATGACTGCAATCGGCGATGTTGAAGGTAGAAATATAGTTATAATAGACGATATGATAGACACGGCAGGAACCATAACCAAAGCTGCCGACATGCTTATGGAGAAGGGAGCTTTGAGTGTTAGGGCTTTGGCAACTCATGCCGTGCTATCGGGGCCTGCTTATGAGAGAATATCAAAATCTAAACTTACAGAGGTTATAATCTCCGATACCATTCCTCTTACCTTAAGTCCAGATAAAGAGATGGGTAAAATAAGAATACTCTCTGTAGCCGAGATATTTGCAGATGTTATAGACAAAGTTTACAACTATCAGTCAATAAGTACAAGTTTTATATTTTAAACTATGAATCATAAAGATCCCGAAGTTGTTTATGCAATGCTGACCAGAGGTATTTCGGGATACTTCAGGGAGCAGGGTAAAGAGAGAGCGGTGTTAGGCCTCTCCGGAGGTATCGACTCTGCCGTTGTTCTCTGTCTTGCCGTTGAAGCGCTCGGAAAAGAGAATGTTCACGCCATACTCATGCCATCGCCCTACTCCACTCTGCACTCTGTTGCAGATGCCGTAGAGCTGAGTTCAAATTTGGGGGTAGAGCATAGCGTTGTCCCTATTGAGAGTATCCTGAACAGATATTTAAAAGAGTTGGAAGATCTGTTTTGCGGTGAGGTTAAAGGGTTAACCATAGAGAACCTTCAGGCCAGAATCAGAGCAAATATCTTAATGGCATACAGCAACAACACCGGAGCTCTTCTGCTGAACACTTCAAACAAAAGTGAGCTGGCGATGGGGTACGGAACCTTATACGGCGATCTTTGTGGTGCACTGATGGTGCTTGCCGATCTCTACAAATTGGAGGTTTATGATCTTGCAAATTATATAAACACAATATCTGAGGCAATTCCCCAAAACACAATAATAAAAGAGCCCTCTGCAGAGTTGAGAGATAATCAGAAAGACAGTGACTCAATCCCGGAATATTCAATACTGGACCCAATTTTGCATGCACTCATAGAGGAGGGTAAGAGCGCAGAGGAGTTGTTGGCCCAAGGGAAGGAGAGAATACTTATAGATAGAATTGTTAAGCTGATGGGACTCTCTTCATTTAAGGTGCATCAACTGCCGCCTATGTTGCAATTGAGCAATCACCCGCTGCTCCCTCATAGCAAATGTTTAAAATGTAAGTAGGAATGGAACTTTTTTTGATTTCGGCGATTATTGTTGCAATTGCTGTTTTTATAATGTCTTTCAACATTATCTTTAAAAAAAACGGCAAATTTCCCGAGAGCGAGATAGGGCACAACAAAGAGCTGCGTAAAAAGGGTCTTATGTGTGCAAAATCAGAGGAGAAGATACTCTGGAGAAGAGCCGGGAGCGGAGGAGGATGCTCCTCTTGCTCATGCGGTGCCAATGAGAATTAAAACCTCGGTTTATTAAATATTGTATATCTTTGCCCCCAATATGAGTATAGTAGCAATTGTGGGTCGTCCTAATGTGGGCAAATCGACCCTTTTCAACCGCCTCGTAGGAATGAGGCAGGCAATAGTAGACGAGGTGGCGGGAGTTACCCGTGACAGGCATTACGGCAGGTGCGAGTGGAGTGGCAGAGAGTTCTCTGTAATCGATACAGGTGGTTATGCCGTAAATTCAGAAGATATATTTGAAGAGGAGATAAGGAAACAGGTGCATCTGGCTATTGAAGAGGCAGATGTGATTCTTTTCATGTGTGAAGTGAGCACAGGTATAACAGACTACGACACATTGGTGGCCGATATTCTTAGAAGGGCAAAGAAACCTGTTTTGGTAATCGCAAATAAGGTAGACACCGGCGATAGGATGTTCGACATTCATCAATTTAACTCCTTTGGGCTTGGCGAACCTTGGGCAATCTCATCGGCAAGCGGTAGCGGTACCGGAGACCTTCTGGACAAAGTGCTGGAGCTTCTCCCTCCCGAGAAGGAGGCAGAGCAAGAGAGGCAGCTTCCACACATAACTATAGTAGGGAAGCCAAATGTGGGTAAGTCGTCACTAACGAATGCCCTTCTTGGAGAGGAGAGAAACATTGTTACTCCGGTTGCCGGTACTACAAGAGATTCTATATCGTCTCACTATAATAAATTCGGGCATGAGTTCATACTGGTAGATACTGCAGGGCTCAGGAAAAAAAACAGAGTAAAAGAGGATCTAGAATTCTACTCTGTAATGAGGTCTGTGAGGGCTATTGAACACTCCGATGTTTGTATTTTGATGATAGACGCACAACAGGGAGTAGAGCAACAAGACATGGCTATTTTCAACCTTATAATCAGGAATAAAAAGGGCTGTGTAATAGTTGTAAACAAGTGGGATACCATAGAGAATAAAGGTCCAAATACAATGAAAGAGTTTACAAGGGATATTATGAACAAAATAGCCCCTTTTAACGATATCCCTATTGTATTTACCTCTGTAATAAATAAGCAGAGAATACTTGACGTACTGGAAAAGGCGGCAAAGGTGTTCGAAAACAGAGGCAGAAGAATAGCAACCTCTAAACTTAACGAGGCAATACTTCCTGAGATCGAAAACTACCCCCCACCTGCTATAAAGGGTAAGTATGTAAGAATCAAGTATGCAACACAGTTGCCTACTCCTGCTCCGTCGTTTGCATTCTTCTGCAATCTGCCGCAGTACGTAAGAGAAGATTATAAGCGCTTTATAGAGAATAGACTCAGAGAGAAGTTCGATTTTTCCGGGGTGCCTATTCAAATTTTCATCAGGCAAAAATAGATTACTAGCCAATAGGGATCTTCACTACAAAACTGGCTCCTCCCAGATGGGCCGACCTTTCGTAGTATATAGATCCCTGACTTTGTTCCATAATGCTTCGGCATATGGCAAGGCCTAAACCTGTTCCCCCGCTCTTAGTTGTAAAGTTTGGCTTGAATAGCCGATGTGTTAGACTCTCGGCAACGCCCGGCCCGTTGTCGTTCACACTAATAATGTAGTTTGATTGGTCTTTAGAGAGTTTGATATCAATTATGCCTGTTTCAAGAGTCTCTACCGCCTGGTATGCATTTGAAAACAGATTTACAAATACCCTGGTAAGCTGAGTTTTTCTGGCTGTTACAAAGGCGTCTCTGCACTCTGTCTCGAATGTTAGCGAAATATTATCCCTGGTGTTGAATAGGATTACCTGCTCTCTTATAAGCGAATTTAAGTCGAATCTGCTCAAATCTTCGGAGTAGAAACGAGAGAAACTGGAGAACTCACCAGCCGCTTCAGACAAGATATCTATCTGCTCTATGAGAGAAGTTGCAAGTGCATCGAACCGTTTAGGCCAATCCTCTATCCCTTGGTTCTTTAACCTTACCAGATGCTGAATACTCAATCGCATTGGGGTGAGAGGGTTTTTAATCTCATGGGCTATCTGCCTTGCCATCTCTCTCCATGCCTGCTCTCTCTCTCCCTGCGCCAATCTCTTTGTGCTCTCCTTAACATCGTCAACCATCTTGTTATATGCCGCAACCAGTATTCCAAGTTCATCTCGGTTTGTATAGTTAATATGTTCAGGTTGTTGAGATATATCCAATATCTGCATCTTTTTACTTATCTCTGCTAGCGGTTTAGCAATAGAGTTAGAGAGGGCTATGCCTCCAAATACAGCACCCAGGAGCAGCAGTAGATAAATATTTATTATGGCAGCAATAATAGACGATGCCTCCTGTCTAAAATCGCTCTGTCTCGAAAAATATGGTATGTTAACTATTGCAATCAGTTTACCCTCTACATTAAATAGCGGAGCATACAGTGAGTAGTAGGTAAGCTCTCCTATCTTTTCTCTGTTAACAAACTGTTTCTTATTATTAAATACTATCTGAGTAAATGCTTCGGGGTTGATTCTTGTTCCAAGCAGAAATCTATCAAAGATCTCTGGTCTGGTAGTTCTTAGAAGAAGTCCGTCTGCCCTGTATACGTTTATATCTATCTGTGCGGTGTTGGCCAATCTGTTCATTGCCTCCATAAGCTTAACATTGTTAAACTGCGGATCGTTGAATCTTTGTGCATTTTTGCTATAGTAAGAGAGTGTGGTTTGAACAGAGTTCATCTTCTCCTCCATCTGCGCCCTAGTGCTTTCGTTAAAATAGTTAACTGAGAACCAAATACTTCCGGCACCCATAGCTAATAAGGCAAACACAAGAGACGATATGATTAATACAGTAATCTTCCAACGGAATGAGTTTCTAGGTAGGGTGTAGAAGAAACCCTTATGCCTAAGTCTTATCAGTCCTAAAAGCATGAATGAGAAGAATAGCATAAGGTATGAAAACGAGACTATATAAGGAAAGGTTGTTCTCTCGGGTCTTGAGATAACAATAAGGTTCTCTTCTGATATCCTGTGAACAAAATGTAGATACCCTTCGTCTCTTACAACCTGATAACCAATCTCGTACTCTCTTTCGTTATGAATCGGATAGTTAAATTTTCCCCCATAAGAGACCAATCTGTTGTTTAAGTATTTGCCGTATGAGTAACCCGATGGGATGTTGTAACTTTCCAGTTTTTTGTGCCCTATCAAAAGATCGGGGTACCCTATTGACTCTTTAAGGAACTTGCTGTCAAGCTCTATATATAGTGTGGTAGTCTGTCCAAAACTGAAGTAGGTAAAAATACCCAAATAGCTTATCCTTCCATTGTAGTTATTCATAAAGAGAAAGCGGGAGTTCTCCCCCAATTGAACACCATATCGTTCAATCTCAGATTCAAAGAATGAGTTACAATGGATAGCAGGGCCGCTCTGATTAGAGATATCGGGAATTAAAAGAGTATTGGATTGGCAAACAGATAACCTCATATCGTATCTCTGGAGTATGCTCCAAAAATAGGCCTCGGAGAGTCTATTGTTTATTATCTCTGAGTTTGGATCTATTTTTACCCACAGAGCCAGAATGGGGTCGTTCTCTATATACTTTTCAATCCCTCTTAGTTGCAGTTCCAAATTAATATCTCTCTCAATTGAGAGTCTTGTTGTCCAAACTCTGTTTCTGTTATACTCTTTGTTAAAGCCGTATATGCTTACCGTTGCAAGGGTGTAGAGAGAGATGGCCGCAATGAACAGGGTAAGGGGCTCTCTGTCTAGAAATGAGACTCTTTTGCTTTTAGGGAAAAATGGTCTCAAAACCTGTAAAGAGAATATGAGTCCCATAAAAATTAGTCCATAGCTGATATAGACCAGTAGCGAATATAGAGAGATCTCGTCTATTCTGTAAAGCTCCATAACAATGCTGGAGTTAAGAATAAGAGAACGTAAACTGAAATGAATATATGGTATTAAAATTAAAGGTATAGAGAGCAGTACAACAAAGATGGCTCTTCTATAGAACCCTTTTTTTATAACCGCAATTCTGGCAATATCTCTCCTGACCATAAAAAGCGCAACAAGAACAAGGGATATAAGCAGATTGTTTATAAGAAGATCTCCTAAAGAGGCAAAAAAACCTGAATCGGCATAAAGACTTGGAGAGAAGATCTCAAGCTCTCCTTGAAGCTCTCTTGCCTGATAAAGCGACACAAACCTGATTGCAATGAGCCCTGCAACAACAGAAAAGAGCGCCTTAAACCCTCTTTTGGTTTGAAGATTGGAGAATAGAGCAAGAACCACAAATAAGATTGCCGTCCACCTTAAAAGGGAGCCCGCCTCACCAGCCTTTCCCGGAAGGTTTTTAAGAACAGAGAATAGCACTCCCCCGTTTTTCCCATGAACAATATATGACTCATCGTAAGTAACAGGAACAATAGAGAGCTGCTTTCTAAGAGAGAAATTTGGATTTATTCTGTTACTAAGATAATTATTCTCTGTAGGATAGTCGGTTTGAATCAGTAATGCCGACACCAAGGTTTGGTTATCTCTTATGTAAATGTTAACAATATACCACGCCGATCCAAGGTTTACATACTGTTCTACAATGCCCAGATATGCAAGTGGGGTATTTGTTACAACTCTGCTGTTAAGGTGGTTTATACGATATCCGAAGGGGAAGTAATCTATATCGTCGTTCGCTATTGGCAGTTGGTTTATCCAGGAGTGTAGAGTATCGTCGAAATAACGGTAGATAACCATATCTTTAGGAAAGTCATCTATCTTTATAAACTCACTCTGTGGCATCTCAAGAACCTGCTCAGAAAATTTTTCCAGTATCTCCTGCCTTCGGTGAATAAGGGATTCCAGTCTCAAAACCTCTCTGTCTAACGAAGCAACAGATGAGAACTCCATAAATGATGATATGGTAAGTATCAACGATACTATCCAGAGTACCGTTGTTCTTTTACCAATAATCTCACTTACCCTTTCTCTCATACCTCTGTTTGTGACCGTACACTATTTATGATGGTACGGCTCTCCTTTTAAAATTGTGTATGCCCTGTATAGCTGTTCCAAAAAAATAACCCTTACCATCTGATGAGAAAAGGTCATTTTTGAGAGGGAGAGCATTGCATCGGATCTTTTGTAAAGCGCATCGGAGAATCCAAATGCCCCTCCAACCACGAATACGATATTTCTCACCCCTCTGTTTGTCCAACTTTCAATTTTAAGTGCAAACTCTTCCGATGATAAAGAATCTCCTCTCTCATCTAGAAGTACAACAAAATCTCCGGCATCCAACTCCTTTATCACCCTCTCCCCCTCTCTCTCTTTGAGGGTTTCTCTGGTGAGCGAACCCGAATTTTTTATGTCGGGCAACTCCTTTACAGACAACTTACAATAGTGCTTAAGTCTGTCACTGTACGTAACAACCCCCTCCTTAATCCAGCCCGAATCGGTTTTGCCTGTAAATATGAACTGCACCTTCATTATTGCAAAATTACTATTTATTTAATAACATTGAGGAAATGTATTAATTTTAAGGATTGTTTAGATGGCTTGATTTTTGCTTTATTAAGCCATACAGAGGATTTGTGTTTGAATGAAAAGGTTTTTTTTACTTTTGGTGCTTGGCTCTCTCTTCACACAGGTAGTTGAGGGGCAGGTTAAGAGTATTACTCTGGTTTCCGATCAGAACAGAGAGCAGGATGTATTTGTACCCATCTCCAAGTATATACAAAATGGCGATGCCGAACGTCTATCTGCATGGTTTGCACCCAATCTGGAGATGGATATCCTTGGTAAGACCATTGTTTGCAGTAAGCAGCAGGCCAGGCAAATCATAAGAGAGTTCTTCAACGAGTACTCTCCCAAGAGTTTTGTTATAGCTTATAGAAGTGGCAAAGCTCCAATGAAATATGCTATAGGAAATCTTAGTGCCGGGGGAAGTAAATTCAGAGTAACTCTATACGTTAAAACTCAGCAGAAGGGAAATTTCATTCAGCAGCTGAGAATTGAGAATGAGTAGCCATTTCAATCCCAACCTATCTGAATGCCGGTTTTGCATAGGCAAGCACATCATCTTTTGTAATTGTTGCGTTGCTTAAGATCATAAGTCTCTCTATCACATTTCTAAGCTCCCTTATATTTCCTGTCCACTTGTAACCCGAAAGCTCTTCAAGGGCATCTGCATCAATCTTTCTTGGAGGCATACCACTCTCCTGAGAGATTTGTTCCAAAAAATGTGTAGCTAAAAGAGGGATATCCTCCTTTCTGTCGCAAAGGGGAGGAACATGTATCACAATTACACTCAATCTGTGAAAGAGATCCTCTCTAAAAGTACCCTTTTCAATCTCCTCTGTAAGGTTTTTGTTCGTTGCTGCAATCACTCTTACCTTAACATTTATATCTTTATCGCTCCCAACTCTGCTGAGTTTATTCTCCTGCAATACTCTTAAAACTTTGGCCTGGGCAGCCAGACTCATATCACCAATTTCATCAAGGAACAGTGTTCCCCCGTCGGCCTGCTCAAACTTCCCTTTGTGCTGTTTTACGGCAGAGGTAAAAGCGCCTTTTTCGTGTCCAAACAACTCGCTCTCTATAAGTTCTCCCGGAATTGCAGCACAGTTAACCTCTACAAAAGGCATAGCACTTCTGCTGCTTTTTTCGTGAAGCCATCTGGCAACCAACTCTTTACCCGTTCCGTTAGAGCCGGTGATTAAAACCCTTGCTTCGGTTGGAGCCACCCTCTCTATCATATCCTTTATTCTGGTTATGGCGGGCGATACCCCCACTATTTCGGGAATTCGTGCAACCCTCTTCTTAAGAATTTTTGTCTCTTTTACCAGGTTTGTTTTATCTGTTGCATTTCTGAGTGTAATTAGTATTCTGTTTAGGTCTAACGGTTTTTGAATGAAATCAAATGCCCCTTTTTTAATACAGTCTACAGCAGAGTCTATGGAGCCGTGCCCCGATATCATAATTACAGACGACTCTACGTTGGCCTCGTTAAGCTTGTCCAGAAGCTCCATACCATCCATATTGGGCATCTTTATGTCGGAAAAAATTACATCGTAACTCTCTGTTGTTGCCATTGCCAGCCCCTCTGCTCCGTCTGCAGCAAGTGCAACATCGTGACCCTCAAACTCCAGTATCTCTTTGAGTGTATTCCTTATAGATTTCTCATCATCAATTATAAGTAGTTTCATAACTTACTGTTTTTCATTTTTAATTCCTCTGCAACCTCGGCCATATAACCCTCTTTTAGGGAGTAGGCCGACTGGTAGAGCTCTTTTACTCCAAGCCGGCTTATAATGTAATTAACAAAAATGCTGCCCAAAACCATGTACTCTGCTCTAAGAGGCGACATCCCGGCCATCTCGAACCTCTCTTTAACGGTAGATTTAAGCAGCTTTGAGTGTAGTTCAAAGAATCTATTCAGAGGTAGCTCCATAGCTGGGAGAACTCCATTATCATTTGGAAAAATAAGCTCTCTTAATGTATCGAAAGATCCCGAAGATCCTATCA
>CAYYAM010000013.1:0-50695 GCA_964469965.1 uncultured Muribaculaceae bacterium | reverse complement strand
GTGTGGTTCTTTTACCCTCACTGTTTATTATGACTGCAGGCTCGTTACCCTCCATCACTGCCACGCAGGAGTTTGTAGTCCCAAGGTCAATACCGATAATCTTTCCCATAATATCTAATTATTTTTATGTTTATTTTACTTTTTAATACTGCACATGATAACTTCTAAGATTATGCCAATTCTTTAAAACTGACAAGGTGTCATATATATAGCTTAGATAAATTGTGCTTACTATCTTGATATATTTGTTTAGCTTTGCGCAGATAAAATTTATAATAGATGTCAGTAGAAGGGAAGAACAGAATTATTACCACCCGAAGACTTCTGGAAATGAAGCAAAAGGGCGAAAAAATAGCGATGCTAACTGCATATGATTTTACCTCGGCAAAGATTGTAGATGAGGCGGGGATAGATATAATATTGGTTGGTGATTCGGCAGCAAACGTAATGGCAGGACACGAAACCACACTTCCTATAACTTTGGATCAGATGATATATCACGCACAGAGCGTTGTTAGAGCGGTGAAGAATCCAATGGTTGTTGTAGATATGCCTTTTGGAACTTATCAAGGAGACTCTCAGCAAGCAGTTTCGAGCGCAATAAAAATAATGAAGGAGTCTGAGGCCGATGCTCTTAAAGTAGAGGGGGGATCGGAGATAGAGGAGTCGGTAAGAAGAATACTCTCTACAGGTATACCTGTTATGGGTCATCTTGGTTTGACGCCTCAGTCTATACATAAGTTTGGCACCTACTCTGTTAGAGCCAGAGAGGAGGAGGAGGCAGCAAAACTCATTGCAGACGCTCTTTTATTGGAGGATGCAGGATGTTTTGCATTGGTTCTTGAGAAGATACCGGCATCTCTTGGGGCAGAGGTTGCCTCCCGTCTAAAGATACCTGTAATAGGCATAGGGGCAGGAAATGGTGTAGATGGCCAAGTGCTTGTAATGCACGATATGCTGGGACTTAACAACAACTTTTCGCCAAGATTTTTGAGAAGATACCACAATCTTCACGATGAGATGTTAAAAGCTTTCCAAAACTATATAAGTGATGTTAAAAGCAGATCTTTCCCTCACGACACCGAACAGTACTAGCGGTAATCCGGAGATTTTGTATGAAGATAACCACCTTCTGATAGTAAACAAAAGGGTGGGAGAGATAGTTCAAGGCGATAAAACAGGCGATAAGCCGCTAAGTGATATATTGTCGGACTATATAGCTCAAAGAGACTCCAAGCCGGGGAGGGCATATATTGGTGTAACCCACCGTTTAGACAGACCCGTTTCCGGAGTTACCATCTTTACAAAAACATCTAAAGCTCTTGAACGTATGAATGAGTTGTTTAGGAGCGGAGGTGTAAGCAAAAAATATTGGGCAATAATAGCAGGAGCCCCTGCAGATGAGAGCGGCGAGCTTATACACTACCTAAAGAAAAATGAGGAGAAGAATAGATCGTATGCATTCAACTATCCAAAAGTTGGGGCAAAAGAGGCTCGTCTGAAATACAGACTTCTGGCTAAGGGAGAGAGATACTCTCTTCTTGAGGTGGAGTTACTTACAGGGAGACATCATCAGATTAGATGCCAACTGGCAGAAATAGGATGTGTTATAAAAGGTGATCTAAAATATGGAGCACCAAGATCTAACAGAGACGGGGGTATATCGCTGCTTGCAAGGAACATTAGATTTATCCACCCGGTAAGTAAGATTGAGATAGATGTTACCGCACCTGTACCCGACGAAACTCTCTGGAAGTTTTTTGAACAATCCCTGAAATAAACAGAGTGCTGCTATACTTTGAATTGAGTCATATCTATGCCCGACTCCTCGGCCTCTCTAATTTGAGTAGATGATATCTCAATCAGGGGTGCGTGAAGTATCTGACAACCATATTTTGCGCACAATGCCTCTGTGTCGTATCCACTCCTGGGATAAACCCAAACGGGAAACTCATTAAGGATATCCTCCCACCTGTACCACTCCTCTATGATTGCAAGATTATCTGCTCCAATAATAAGTATAAAATTTGTCTCCGGCTCCTCTGCTCTTATCTTTTTAAGTGTATTGATAGTGTACAATGGAGGGGTCATTGAGTACTCAATATCGGATACCTGAACTCTCCTCCCAAGGCGAGCTCTTTTAACAGCCGAAGTCACATTGGCAAGTCGGTCGTTTGCATTATTGACATATGCTCTTCCTTTTAGAGGGTTTCTAGGGCTGACTACCAACCTTAGATAGTCCAACGCACTTTTTTCTATAAGATACCTGCATATTGATAGATGTCCAATATGTAGAGGGTTGAAAGAGCCGAAGTAGAGACCGGTATTAACTCTGCCCTTCAATAAATTGTTCAACTGCCCGTTCTGCTTGATATAAGCACTGGTTGAGATTGTCATTTACGATTATTTTATCGAATCTACCGGAGTACTCTATCTCAATGATGGCTTTAGCCACCCTCCTTTCTATAGATTCGGGTGTTTCTGTTCCCCTTTTTGTAAGTCTTTCACGAAGTGACTCAATGGAGGGTGGGTTTATAAAAATTGAGAGAGCGTTTTCGCCGAAAATTCGCTTTAGATTTATACCTCCCATAACATCTATGTCAAATACGGCAACCTTTCCGGAGCTCCAAATTCTATCTATTTCGCTTTTTAATGTTCCGTAGAAGAATCCTGAGTAAACCTCTTCGTACTCTACAAACTCTCCCCCGGCAATCTTTTCCTTAAACTCCTCTGTAGTGATGAAGTAGTACTCTTTTCCATCCTGTTCGGCACCTCTTGGTGCTCTTGATGTGGCTGATATAGAGAACTCAAGATTGCTGTATTTGTTCAAAAGATGAGAGACTACAGTGCTTTTTCCTGCTCCCGATGGGGCTGAAAAAATGAGTACTTTTCCATAAGATCTCTCCGGCTTACTATTCATATCTAATCTAAGTTGCTGTTTTCGTATAGATCCTCTTCCGTTTTTGTCTTTGAGAGATCAATTATAAATTGAGCAAGCTTCTCTATACAGCACTCAATAAATTTCTCACCTTTCTCGGCAGATGCCAAAGATGGATCTCCTACACCTGTATCTTCTGTTATCATGATCCATCTCCGTGGAGTCCATGCCCACTTTTCTCTGAATGCGGCAATCTTCATCTTGTTCTCTTTTCCCTCTCCGGCTGTATTTAAAGGGTCTGTAAGATGAGGAGCAAGGTATTGCATACAAGAGGTCTCTAACTCTCCGGCATGGTCTCCGGGATTTTCGAAAAACTCCTTCTCATTGCATATCTTCCACCAGTTTACACAACACATGATAGTGTCGGGATACTCCAGAGAGAGCTCTCTGATAATTGGCTGGAACATATTACCGCCATGACCGTTTACTATTATCAGCTTGTCTATATTATGAGACTCCAGTACAAACAGGATATCTTGAAGTATTGACATTTGTGTAGAGGGGTTAAGGTTCATGCAAAGCTTTACCTCTATCTGCCCCGAGTTAACTCCGTATGCAATCGGTGGCAGAACAATAGCCGAAGCCCCTTTTTTATTTGCAAGAGCCGCGGCTCTTCCCGCTATCTGATTTGCAAGAATTGTATCTGTTCCGTATGGCAAATGATAGTTGTGGGCCTCTGTAGCTCCCCATGGCAGTATAGCAACCTTTATCTTGGTTTTCTCCAGGTGACTCCAGCTGGCCTCCTCAAGTATGTGTGATTTCATTTAAACGAATATAAGTTAAAGCCCAAAAACAAAGTTAGCCATTTTTGTTAAAATGTTACTAATTTTGCAGCGTTAAAAAGTTATGAACGATTTTCAAAAACATAAAGTATTATGATTTCTTACAAAGATCTTGGTCTGGTAAATTCTAAAGAGATATTTACCAAGGCCGTAAAGGGGGGATATGCAATCCCGGCCTTTAATTTTAACAATCTAGAGCAGATGCAAGCTATTATATCGGCGTGTGTAGAGACAAAATCTCCTGTTATTTTGCAGGTGTCCAGCGGAGCAAGAAAGTATGCAAACCAAACACTTCTAAGGTATTTGGCTCAAGGAGCAGTTGAGTACGCAAAGGAGCTTGGTGCAGAGATTCCTATTGTACTTCACCTCGATCACGGAGACACCTTTGAACTATGCAAATCTTGTATAGACATGGGCTTCTCATCTGTAATGATAGACGGCTCACACCATCCATACGAAGAGAATGTGAAACTTACAAAACAGGTTGTAGAGTACGCACATGCTCACGGAGTTACAGTTGAAGGAGAGCTAGGTGTTCTTGCCGGCGTAGAGGATGAGGTTTCATCGGAACATCACACATATACAAGACCCGAAGAGGTTGAGGATTTTGTTACTCGCACAGGAGTAGACTCGCTAGCAATATCTATAGGTACATCTCATGGAGCATTTAAGTTTAAACCTGGTCAAGATCCCGAAATAAGATTGGATATTCTTCACGAAATTGAGAAGAGGATTCCCGGATTTCCAATTGTACTTCACGGAGCATCAAGCGTTCCGCAAGATATCGTTCAACAGATAAACAAATATGGTGGAAAACTGGAAGATTCAATAGGAATTCCGGAGGAGCAGCTTAGAAAAGCTGCTGCAAGTGCAGTTTGTAAAATCAACATCGATTCCGATGGTAGATTGGCTATGACAGCTGCCATTAGAAAGGTCTTTGCAGAAAAACCCGAAGAGTTTGATCCAAGAAAATATCTGGGACCTGCAAGAGACTCTTTAAAAGAGCTTTACAAACATAAAATAGTAAGCGTACTGGGGTCGGACAATAAAATTTAAATACTATCCGTTCTTAAGTGCCTCTTTATAGACAGACAAGAGGCGCAGACGAGCGGCCCTATGTTCAACCATTGGAGGTGGGTATGATTCGGAGTTAAATTCGGGTACCCACCTTTTTATATACAAAAAAAGGGGGTCGAACCTCTTCTGTTGTTCGTAAGGATTAAACACTCTGAAATAGGGTGCAGCATCGCAACCACAACCTGCTGCCCATTGCCAGTTTCCGTTGTTTGAAGAGAGGTCGTAGTCTAGTAATTTTTGGGCAAAATACCCCTCTCCCAGCCGCCAATCAATCAGAAGGTGTTTTGATAGAAATGAGGCTGCTACCATCCTTACCCTATTGTGCATAAATCCGGTACTGTTCAATTGCCTCATTCCTGCATCAACAATTGGGTAGCCGGTTTTGCCTGCACACCATCTCTCAAAGTGCTCCAGATTATTTTCCCACTTTATACTTATATATTTTTTATTAAATGGCATACTCTCTACATAAGGGAAGTGATAGAGAATCATTTTAAAGAACTCCCTCCATATCAGCTCTTTCAGATAGGTTTTATCTCTATGCCAGGCAATTTTTACCAACTCTCTTATGCTGATTGTTCCAAATCTAAGGTGATGGCTCAGGTAAGAGGTACCATCTATACCGGGATTGTTACGTGTTTTTTCGTAATTATCTATAAGAGGATATAGCTCAGATGTCTCCAAAGAGGATTTCATTAGAGAGCCAGGTAGACCCGATTTCTCTATCTCAAAGCCGGAGTGACTGAAACCTAAGCTATCTATTGAGATAACGTTGGGAAAAATATCTGAAGGCAAATGGCTAAATCTATTGCCGGATAGTTTTATAAACTTATGAGTTAACAATTCAGACGTATAGCCACCAATATTGTAAATTGCCAAAGAGTGGTACCTCTCTATCCATTTTTTTGAGTATGGTGTGTATACCGTGTACGGTTTGGCGTTCTCCTTTACAATCTCATCCTTCTCAAAAATGACCTGATCTTTATAAGACTTAAATCCTATACCTCTGCTCTCCAAAAGAGCTGATACGGCTTTATCCCTGGTGTTTGCGTACACTTCGTAGTCATTATTGCAATAAACGGTATCAATACAGAAGTGGTCTATTAACTTAGCAAAAACATCAACGGGTTTACCTTTGGCAGTAAAAAGCGCAGATCCTGCAATTTTTAAATCTTTATCTATTCTGCAAAGCGCCGAATGGATAAAATCTACTCGCCTATCATAACCGGTAGTGGGGAGCGTTTCTAAAATGTCTGTATCAAAAATAAATAGAGGGATTACAACCTGCGACTCCATCAATGAATTAAAGAGGGCATGGTTATCATACAGTCTGAGATCTCTTCTGAACCAGAAGATTGAGGATTTTATTTTCTCCATGGTTACAAATTTAATAAATTGCAGTCAGTTTTCTAAACGCTTTAACTTAAAACGCCATGAAAAGACCCATACTCTCTGTAGCTGCAACTCTAATATGCTCTGCTGCTCTCTCTCAGAAAACCTCAAGACCGAATATTGTCTTTATCATGACAGACGACCACTCCTATCAAACTCTGAGCTCATACGATAACAGATTTATAGAGACTCCAAACATAGACAGAATAGCAAAAGAGGGGGTGAGGTTTACTAACAGCTTTGTTGCTAACTCAATCTCGGGGCCAAGTAGAGCTTGTATGTTAACAGGAAAGTTATCTCATAAAAACGGTATGACAACAAATGCTACCAGGTTCGACAGTACACAGATAACCTTTCCAAAGCTTCTTAATAGCGCAGGTTATGAGACAGCAATAATTGGTAAGTGGCATTTAAAAAGTGAACCTGCAGGGTTTGATAAGTGGGAGGTTCTTGTTGGTCAGGGGCACTATTATAACCCAATTTTTATTGTTCCGGAGGGTAGAGTAACCAGAGAGGGGTACAGTACAAATGTTATAACAGATTTGTCTTTGAATTGGTTAAAAAATGAGAGAGATACAACTAAACCATTTTGCCTTTTGATTCACCATAAAGCCCCACACAGGAACTGGATGCCAGATACGGCTCATATAGATCTCTTTGAAGATAGAGTCTTTGAGTTGCCATCTACATTTTATGACGACTATAGAGGCAGAAAGGCGGCATCTCTTCAAGAGATGAGAATTGCAGGAGACGAGATGGATCTTGCTTTCGATTTGAAGCTTAACTCGCCGGATATAAATACTAGACTAAAGGAGAATCTTACATTTGCACTCAGAAGATTGGATTCCTCTTCAACAGTGAGATGGAATAGAGTTTACGATTCTGTATTGTGTGATTTTCTTACAAAAAGAGTTGTGGGCAGAGAGCTCGCTGAGTGGAAATACCAAAGATATATTAAAGATTACCTTAAGTGTATCAAGTCTGTAGACGATAATGTAGGTAGAGTTTTGGACTATTTAAAGGAGAGTGGTCTGGATAGTAATACGGTTGTAATCTATACCTCCGATCAGGGTTTTTTTATGGGGGAGCACGGGTGGTTCGACAAACGGTTTATGTACGAAGAGTCGTTCAGAACACCCTTACTTATTAGGTTACCACTGAAAGATGGGAGAAGAGGAGGGGTAGTTGTAGATAAAATGGTTCAAAATATAGACTACGCCCCAACAATTTTAGACATTGCAGGAGTGGAGGCAGATAAGGAGATGCAGGGGGTATCTTTTCTCCCTTTAATGGAGGGAGAGAGGGTTAGAGGATGGAGAGAATCTCTATATTATCAATTCTTTGAATTCCCTGCAGAGCACTCTGTAAGAAAACATTACGGAGTAAGAGATAAGCGCTACAAGCTGATTAGATTCTACGGCCACGATGTAAATGAGTGGGAGCTTTACGATCTTAAAAAAGATACCCTGGAGATAAGCAATGTTTACAACAACAGTGCATACCGTAGTGTTCGCAAAAGATTGCACCGTGAACTTGAGAGGCTTAGAGTATTGTATGAAGATAGAGACTAAACAACGGGAATTATACTTTTCCAAAAACCAATCATCTCTCTTTTTGACCAACCATGGCATCCAAAAGGCAGTTTTTTGCCGTTTAGGTTGTAACAGTATTCAGGGTGTTTGTCAAATGAGAACTCCAGGGCCCGGATATAGTGAGGATATATAAATTTATTTTTTAGGTGGTTATTCACCTCTACAGACCAAAATACATCTTCGTTAAAGAGATGAAATTGTCTTTTTTGTGAGAACTCCTCAATCTTTTCTCTACACTCAACTGTTGCCAAATAGTGAGAAGATACCTTTCTGAGAGAAAAACCACCGTTCCCCACTTGGTTAAAAAGCTTCTGCCTGTCGGGCCTTCCTAAAAGCGTAGAGTTAATATACCTCTCTATCGCAATGAAAATATTTATCGGAAATCTATTGTAAACAGAGCGTTTGATCCATGGTGCACCAACATAGTCGAACCCTTGGCTGCACCATTCGATGAGACTGTCTTTAAATACGTAAGAGTCAAGCTGGTAAATGAGAATATATTCGCAGCTTAAAAATCTGTAGTAGAATTCACTTGAGAGCATCAATCTATTATAAGATTTTATATCTGAGAAGTATTCATCGGGAAAAGATTCAAAACCGGCTTTGGGAGCCAACCTGTTTAGTCTCTCTTCACTTAGTGAGAGGGGTTTTACAAAAAGAATATCATACGAGCCCATAACTTGACATAGCTGCTTAAGAGAGATCTGTTCATAAACGTTCAGATTATCTGTATATACAGGTATTACTATCTTTACTCTCTCTCTTTTATGGTTTTCCATAATTATATCCTATATGAATTGTTTGTAAATTAGCCAGAAAGACATTATACATACAGCAGTAGCTATTGTGTAGTTAACAAATCTGACTCCCCATTTTACTGCAACTAAAGATGCAATAACAGCCCCGGTAACATTTCCTATAGCATAAATTATTGCAACCGGCCAGTTGATTTGACCATGCCAGATAAAAACAGCCAAAGCAAAAGGAGTGTACATAACAACGGCAAATTGCTTAATACCGTTAGATCTGAGAAGATCCAGTCCCAAAAGATAGAAAGATCCGAATATTATAAGTATACCAACTCCGGCATGAGTAAATCCACCATAAGCACCAATTAAAACGAAAGCCGACAATTTAACGACTCCTAATTTATTATTTGAGGATTCAACCGTGTGAATATCATTGGTGCTCTTTCTTTTATGATTTCGTATCAGTAATACAGCCATCACAGGCAGCATAAGTCCCATAATCACCTCCATTATCGAGGGGTTTACCAATGCAGCAAACTGTGCACCTATCAACGATCCTATAGCTATAGGTATTCCAACTTTTATAGCCAGTTTTGTATCTAGAAGTCCCTGTTTTTTAAACAATACAGAGGAGACAGCAAACTGAGCGAGTACCCCTACTCTGGTAGTTCCGTTTGCTACATTAATAGGCATACCCATTGCCATAAAAAGTGCATAAGAGAGAGCTGTTGCCATACCTGCCAAAGTGTTTACAAAGCCAACAAGCATACCCACAGTAACAAGCAGCGTTATCATTGCCGGGGAGTAGATATCTGTATTTGTAAGGAAAAAGATGACCTCTTTAAGCACAAAATTGATGTTTATACAAAATTACGACAAAATGTTGAAGTAACATAACTATGCCATTTTGTCCTATTGAATATTATGGCAAATATTTTGTGACTATCTTTGCAGTCAATTGAACAGATATATAGAGTAAAAGGTAATGAAACGAGAAAAGAGAGAGAACAAGGAGCATTTAAGCCCTAATGAACCCGAGCGTATTGAACCCGCAGAAAATCAGGATACAGAGACATCACGTTTGATGAGGGAGAATGAACAGCTGAATGATAAATACCTTAGACTTGCAGCAGAGTTTGATAATTTTAGAAGGAGAACACTAAAAGAGAGACAAGAGCTGATAGTTACTGCCGGAGAAGAGATAATTAAGGGTATTCTTCCTGTGTTAGACGATTTTGAACGAGCTTTGGATATGCTCAATAAAGCTGAGGGGGATAACTCCACTGCAATTGAGGGAACAGAGCTTATATTTAATAAGTTGAATGCGTTTTTAACATCAAAAGGGTTAAAAAAAATTGAAGCTGTGGGCTGTGATTTAGATACAGACTTCCATGAAGCTATAGCTCAGATTCCTGTTGAGGAGGAGTTAAAAAAGGGCAAAATAGTTGAGGTAGTTCAAAATGGATATTCATTAAACGGCAAGATTATAAGATTCGCTAAGGTTGTTATAGGACAATAGATAAGAAGATGACAAAAAGAGACTATTACGAAGTGCTGGGTGTATCCAGGGATGCCGGTGCCGAAGAGATAAAAAAGGCATATAGGAAGTTGGCATTAAAATACCATCCAGATAAAAACCCGGGCAACAAAGAGGCCGAAGAGAAATTTAAAGAGGCCGCAGAGGCGTACGATGTCCTTAGTAATCAGGATAAAAAATCGAGATACGATCAATTTGGTCACGCCGGGATGAATGGAGGTGCAGGTGGTTTCAGCGGCGGTGGCTTTAGCATGGAGGATATCTTTAGTCAGTTTGGAGATATTTTTGGTGGGCACTTCGGGGGATTTGGAGGATTCGGAGGATCTTCCAGAGGTGGCAGAAGGGTAAACAGAGGATCGGATATTAGAATAAGAGTTAAGCTGGATCTTAAAGAGATTGCACACGGAGCCGAGAAAAAAGTAAAGATAAATAAACAAGTTGCATGTAAAGATTGCAGCGGGAAGGGGACAAAATCTGAGGCAGATATTAAAACCTGCGATACTTGCAAAGGTGCAGGCCAGGTGACAAGAGTCACACAAACATTTCTTGGAACTATGCAAACCGCCTCCACTTGCCCAACTTGTAACGGAGAGGGCAAAGTGATAGCAAAACCCTGCAGTTCATGTGGCGGAAGCGGGTTAGTTAAGGAGGTAGAGGAGATATCGTTCAAAATACCTCCCGGAGTTGCTCAAGGGATGCAGTTAACGGTGCAGGGTAAGGGCAATGCGGCCAAAAGAGGGGGAGTAAACGGAGATTTACTTGTGGTAATTGAGGAGGAGGAGCACCCCGATCTCCAAAGAGACGGTAATGATATTATCTACTCTCTATTTATATCGGTGCCCGATGCCATACTTGGTACAGATGCCGAGATCCCTTCAATTGATGGAAAGCTAAGAATAAAAGTGGAGCCCGGAACTCAATCTGGAAAGATTCTACGGTTAAGAGGCAAAGGATTGCCCGATGTTAATGGATACGGATCGGGTGACCTCCTTGTCTATACTCAAGTTTGGACTCCAAAAAAAATAGACAAACAAGAGAGAGAGATGATAGAGAAACTTAAAAACTCATCCTCTTTTAAACCGAATCCCGACAAAGAGGAGAGAAACTTCTTTGAGAGGATGAAAAAAATATTCTCATAGTGAAACTATCTGCTCTTCTACAAAAACTGCTTTTAGCAACACTTCTGATATCTTACAGCTCTTTTGCACAAGAGGGGCAGGCTATTGGTAAAAACGATTATAGAAACCCATTAGATCTTCCTGTCTCTTTATCGGGCAATTACGGAGAGTTGAGAGCAACCCATTTTCACGCCGGAATAGACCTGAGAGTTGGAGGTGTGGTTGGAGCCCGGGTACACTCTGCCTATGACGGCTATGTCTCCAGGGTCTCTGTATCTCCAACCGGTTACGGTAATGCAGTATACATAGAACACCCCAATGGAAGAACCACGCTTTACGGCCATCTGCACGATTTTAGCCCGGAGTTGGCTAAATGGGTTCGTGAGGAGCAGTATAAAAGAGAGTCATTTGCGGTAAATCTTTACCCTTTAAAAGAGATGTTTCCCGTTAAAAGAGGCACTTTTATAGGAAGGGCAGGAAACTCGGGATCTTCGGGGGGGCCTCACCTTCATTACGAAATTCGTGAGAGCTCATCTCAAATACCATTAAATCCTGTAATAGAAGGTGGAATCAAGGTGATTGACGGTATGCCGCCTGTAATTCACAGAGTTAATATCTACTCTATAAGTAACCACTCAATATTGCCTCAAAGATCTCTTATAAAGAGTATCACAGATAATTTCCAAAACACAGTAGAGGTCTCAGACACATTTTACATAGCTGTACACGCTACCGATAAAAAAGAGGGAACAAATGCCAGACTGGCTGTAAGTAATTATAGCTACTTTCTGAATGACTCCCTTATTTTCTCTTTTACTCCAAACAGGATTCCTTTCGATCAGGGAAGATACATTAACAGTGTGGTGGAGTATGGAGAGAAGGTAAGATTGGGTATATCTATGATAAAGAGCTGGCAGGAGCCGGGAGGTGGCTTGAAAAACAACATTAAGGCAGTAAACGAAGGGCTGTTTATTCTTAGAGACAACGGTACTCATATTGTTAAGGTGGCTCTAACAGACGAACATGGCAATATTACCAAAAGAGAGATTAAGGTAAGAAGAGGGTTGGCAATACAAAGTGATACGCTATCTCAGGACAGTAGCCAAGTGATGCCTTGGTTTTTACCAAATTACTATCATAATAATGATATGCGAATTATGCTTCCTCCCGGCTCTCTATATAGCTCTATAATCTTTAATTCATCTGTTTATGAGAAGGATGGAAGAAGAATATGGAGTATTCATACTCCATATACCCCTATTCACAATACAGGCAGAGTCTCACTCAAGGCAGAGATCCCCGAGGAATTGCGTGAGAAAGCCGTTATTGTTACTGTAGGAGAGAAGGGAGAGATGCGATATATTGGAGGAGCATATAATCAAGGTTGGATAGAGTCCCCTTTATTGGGTTTTGGTAATTATTCGGTAACTTTCGACACTATTCCGCCGGTAATCAATCCACAATTCAGAGAGGGTGAGAACTTGGCGAGCAGATCTCATTTAAGGATAACTATTCATGACAATCTTTCGGGAGTAGCAAGATACTCGGCTTACATCGACGATAAATGGATATTGGCCTCATACGATCCCAAAAACAGAAGATTGGAGGTAGAGTTAAAGCCAGACAAAATAGAGAGAGGTAAGAGGCATATAGTGGTTATTGAAGTTGAAGACAACAGAGGAAACATTAACATGTTAAAAAGGAGTTTTATATGGTAAGAATTATCGGGCTCATGTCGGGAACATCTTTAGATGGTCTGGATATTTGTTATACAGAGTTCTCTCTGGATAATGGAAAATGGAGTTATAAAATTTTAGAAGCCGAATCGGAGGAGTATCCGCAAGAGATAAAAGAGAAGCTCTCTAATGCTCAAAATATGACAGCTTTGGAGTATGCCTATTTTAACTCGGAGTATGGTCTTTATGTTGGAAGAAGAGTTAAGAGTTTTATAGATAAGCACAGTATTACTCCCGATTATGTTGCCTCTCATGGTCATACAATTTTTCATCAACCCTCAAAAAGGTTTACCGCACAAATTGGATCGGGAGCGGGAATAGCAGCTGAGAGCGGTATTGATACTATTTGCGACTTCAGGACAACCGATGTTGCACTTTACGGCCAGGGGGCACCACTTGTACCTGTAGGAGACCGTAACCTGTTTGGGGAGTTCAGCTACTGTCTCAATATGGGCGGATTCTCAAACATCTCATATAACAAAGGTGATTTGAGAGTTGCATACGATATCTCTCCTGTAAACTATGTGCTTAATCACTATACCAGACAAATTGGGTTGGAGTACGATAAAGATGGGGAGATAGCAAGAGAGGGGAGGATAAACAAGGAGCTTCTCAATAGACTGAATTCTCTTGAATTTTACAATATGAGAGGACCAAAATCTTTAGGGAGGGAGTGGGTAGAAGAGGTTGTTATTCCGTTGATAGACTCCTATAATCTCCCTATTGAGGATAGACTATCTACGTTCTGCGAACATATCGCAATTCAGATATCCGGCCACATAGAGGGAGGGCGTGTTTTACTTACCGGGGGTGGAGCATTCAATAAATTTCTTGTAGAGAGAATTGGTGCAAATGCTCCTCAATGTGAATATTATGTTCCCGATAATTTGACTGTTAATTTCAAAGAGGCGCTGATTTTTGCATTTTTGGGTGCTCTATATGTGTATAATATCCCTAACTGCCTTAAATCTGTAACCGGAGCTCGTTACGACAATATTGGAGGAGCTCTCTATAAAAGCGGAATAAAAACAAAAACAGATATATAATAATTTTTGGTAAGTAAAAATAAATTTCTATTTTTGCAGTCCCAAATAAAAAAGCAACCTCTTATCAGAACACATGGGTCGGTAATGTTGCGTTAACAAGTTTAGAAAGATGGATTTAATTAAAATTGCACAGGAAGCTTTTGCCGCAGAGGTAAAACAACATCCAGATTTTAAAGCAGGTGACACAGTTACTGTTACCTATAAAATCAAGGAAGAGAACAAAGAGCGCCTTCAAAAATATCGTGGCGTAGTTATCCAAAGAAGAGGAACCGGCTCAACAGAGACCTTTACAGTTCGTAAAATTTCGAATGGAGTGGGAGTTGAGAGAATATTTCCTATAACCTCACCTTTTATAGACTCAATTGAGGTAAATAAGAGAGGTAAAGTGCGCAGAGCCAGAATATTCTATCTTAGAAATCTAACCGGTAAAAAAGCTCGTATTAAGGAGAGAAAGTACTCTGCCGTAGTAAAAGAGATACCTGCCGAATAACAAATAGAAAATATTATTAGGCCCCGTAGCTCAACTGAATAGAGTATCTGACTACGGATCAGACGGTTACAGGTTTGAATCCTGTCGGGGTCACTTAAATTTTCACAAACCTTGTATTAATTTATACAAGGTTTTTTTTATATTTGAGTACTAAGTTTTTATGTGATGGATTTGGAATTCTATAAAAGTATAATCAGGAGTGCTCCATTCGGGTATGCATATCATAAAATGATAACCAATAGAGATGGATTGGCTCTGGACTATCTGTTTGTTGAAGTTAACGACTACTTTGCCTCTCTATTTTCCATACCGGCATCTCAAATTGAGGGTAAAACAGCCATGGAGCTCATACCCGGTATTAAAAACGACAGATTTAACTGGATATCTTTCTATGCAGAGATTTCAAAAAGCGGGGGGAGCGAAATATTTGAACAATATTCAATGGATCTTGGAAGGTGGTTTAAGATATATGCATACTCAAAAGAGCCCGGTTATTTTACCACACTATTTCTCGACATCACAGCAGATAAGAAATTTGAGATCTCTCTCTCAAATAGTGAGGCAAAGTACAGGCAGATGGTTGAATCGTCTCCCGATGTTATATGGATAATGGACTTAAGCGGTAAATATATCTATGTGAGTCCTTCTGTTTATAATTTAAGAGGATATACCGCAAAAGAGAATATGGAGCAGACTCTGGATGAGACTCTTACGCCGTCGTCGGTAGAGACTGCAAAGATACTGTTTAAAGAGGTTGCACGTTTGATTGCCACAGGCAAAGAGGAGGGTCCAAGAAGGGTGGTATTGGAACAATACTGTAAAGACAGATCTACTGTTCTTACAGAGATACATATTACTTTGGTTTATGATAGCTGCGGAAACTTTAAAAATATTCTGGGTGTAACCAGAAAGCTGGAAAAATAGGAGAGCTATTACTTTAGTACGCTATTTATCAGCTCAAAAAGGAGTGCCGGTTCATCTGTTGTAATAAAGTCAACTCCATATTGCAGAAGTCTCTTCATCTCTGCCAAATCGTTAACTGTCCATACATTAACTGTCATTCCTAGACTATGAGCTCTCTCAACAATAGTACTGTCGTTAAAAAATAGCGACTTATTAAAATCTACTCCCCATTGGCCGGCAGCACCAAGCTCCTCTACAGAGATATTACTGCCAAGATATGCACATTTTGCAGAGGGGTCTAGTTGGCCAATCCTCTCTAAAACAGGAAAACTAAAACTAATGTACTTAACCCACGCCTCTGCATTAAGGTTATGTACCATCTCTACAACCTTAGAAGTAAGCTCTAATGATCTCTCCAAGCTTATGCCCGAGGGTTTGATTTCAAGAAAGAGTCGCGTTCTGCTCTGTTTTTTTGCCTCGTTTATATACTCTTCAAGGGTGGGAAGCTTTTCATCTCCTTTTAGAGAGATTTGTGTTAGAGTGGCGGCAGGAGATTTTTCAACACTAATTCCTTCAACAACAGGATCATGACATACCACTGGGATGTTATCGGCAGAGAGCCAGACATCAAATTCCGACCACGCACAACCAAGCGAAATTGCATTTTTAAGTGATCCGATTGAGTTTTGATCGCTGTTGAAATGTTTCCATGCTCCTCTATGAGCAACTACAATATTTCTTAAAAAATTATCCTTAACAAGATGGAATTTGGCGCTTTTCATACCCGATGAGATGGTTATCTCAAATACTTCGTGCTCTGTGCCTATAAGAGAAACGGAATTTTTGAGTTTGAGAGTTCCATTTTTATCAATCTCGAAAAGGGAGTTTTTGTCGGTTGTAATAACGGCATCTTTCAAAACATCTCCATTGATATCGGTAACGGCACCAACAATTGCACCCGGTCTCTCTTTAGGAACCAGGTGATTACTTAAAAAGATCTCTTTTGAGGAGTATGCTTTTGTGGAGGAGAGCACTAACATGAGTGTAGCTGCTAGAGTTAAAAATACTGTTTTTTTCACTTCTAAGAATTTGTATTAGAGTTAGGATATTTTCAATATTATGCAAATATAAAAAAAAGAGTGCCCAAAATTTATATTGGACACTCTCTGAGTTTGATTCTTGCTATTTTAAAGCAAAGTTATAGTCGGTCTCTCTCTCCGGAATCTTCCATGTCCACCTGTTTCCATCTTCTGGTCCCGAAGTGATATCCAGTGTAGAGATAAAGTTCCCGTTGTTTGAGGTGCCCTTTCTGTTAATACTATCGCCCCATCTCTTGAGATCGAACCAATCGAAGCCCTCTCCCCAAAGTTCAACAGCTCTGTAAAACTTAATCTCCTCCAGAAGCTGAACCCCTGTTTTATTGCAGCTGTATTGCGGATCTCTTCCGCTGTTTTTGTTTAAGGCAACAAGTGCCTGCTGAGCACCAGCAGCATCGTTCATAAAATGCTTCGCCTCTGCCTCTATAAGGTACATCTCCGAAGATCTGAAATGGTTTAAATTACCAACACCGGGCATGTCTGATGCAGCAATCTTAAATTGCATATAGGCATATACGGTGGAGGTGGAGTAGAGGTTTGGAAAGAGCTGTCTGGCTCTAGCAGCCAAAGCGCTGCTGGAGGTAGCAGCTCCTGTTGAGATAGTGTATGTGTATCCTGTTGGGTCTAGGAATAGCCCTTTTCTTATGTCGCTATCGGGAATTTTATGGAAAATCTCTTTACTGATGCATTTTGGATATGTTCTTACTGCACTTGCATTCGAGTTGTATGCGATATATGCTTGATATGAGAAGAAGTATAGTGTTTCATCGGAAGCTCCATAACTGCTCCATATCCACTCGCTGGTTGGTGAGAAGAAACCCGCTTTGTATTCGTTATTAGACATAAGTGGGTATCCTTGTCTTGCGTTTACAGCCATGGTTGCAGCTTTAGGGTAATCTTGACGAGTGATGGCAGCTCTTGCATAGATTGCATAAGCTACATTTTTATCAGGATCGTAGTTATTTGTCCTTGATTTACCCGATTCGGTATATAACTTGATAGCATCATCAAGATCTGTATATACTCTCTCATAAACCTCCTTTAAATTAGAGAGAGGCATATCTCCTGTAGATGCATCGGTTCTCAACACCAGACCCTGAGATTCTCCATTGTTTGAGTCTTGCCATCTGTAGCAGTATAGTTGCGAAAGCATGAAGAAACTATACGCTCTAAAGGTAAGTGCTTGAGCTTTAATGTATTTTTTGTCTTTTTCGGGACCCTTAGCTTCATCTATGTTATTTATTACAGCGTTGGCATTACCAATAATCATATAATAATAGTACCAAGGATAGTATAGATATATGCTTGACACATTTTCTCTGAAAGTTCCATTGATTATACTTGCCCAGCCGGGAAGATTTACAAAAAAATGGTTGCCGGGATAGTTCCCGTAATACATTTTAATGGTTCCTTCACCGTTAAAACCCTGAGATCCCAGGTATTGTCTTGTCATTAATTTGTTAATCCCGTTTATAGCCAATGCAGCATTTTCTGTGGTTTCAAAGATTGTTGGGGTAGCTGTAGATGATGTTGGCTTTGTGCTTAAGTAATCCTTTGAACAAGAAGCAATAAGGACTACAGAAGCTACTATTAATGTTATTTGTTTAATCTTTATCATGATTTTTTAAAATGGTGGTTTAAAGTTTGATGTTCAGACCAAGCGAAAGTACTCTTGCAGTCACAAATGCGTTATTGTTAAGTCCGTTAAACGACTGCTGTGGATTCATCCCTTTCAGTGAAGTAAAGGTAGCCAGGTTGTCTACAGATAGCTGAACAGACATGCTGCTGAGATCTAGTTTTTTCATCGCACTTTTTGGCATATTGTAGCTTAAAGCAACATTTTTAATTACAAAATATGAAGCATCTTGAAGAAATCTGGTAGATACAGAGTTAGTATAGGTGCTAAGTTCATAGTTGATAACAGGAATTCCATTTGGATCTATTCTATCATTAGATGTTTCTGTCATCCCTGCAGGAACTCCGTTCCAAGATTTTAACAGATCTTTGTGAAGGGCAGATGGGTTTGCAGTAACAGACATCAAACTTTGATAAGAGTAGTCTAATGTTTTACCACCGATTGAGTAGGTAAACAGGGCAGAAAGATCGAAGTTTTTGTAAGAGAGTGAAGTAGAAAAGCTACCAAAAAGGTCTGGTATTGCGCTACCGCTCCAATCTTTTTTCGCATAAGTTGTGAATGTTGTATAGTCTTTATCTCCTATTTTAACATAATGCTCTACAGGTATTTTACTTTTACCTTCAACAGGTGTGTCACCACCGTAGAACCTATCGTTGTCTATTAAATAGAGAGACTTACCTGTCATTTGATCTACACCCACATATTGAAACATCCAGAAATCATAGATTCCATATCCTTCGAAGTACCTTTTAGTACCCGAAACAATACCCTTCTCTCTGTTCTGTTCAGGTAGTTTTACAATCTTGTTTTTCATAACTGTAGTATTAAAACCAAAGTTCCATCATAGATTATTATTTTTAATAATATCTATATCAAAAACTAGTTCAACACCTCTATTAGATACCGATCCTAAGTTTTTAGTGATTGTTGCTTCGGCTGCCGAGGTTGACGTTGCACCTGCTGAGAGAGGTAAGAAAACATCAAACAGAAGATCTTTAGAGCGTTTGTCGAAATACTCCAATGTAAGATTCACTCTTTCGAAAAATGTTCCATCTACGGCAACTCCAAACGAACTTGATGTCTCCCACTGAATATCAGAAGCGTCGTTTTGCGTTTTATATGCAGCACCTTTATTTGCATTTTGCACCATACCGTAAAGAGCCATATAACCATAATAACCTACTCCTGCATCGTTACCTACCTCGCCATATGATGCTCTAAGTTTAAGAGAGTTTATGCTGTTTCTCATTCCCGACATAAAATCCTCTTTGCTTATGGTCCAACTGCCACCCAGCGACCAGAAGTTGCCCCATCTGGAGTCTTGATGAAATCTAGACGAACCATCTCTTCTAAATGAGGCCTCTCCAAAGTATTTGTTATCGTAGTTATATCTTACTCTCGAAAGATAACTCTCTGTTCTGTAATCTACTTGATAACCTGTAAGATTTGTGATCTCGGTGAAGTTAATTAACTCGGGTCCACCTTTGAATGTTTCGGTGGTTTTGTAGCCGTATGTATAGGCGTAATTGTAGCTGTAGTTTTCGTGTCCTGCTAAGAGGTCTATATTATGCTTGTCGTAGCTCTTTTCCCATAGTAACTGTTGCTGAAATGTATAGTTTTTATACCTGTACATTGTACGACTCGCCCTTCCTTTATTCCCAGCACCATCGCCGATAGTTGCGTTGTTGTAAGTTTGCTGTTCGCTGTTTCTGTGGCTTACGTCTCCTTTAACAATAAATTTAAAATCTTTGAGAAAACTTATCTCGGCAAATGCCTGACTTCCCAACGTAGTTCTGTAAGTTCTGTCCATATTCAGCTCGGTCTCCCACACAATATGACGATCTATATTTTGCGGTCTTGAGTATCTTCCACCATTATCGTACTGTTTGTTACCATCGTCGTCCAGTAATAGCTCTCCGGTAACCATATCGTGAAGATAAACAGGATAGATAGGGGCCATATTTCTGGCAAAAAAGAATGGATTTACAAACGATGAGGCATTATCTGTACTTCCACTGGTATTATTTGATGTTTGGTAAGATCCCGAAAGCGAAAGCCCCGCCTTAAACCAACTTTTTGGTGTAACAGTGATGTTTGTTCTGCCTGTAAAACGATTAAAATCGGAAGATTTTACATAACCCTTCTCATCTAGATAACCTGCAGAGAAAAAATAGCTGCTCTTATCAGATGCAGCATCGCCACTGATTGTATAATCTTGTCTATAACCTAATCTCTCTATTGGTTTAAACCAATCAAGATCGTTATATCCATCAAGAATTTTTGTTCCGCTTACAAGTTTACCATCGGAATCGAAAAGAGCATTGTCTGGTTGATTAAAAATATTGTATTTTAGATATGTTGGTATCAGAGATTTTGTTGCCTCTGCATTAGCAGCTGCCTCTGTTGGATATTTTGAGGCCTGTGCACTTCTTAAGTTATTTCTAAAACCTTTCCACATCACCTCCATAAAATCATAAGCGTCCAATTTCTCGTACTCGCTTATACCTCTGTTGTAGAAACCTTGATTTACAATTGCTCTTATACTTGTTCTGTCGCTTTTTCCCCTTTTTGTTGCAATAAGAATTACTCCATTAGAGGCCCTGTTGCCAAAAAGAGCAGAAGAGGCAGCATCTTTAAGCACAGATATACTCTCTATATCGTTAGGGTTGATGTCAGAAATATTACCTCCGAATGGAACGCCATCAACAACATATAGTGGGGTATTGGATCCGTTAACAGAGCTAAACCCTCTAATTCTAATTGTTGCATCTGATCCTGGTTCGCCGTAGGTATTATTAACCTGAACACCCGCTGCCTGGCCTTCCAATACTCCGGAGACGCTGGAAACAGGTCTCTTTTCTATAGCTTTTGTGTTAACAGAAGAGATTGCTCCAGTAATAGACTCTTTTTTTGCAGTACCGTAAGCCACCATAATAACCTCGTCTAAGCTAACGGCATCTGTCTCCATCTGGATGTTAATACTCTCTCTCGACTCTATTGGCACCTCTATGCTTTTGTAACCAATAAAGCTGAAAATAAGGGTCCCATTTGCGGGAGCGTTAATAATGTAAGTACCATTATCAAGTGTACTGGTTCCAATGGTTGTTCCCTTAACCTGAATACTTACAAATGGGAGAGTAGAACCTGTCCCCGATTCCTTTACAGTACCCGATACCTTAATGTTTTGCGCAAAAAGCACATTACCGGTAGCAAAGATCAGTACTGTAATTGTTAATAAGATCTTTCTCATGAAATAATTTTAAGTTAATAGTTAGTTTGTGTAAATAATGTTATAGTTGACATAACAAAATATGATATGACAAATATATGAATTATTTCGAAAACAACTATTTTTTGATTTAAAAAGAGTGCCTTAGAACAAGGCACTCTCTTTTGCAAACTCTACTTAACCTATAACTTATTACTAAAGGGTGTTACAGATACCCCAACCAAAAATTCAATAATGCATATCGTATAACAAATATAGATATAGCAATATTTGACACAGCAAATATATGTGAAAAAATTTTACTTTTCCAAATTATTGAACAATTTGTTAAGAAAAGTTTTGACGATTGCTATCTCATTCTCGTTTGCCCCAATCAGTGCTTTTGAAAAAACCTCTTCACCGGTTTTTTTTAGAAGGGGTATCATATCTTTACCCTTTTGTGTAATAAATACATTGAATTCTCTTCTATCTGAAGTGCTTCGTTTTCTCTCAACAAGCTCTGCCTTTTCCAGCAAATCGAGAATGCGTGTTAAATTAGAGCGGTCTTTGTAAAGCTTTCCTGCAAGATCTGTTTGAGTAGGACCATCACTCTCGGAAAGATGCATTAGAACGGTCCATTGGTCACTGCTTATCTCCAAGCCATGCTGCTTTAGTTTTCTGTTAAGCTCCAGTTTGAATTTCTGGGCTGTTTTATTGACAAGAAAACTGATTGAGTCATCAAGCAGCAGGATATTCATAAAAAGTTATAAGTTTAGGTTTAGTTAACCCAAAGTTACAATTTTTTTTAAATAAATGAAATATAAGTTTAAAAAGAGATTAATTAACTGTCAAGATTATTGCAGATTCTATCGAGGGTAGTTTTAAGCGTATCAATCTCCTTTTTATCCATATCGGAGATTAACACTTCACTGTAATCTGCTTCGGTGTTGAAGGATAAACGGTCTATTAATGCTACCACTCTGTAAAAAAGAGAGTTATTGTCACTTTTGTCCATAGCTATTTCCATTTGACTGCAGAATCCGCATATTTTATAATCCATTATTATATCTCCTCTCACATTAGACGATTAATAGATGCAATAGTTGCACCATAACTAAAAAAAGTTTTTTTCTTATTTAGATATGACAGTTGAGAGAGAAAAAAACCTATAGATTTTTATCTTTTTTTGAAGATACTTGTTATTCCTCTGGCAAAATCGTCGAATGAGTGAAGAGTAGAGATTGAAGAGTTTGATGTAAATGAGTAATGATCATCTCCGGTGGTCACTGTATCTTGAACGGGGTATATTAACATAAAGTTGTTGCTTCTAAAGTATTTGTCAAGGTACTGGGGTATCTTCTCCATAAGTCTGTGGTAAGATTCACCCTCTTGTCTGCTTAACACAATAATGAGGTTATCGTCTATTCTCAGCTCTTTTGCAATAATTAAAAAATCTTCCCACTCAACAAAGTCGTGAAGTTTCATCTCTATAGGGAACTTTTTCTGAACCTCCTCTATAAATTTACGAGTAGAGAGTGTTGAGTAGAAGTTTAGTTGAGCTCCGGTGTTTCTGCCAATATTCCAAACTCTCATAAGCCAAAGAGCAAACCCTACCTCTCTCTCTGCTTTATCAGGGATAACTATTAAGTGTCTTTTGATAGTTGATATTGGTTGTATGGGTTTATAAATTATTGTAGTAGTATTACATTGTTTTAGCAAACCCTCTGCAATGTCTCCTAAAAATGTAGAGGATATGTTCTTCTTTTCATGAAGGCCAAGAATCAAATCTGTAATCTTATGCTCTCTAATCACATTCATAATCCCTGTTACCGGATTCAAGTCATATCTCATTAGCTCATGAACGTAATTATCTGTAGAAGAAGCTACTACTGATGCTCTTTCCAGAATTTTTCTTGAATTTTTGTCGGCGGCATCACTAGCTTTGTTATCGTCAATTACATTTAGTGCGTAGAGCCACTTTTTGTTACTCGAGCTTTTCAAAGTTAAGCCAAGAGTAATTAACTCATCTGTTGTATCTAATGTGCTTATGGGGATAAGAATTCTCTCTTTAATCTCTTGAGTATCGTCTCCAGAGGCGGTATCGTCGTTAATGGCCAGTACCTGGGCCCCATTTTGTGTTGCAAAAGATGAGATTGTGCAGGTTACTAATATCATAAGAATGGTGCCGTTCAATACATTGTCGTTTAACAGTCTGATTGTTTCTCCCGTAGAACTTTCGCCCAACACTATATTATATCCTACCAATACTGCGGCAAGTGTTGCAGCAGCTTGAGCATTGCTCAACCCAAATATGATGTTCCTCTCTGCCTTTGAGAACTTGAAACTCTTCTGAGTAAGCCATGCAGCAGTATATTTTGAAAGTGTCGCAACTGTAGTCATGACTAATGCAACAATTACAGTTTCTGAGCTGGTAAAGAAAATTCTGTAGTCTACCAACATACCAACACCAATTAAAAAGAAGGGTATGAAAAGTGCGTTTCCTACAAACTCAATTCTATTCATTAGCGGAGATGTATGCGGGATTAGTCTGTTTAATGAAAGACCTGCTAGGAAAGCTCCGATGATTGCCTCTATTCCTGCCGCTTCGGCAAGAAATCCGGCAAGAAAAACCATTCCCAGTACAAAAATATATTGTAAAGTATTCTCTGAGTATGTTTTGAAAAACCATCTGGCAATAACAGGAAATCCAAACCAAACAGTTAAACCAAATATTAAAATTGACAATGTTAACCTTATCCAAAACTGATTATCTACAACACCGGCAGACATCCCCACTATTGCTGCAAGAACAAGAAGGGCCAAAGTATCCGTTATCATTGTACCTCCTACTGCTATATTTACAGCTCTGTTTTTTATTACACCAAACTTGCTTACAATAGGATAGGATAGGAGAGTATGAGATGCAAACATACTTGCTAACAATATTGATGTAGGAAGCGAAAAATTTAGTATGTAGAGCCCGGAGAGAGTTCCAAAAAGCATAGGAATTGAGAAGGTGTACATCCCAAAAATAAGACTCTTTTTACTGTTTTTTTTAAAGTCGGCGAGATCGATCTCTATCCCTGCAAGAAACATAATATATAGAAGGCCCACAGTTCCAAACAGTAGAATGCTACTGTCTCGTTCCATAAAATTCAGGCCGTTTGGGCCAATCACAGCTCCGGCGATTATCAAACCAATCAGGTGGGGGATCCTAATTTTATTAAGCAATATTGGCGCAAACAGAATAATAAACAGAATGATTGAAAATATTAGTACCGGATTTTTAAGAGGAAGCTCCAAGTTCAATCCTATTGCCATTATATCTATCATAATTTCTACTTTTTTAATTTAAATAAGGGGGCTTAAAAGTCTTGCGAAAGACTCTTTTATTTGATTTACTTTGCTCCTCTTTGCCCATTTTGAACTGGCAAGGGTTTTACACCTTTCAATGTCTGTTCTAAACTGATTCTCAATCTCTAAAGATAGATCTCTGTTATATATGATAGCGGTTATTTCAAAGTTGTGTTCCAGCGATCTGTTATCCATGTTTGCCGATCCTATAATACAAAATTCACCATCTATAGATATCACCTTTGAGTGATTGAAGCCCTTTCTAAAGAGATAGACTTTTACACCTGCCTCTAGAAGCTCGGTTGCGTAAGACATTGTACTCCAGTGAGCAATATTAGTATCTGATTTTTCAGGTAGCATAAGTGAAACTTCTACTCCACCTAAAGATGCTATTTTTATTGCATTGAGAACAGATTCGTTTGGAGTAAAGTACGGAGTGACAATAAATATGTTTTTTTTTGCGTGCGCGATTGCTGCAAAGTAGCACTGCATAATCCCTGCCCAGTCACTATCTGGCCCCGAGGTGATGATTTGGGAGTAGTAACCACCCCCTCTATCAGGGGTGTTGGATATATCTTTAACCGAAACCGGATAGTATCTTTTTCTTCTTTTAAATTGTTGATTGATTATAAAGTATCTATCAAGCAAAAAACTGGACTGGAGAGCTGCTACAGACTCTCCTTCAATCTTTATGTGAGTGTCTCTCCATTCATCGAAGTTCCCTCCATCGTAATATCTGTCGGCAATGTTTACCCCACCCAAGAATCCTTTAACACCGTCTGTTACCAATATTTTTCTGTGATTCCTGTAGTTTACTTTTGAGGTTAAAGTCAAGAATCTCACAGGTGAAAATATTAGCAGCTCTACTCCATTTTTAGTCAGATCTGTTCTAAACTCTTTACTTATACCCCAGCAACCAACATCGTCGTAAATGACTCTAACTTCAACACCCTCATTTGCTTTTTTTATAAGTAGCTCTTTAAATCTTTTTCCCGTATTGTCATCGACAATTATATAGGACTGAAGGTGAATGTGCTGTTTGGCACTATCTATTGCATTGTACATTGCATCCAGGGCGCTTTTACCACAGGAGTACACCTCAATAGAGCTGTTTATGCCCAGAATACTTCTACTACTTCTTAAGTTTAACTTTATGAGTTTTTTAAATGGTCTTAGCTCTTCAGGTAAAAAGAGATGATTGCCTTTAATCTGTTTAAGCTGATTGTTAGCTGCTATTCTTCTAACTCTCTCATCTCTCACGCCTTTACGGTTAAAGATCTTTCTCTTTCTAAAGTTTTGACCGAAAAAAAGATAGAGAAACAACCCTAAATAGGGGAGAAGCAAAATTACTACAATCCATGAGAGAGATTTAACGGGATCCAGCTTACTGTATACAATTACAGCAGAAGCATAGATTGCCAGAACAAAATATACCAGATAAAGTGATACAGAAACAATCTCCCAAAAAGGCATAAGTATAAAGAGTTGTATTGCCGATTTTTCTTTTTAACTAATACTTTTATTTGCCGTATAAAGCACAGAAACTCCTCCTGTAAGAGATCTGTGAGAGGCATTTAAGAATCCAAGATTCTCAAGTTCCAGACTAAATTCTCTGTATTGCGGGAAGGTCTCTACAGATAATGGAAGATAGCTGTAAGCACTCTTATCTCCAGAAATCATTCTGCCTATAAATGGTAGAATTTTTAAAAAGTAGAGATTGAAGAGGGCTCTCCAAAAACGATTTTTTGGGGTAGCAAACTCAAGTATCCCCAACTGTCCGCCGGGTTTTAATACTCTTTTGATCTCCAGAAGAGACTCCCCTCTTTTTTCAAAGTTTCTTATTCCAAAACCTATAGTGACAGCGTCGAAACTGTTATCTGGGAAAGGAAGAGTTTCTGCCGATGCGCAAACAAAATGGGGTGTTTTTTTAATCTCTCTCTCTCTTCTCTTCACTTTTTTAGAGGCAATCTCCAGCATTCTCGATGCTATGTCTAACCCAACTACCTCTACACCTCTCAAAGCAAGTGAAATTGTCACATCTCCTGTACCACATGCAATATCAAGCACCTTTTGAGGGCTGTTCTGCATCACCTTTTTAATCAGCAGAGATCTCCAGTAGCGATCGATTCCAAAAGAGAGGAGATGGTTCAATAAATCGTAGTTTGGGGCTATGCTGTTGAACATACCCGCAATCTTAGACCTCTCTTTGCTTATGTTTACTGCCATATTTAGTCGGTGTACTCAGAGATATAGCCGAATGAAAGATCATCCATGCGGAGTTCTCCCTTGGTTACGTGCCCCAGAAGGGTTATTTCCAAACCGTTATTATAGATAAAATCTACAAATTTGCCTTCGGACTCTGCCGTTACACTAACTAAAACAGCACTATTGTTCTCATTAAATAAGAACTCCTTCTCACTAATTTCTGCATCTGAAGTAATGTCGAATCCAAGTTTTTTAACAGAGCAACTCTCTATTAGTCCGGCAAAAAGACCCCATTTGTTGAGCGTATGTGCACTTGCCAGCAGTCCATTTTCTATGGCATCTAAGACTACCTCAACTGTTGAGCTATTGTCTTCATCTTTACTTTTATAGTCACCAAGCAGGTATATTGTATCGCCCTTCTTACCAAAGTTCATCTTCAATCTGTTTTTACCAGAAGAGAATATCTTGTCATAAGGTTCTTTGGCGTAGGAGCCAACACTCTCTTTAAGCTCTGTACTCATAGATAGAATATTGGCAATTTCCGATACATCCTCAATCTCTGATATCTGTTTTTTGAAATTATCGTTCATTATTTTTGGGTTTTATTTTTTGCTAAGTTACAAAAAAATATTCTATATTTGCAGTCCCTAAGCCCAGATGGTGAAATTGGTAGACACGCTACTTTGAGGGGGTAGTGCCGGTTACGGTGTGCAAGTTCGAGTCTTGTTCTGGGCACCGAAACTCAAAGAAAAAAGTAAATAGTCTCAACTGTTTGCTTTTTTCTTTTTTGATTTAAAAATAGAATATAGAGAATGAAGATAGTATTTCTTGATGCGGCAACTTTAGGAGATGATGCAGATCTCTCATCGATAGAGTTAAAGGGTAGCCTTTTCTGCTACGACACTACAAAACCACATGAGGTTATTGATAGAATAAAAGATGCCCATGTGGTGATTGTTAACAAAATAAAGATTGGAGCGCCAGAGATTGACGGTGCAAGAAATCTTAAATTAATATGTGTTGCAGCTACGGGTATGAATAACATAGACATAGAGTATGCCAAAAGTAAAAATATTGCGGTTAAGAATGTTGCAGGTTACTCTACCGAGAGTGTTGCTCAGATAACATTTGGATCTCTTTTAGCACTTATTAACAAAACAGGTTATTTCGATAATGTAGTAAAAAGCGGAGAGTACTCTAGAAGTATTCACTTTACCCATACCGGTAGACCATTTTTTGAATTATATGGAAAAACCTTTGGAATAATTGGTATGGGAAGTATTGGAAAGAGAGTTGCTTCAATAGCAAAGTCATTTGGATGTAATGTGGCCTACTATTCAACTAACGGAGTGGCTCACTGTAAGGATTATCCATCTGTTAGTCTTGAGGAACTTCTGGCAAAAAGCGATATAATCTCTATACACTCACCATTAAATGATAATACAAAAAATCTGATCTCATTAAAAGAGCTAAAATTGATGAAGCCCTCTGCTATACTTATTAATATGGGAAGAGGCGGCATTGTAAATGAGAACGACCTGGCGCAAGCACTAAATTTTGGGCTTATTTCAGGCGCGGTGACAGATGTTTATGAAGATGAACCAATAACTGAAGGACACCCATATCTCTATTTAAAAGATCCCGAAAGAATGATTTTAACTCCTCATATAGGGTGGGCGAGCGTTGAGGCAAGAGGGAGATTGATTACAAGTATTGCAGAGAATATAGCTTTGGAATTGTCTATTTAAGAGGAGAGTTCTCCTCTTTTTTCATGTAGTTATACTCAAGTCGATCTACCAGTCTTGGAAAAAATTTATTAAGAAGTACTAAAATCTTCCCTATGGGTGTAAGTATAACCTCGGCCCTCTTCTTGGTTAAACCCACTGCAAGGTGCTTGGCGCACTCTTGAGCACTCATCATACCGGCTTCATCTCTTGGGGTATCGCCCTGCTCCTTTCCATCTGCAACCAGCGCTCTCTCTCTGATTGAAGATGCTGTAAAGCCGGGTGCAAAAATCATAAAGTGAATATCGTCTTTTAGGTGTTCAACTCTTAAGGTGTCTATAAACCCGTAAATAGCAAACTTAGATGCAGAGTAGCCGGTTCTGGCCGGTAATCCCTTGTATCCGGCTATAGAGATAACGGCAACTACAGAGCCCTTCGATTTTAAAATATGTGGAAGGGCGTATTTGGTGCAGTAAACCGTACCCCAAAAATTAACATCCATCAGCTGTTTGAGAACAGATATCTCAGTTTCTATGAATAGGGCTCTCATAGATATCCCTGCATTGTTTACAAGAATATCCAGAGAGCCAAATTTTTCGATACATTTATCAATAAGGTTTTTACAATCATCCTCTATTGTAACGTCGCATTTTACAGGTAGTACCTCTGTAAGGTGTACGAGCTCATTAGAGAGAGATAACAGTTTGTTATAATCTCTGGCAGCTATAACAACTTTAGCTCCTCTATTGGCGAACTCACGGGCTGAGGCCATTCCTATTCCCGAGCTTGCTCCTGTAATTACTATAACCTTATCTTTAAACATCTTTACAGAGCCATATCTTTCATTTCATCTGCTTTGTAAACCCCGGATTTTAATTTTGTCTGAATCTCTCCAAAGGCGTTAAGAGTGTACTCTACATCTTCTAGTGAGTGCATTGCTGTAGGTATCAATCTAAACATTATAACTCCTTTAGGTACAACAGGATAAACAACTACAGAGCAGAATATTTTATAATTGGTTCTTAAGTCTATAAGTATATTGGTAGCCTCCGCAACATTTCCTTCAAGAAAAACAGGAGTCACACATGCTTCGGCTTTGCCTATATTGAAACCCCTCTCTCTCAGCCCTTTTTGCATTGCGCGAGTAACGGTCCAGAGCTTCTCTCTTAACTCGGGCATAGTTCTAATCATCTCTACTCTCTTAAGACACCCCTCTACTATTGCCATGGGTAAAGATTTGGCATATATCTGAGATCTCAAATTGTATCTTAGGTAGTTGATTATCTCTTTTGGCCCGGCAACGAACCCCCCGATACACGCCATTGATTTGGCAAAAGCACCAAAGTAGAGATCAATCTCGTCCATTACGCCGTAATGTTCAGATGCTCCTCTGCCATTCTCTCCCATTACTCCAAAGCCGTGCGCATCATCTATAAGGATTCTGAAATTATATTTTTTCTTTAACTCAACTATTTTATCGAGTATTCCCAAATCTCCAGTCATGCCATAGACACCTTCTGTAATGAGAAGAATACCTCCGCCTGTTTCTGAGCATATTTTTGTTGCGCGGGCAAGAGCTTTTTCGCATTTTTCAATATCGTTGTGAGGGTAGACTATACGTTGCCCCATGTGTAACCTTACCCCATCCATAATACATGCATGAGCCTCGGAGTCGTATACTATGATGTCGTGGCGATTAACTAGTGCATCTATTGTTGAAACCATACCTTGATAACCAAAATTGAAAAGATATGCATCCTCTTTCATCTCAAAGTCGGCAAGCTCTCTCTCAAGTCTATCGTGTAGCTCTGTATGGCCGGACATCATTCTGGCTCCCATTGGATAACCGAGTCCCCATCTCTCCGCTGCCTCGGCGTCGGCTTTTCGTACATCGGGATGATTTGCCAGTCCAAGATAGTTATTGAATGTCCATGCAAGAACCTCTGTTCCGTTAAACATCATTCTTGGCTGAATCTGCCCCTCTAGTTTAGGGAACATAAAGTATCCGTGTGCTTTTTTACGGTACTGACCAAGAGGACCCCCCTCGTCATTTTTTATTCTTTCAAAAATGTCCATGATAGTATATTTTATGTGTATCTTAATCTTTGCCCGATTCGTAAGATTGAGGTTCGTTTTATGCCGTTAAGAGCACAAAGTTTGGCAATCGATATTCCGGTTCTCTGCGAGATTCTTCCAAGGGTGTCTCCTCTTCTTACAGTCCAATATCTAATCTTCTCGATCTCTTTTTTATATTCGAAATGAGAGGCGTTGAGTGCCAGAATTTGGTTTTTTATTGCGTAGTTGTTAAAGTCAATTAAATCATTAGGATTGATTGGATTACCAAGATATCTAATCTCAAAGTGGAGGTGGTATCCGGTAGATCTCCCTGTATTCCCTCCCAACCCCACCGGCTGGCCGGCTTTTAAAGTGTCGCCCGGCCTAACGGTTATTTTATTCAAGTGTGCGTAAAGAGTCTCCAGCCCGTTAAAATGCCTTACAAGTACATAATAGCCGTAATCTCTTGCTCTTTTTGTTATTCTAACAACGCCATCGAATGCATTTGCAACACTATCTCCTTTGTGAACTTTAAGATCGATTCCATAGTGGTGTCTCCATCTTCTGAACCCAAAATCGGATGTTACATATTTATTTATTGGATGGAAATATGAACTTAGATCTATTTTAACTGTATCCTTCATGTCTACAAGATTTACTTGATAAGGGTTAATCTTGGTGTCGCTCCAAATATCGTACTCTTCAGGCATCTCGGAAAACTCTATAGATCTGAGGTAGTCAGAGATAGGGACTATACTTTTAGAAAATCCTGAGTAGTGATGGGGTATCTGTAAAATAGCATTAAATTTTGGAGGTTGGGGCAGAGTAACAACAGATACAGGAGTGTACAGGGGCTCCGGTTTTCTTTTTCTGATAGAAAAAGCTTCGGATTGAACAGCTGCTGCAGAGAATAAAAGCAGTAAAGCAATAAATTTTGTTTTGTACCTATGCATCAATATTTGCGTATTTTGCGTGGGTTTCAATAAACTCTCTCCTTGGAGGTACCTCGTCTCCCATCAACATTGAGAATATTCTGTCTGCTTCGGCAGCATTGTCTATGTTTACTTGTCTAAGAATTCTGGTTTCGGGATTCATGGTTGTGTCCCAAAGTTGTACAGCATTCATCTCTCCAAGACCCTTGTATCTCTGAACATGTACCCCGCTCTCTTTACCCTTTCCAATCCTCTCAATAGCATCTCTTCTCTCATCTTCTGACCAGCAGTATTGCTCCTGTCTACCCTTTTTTACCAAGTAAAGAGGTGGTGTGGCAATGTATACGTGACCGTTTTTAATCAAGTCTTGCATATGTCTGAAGAAGAAGGTCAAAATAAGGGTGGCTATATGGCTTCCGTCAACATCGGCATCTGTCATTATAATAACCTTGTGGTAGCGCAATTTTGTTAGATTGAGAGCTTTACTATCCTCTTCGGTGCCAATTGTGACTCCCAAAGCGGTATATATATTTCTAATCTCCTCACTTTCGAACACTTTGTGTTCCATGGCCTTCTCTACGTTCAATATCTTACCTCTGAGCGGTAGGATTGCCTGAAAATTTCTATCTCTGCCACTCTTTGCAGTTCCTCCTGCCGAGTCTCCCTCAACTAAAAATATCTCGGATACGGTTGCGTCTCTGTTTGAGCAATCTGCCAATTTTCCCGGAAGACCCGAGCCCGACATAACCGTTTTTCGTTGAACCATCTCCCGGGCTTTACGGGCAGCGTGTCTTGCCGTTGCAGCAAGAATAACTTTGTCAATTATACATCTGGCGTCTTTGGGATTCTCCTCTAAATAGTTTTCGAGAGCAGCTGTAGTTGCTTGAGAAACAGCCGCAGATACCTCTGAATTTCCAAGTTTTGTTTTTGTTTGCCCTTCAAACTGAGGTTCGGCAACTTTTACTGAGACAATAGCGGTTAAGCCCTCTCTAAAGTCTGCAGCGTCAATTTCAAATTTCAGTTTAGCCAACATACCGTTCTTTTCGGCATAGTTCTTAAGAGTTGTTGTAAGCCCTCTTCTGAATCCGGTAAGGTGCGTACCCCCCTCAATTGTATTGATATTGTTAACGTAAGAGTGGATGTTTTCTGAAAATCCGGTATTGTATTGCATTGCAATCTCAATAGGAATACCGGTTTTATCCGATTCTAAATAGATTGGCTTTTCTGTTAACTTATCTCTAGTTCCGTCGAGATACTTTACAAACTCTAAAAGACCAAGTTCGGAGTAAAATATCTCACCTCTTTTTCCGTTACCCTCTTCACTTTCGTCATTTTCTCTATTATCTGTTATAGATAACTTGACACCTTTGTTCAAAAAAGCAAGCTCTCTTAAACGGGTAGAAAGAATTTCGTAGTTATAGGTGGTTCCCAAAACAAAGATTTCGGAGTCGGGCTTAAAAGTTATGACTGTTCCTGTTTTGTCTGAGTCGCCCATCACTTTAACGGAGTAGAGAGGTACACCTTTGGAAAATTCTTGACGAAAATGTTTACCCTCTCTATAGATATCTGCCTGCAAATGGGTAGATAGTGCATTTACGCATGAGACTCCCACTCCGTGCAATCCTCCGGACACCTTGTATGAATCTTTTGAAAACTTACCCCCTGCATGAAGTACCGTTAGAACCACCTCCAGAGCAGATCTACCCTCCTTTTCGTGGATACCTGTTGGGATTCCCCTTCCGTTATCTATTACGGTTATTGAATTGTCTTCATTTATAAGAACTTCTATATCTGTGCAGTAACCTGCAAGCGCCTCATCTATTGAGTTGTCTACTACCTCGTAAACCAAATGATGCAAACCTCTGGATCCTACATCTCCAATATACATTGAGGGCCTTTTTCTTACTGCTTCCAACCCCTCCAGAACCTGAATGCTCTCTGCGGAATACTGGCCTGTGGCCGAAATGGACTCGTTCTCCTTCATCTTGATTAACTCTGTTTTTAAAGATGACAAAGATAATCAATAATGAAAAAAAAACCTAATAATTTCTAAAGAATCACTAGGTTTAAAATATGGTTTAAGTTGCAGAAAATCAGAAGTTAAACACAAGTCCGCCTCCCAAGGAGATGCCCGGCATTGCATACTTTGCGTAGTATATTATCTCTGAATTCAGAATGTTTACAGCTTTTGCAAACAGAGAGATGTTCCGGTTATAAACGTATGTTACATCTAAATTTAAAATGGCGTATGATGGAGTGTATCTTTTAAGCTCAATAGGAAGTAAAGTTAATGGGAAGGTAGATGAGTAGACCTCTGATTGGATAAAATGTGGAGTCTTTTGGATGTAATTAAGCGTTCCGCTGAATATTAAACGCTCTCTCCAACTATATCTTAACCAAGATTTTAATTCAAATGGTGTAAGGTTATAGTGAAGGTCGGTTTTATTGTTATTGTCTCTGTAGCTGTATAGATCTAAGTTAATGCCACCCTCAACACTCTCTTTTTTAAATAGAACCTCGGCACCTATCCCTGTTCTTTTCTCATCTTGATATGCCGCAGAGAGACTATTTACCGGGTTTGGATAATTAAAATGGCTGTAGAAGTACGCTCTGTTTTTGTATTCATAATAACCTCCATAGAGATTCCAGGTGATTAGCTCTTTGATTTTTCCACTTATCCCGGCTTTTGCCATAAATGGCTGTTCGGTATTTCTCAACTCAATACCGGGATAGATCCAGGGGTTACTCTCCAACATTTTACCATAAGTATTAAAGTTGTTTGTCCCGTCAACCAGAGCGTAGGCCCAAACTCTATTTTTGATAAGTTCCAGCTTTGCCGAGCTGCTAAGGTAGATGTTAAAATCGTCCTGACCTCTCTCCCATTGACGATTATATTTAAATCCCAACTCAAGATCCCAGCGACCTTTTTTGAAAATATATCTTGGATGGAGCTCTAAATTGCTCCTATCCAGAGAGTCTGAATGCAGTGAATTGGCTGTTTTGTAATTAATTTGAGCTAATAATTTATTGTTACCCATAAAGCCGGCACCTAATGTTAATGAGATATCAAAGTAATCCTCATCCAAAACACTCTCTCGAAAATTCCCCGGGAGCTCAAAGCGGGCTTTATCCTTGGTCTTCAGGTATCCTATATCCAGATTATAAATAAAACTGTCGTTTTCTCTGTTTTTTGAACCGGCATAAACTCTTGCTCCGGTTTTTGAGAATCGGTGAGAGAGGGAGTCTTTCATATAGTCTCTGTTGTGCAACGAGTAAAGTGTGTTGCTATAGCCGTAATAGCTCTCCAAATATTTACCGGTATAAGCATCGGCACCAACAATACCTCCACTCCATGAGTAAGAGAGCGCAACTCCTCCGTTGGTGTTTGACGAGGGGGCGTAGCTTTTAAGTTCAGATCTTTTTATCATTGGTCCTTCGTCTACAATTATGGCCGGAAGTTTTCCATAAAATGAAGTGTGTTTACCATATGCACTTAATCTGAATTTACCCTGTGTAATTGGTTGAATATGCAAAGAGGCAAAAGGTTGTAAAGGTGACAGGGTTCCCATTTTGAAACTAAGCAGTGAGTGTTTTTGATTGGGACTTCTCTCAATTCTAGCCGAAGGGAGAGGTGAGAATTCATATAGCTCCTTTATGGGCTTGTCGAAAATTGTGTACTTGAATGAGAGATTGAAGTTGCCGAGTGAGTCGGCAAACTCTGTATAGAGTTTGCCTTTGGTGATCTCTAAAAGTCTTGCATCAAAGTCTCTTCTTACCTCCAGCGTGGGGTCAATTTTTTGTTGTGCTCCTGCCTCAGAAACAAAAATGAGTAAAGGTACAGCGATAGTTAGTATGTTAATCTTTTTCATTTTTATCTGGTTTTTCTATCCTCAATTTTCGATAATCTTAATCTTAGTTGCTCCTCTATGTCGTCTTTTGCTGTTGGTTTATAGGAGTCGAGTATGCTTCGATATGTTGCCTCTGCCTGACTCCAATTCTCCCTCTCTGCAAAGGTGTCTCCGAGTAGAATATAACTTTTTGCCAACCAATAGCTTTGTGGCGATCGAGAGTCGGCAAATGCGTACACCTCTCTCTCAACTCTTGCAAAATCACCCCTGTCAAATGCATCGGATATTATCAGATAGGTACTCTCTGCACCTTCTGGAGTTATCTTGTTTCTGGCCACTTCACTTAAATATTGTACCCCTTTACTCCTCTCTCCAAGCAAGAAATGTGACTTACCAATAATGTAAACCATTTTTAGTCTCTCACCCTCGGGAAGCGAAAGTTTAACTGCTCTCTCTCCCTCTGCTATTGCATTAATAAACTGGCGATCCATAAAATAGGAGCGTGTGAGTCCGGTTTGTGCCTCAATTTTATTATTCTCTAGTTGAGCTATTCTGCTTAGTGATGAGTATGCTCTGGATGCCTGTTTATAATTCTCTAATTGAAAAGATATTCTTGCATAATTTAAAGTTGCAAGCTCTGTAAAGGATCCTTCACCTATCTCCATTACCCTAAGAAAAGCATCTAGTGCCAACTCCGGCTTAGATATCTTAATATACGACTCACCAAGGTAAAAATATGCATGAGCGCTTTTGCCACCATTAGGATAGCTTTTGATAAATGAGTTAAGAGAAGTAATAGCCCCTGGGTAGTTGCCCGAAAGAAAGAGCTTTTCTGCAGAGCTGAATAGAATGAGCTCTCTCTCACCTGTGGTTTTGGTTTGAGACATGCCAAGTCTATCTAAATAACTAAGGAACTCTTCGCCTCTTCCCGAATCTTGATATATATTCTCTAACCCAGCCAGTGCACTTTGAGCTTCGGGCGATTGAGGGTTTTGCTCGAGAATTGATTTATAGTATTCAATTGCTCTGTTATAATCCCCTCTGTTAAGACTTATCAAACCAAGTTCCAACTGAGCTTTGGAGTGGTAGTGGCTGTTTGAAAATCTCTCACTTAGCTGGGTAAGATATCTGATTGCTCCTTGGTTATCTCCGGTTTGAATCAGTGTTCTTCCAAGCTCATAAAGGACTTCGGGATATAGACTATTGCCAAGATCGGCATTTAGAAGCTCTTTTAATGTTGATGCCTTTTGATTGTCATCTCCAAGCAGGCCTTGAGCTATAGATATTTGATATTGTGCGTAATGAAACAGTGGTAGCTGGCTTTTACCAACTCTGGCGTAGCTCTCGACAGATGGTGAATATTTTCTTTGCATAAACTGAGAGTCACCAAGTCTGGCTCTTGCCTCATCTAGGTATAGTATTTCGCCTCTTGGAAGGTTGAGATACCTGTTAAACCAAATCTCGGCCTGCTCAAAGTTACCAAGTTTAAAATATCCGTATGCTAAGTTGTACAGAGAGGTTGGATACTCCCTGTTTCCTCTGAAGTTGTTGTTTTTGGTGGCGAGTTCAAGATTGATATCAACAGAGCGTGAAAACTGATTATTCCTGTAGTACGATTCGGCTAACCAAAATCGCGTAACATTCATTAAGTTGTTGTTATACTGTCCGTTGGCAATAGATAATTCAAAAACTGGTATAGACTCCCTGTATGCTCCAAGATTTAGTAGTTGCATCCCTCTCAGAAATGTTGCCTTCTGAAGATTGACAATATCTCTTGAGGCAGGGTTCCGAATTGCTCTAAGCGCCTCTATTGCCGATTTGTAATCTTGCTTAACCAAATAGGAGTTAGCTATATAATTTTGAACCTCATTGAATTTTTGTTCAGATGGGGAGTAGGTATCAAGATAGAGTCTGAATTTTGTGATATCGGAGTTAAGATCGAATGATAGCTTTGCATAATTGAACATAGCATCCTCCTTTATGGCAAGGTCGAAACTCCCTTCCGATGCAATTCTGAAGCTGTTAAGTGCTTCGAACTTGTTTTTTATCTCTATATAACATCTTCCTAAGTGATATGCTGCATTTTGCGATAAGGAGTCACTCTCGCCCAGAACCTGTTTTAGTAGCTCAATTGCATCGTTATAGCTCTTCATAGAGTAGGAGAGAATTCCTGCATAATAGAGATCCTTTCTGGAGAGCTCTCTGCTCTCTCCTGAGTATCTGCTAAAATAGAGTTGAGCTTTCTCGTTATTGTTTAATGCAAAGAAGGCCTCCGAGATTATTCTTGCCGATTTTGTTTTAAGTTCGCCAGAGAGCGTGTTGTAAAGCTCCTCCCCCTTTGTAGTGACATAGTTGTAGTCTTTTAGCATAAACTTACTCTCCAGAGTGTAGTAGCGGCTAAGGGTGGCAAATCGCGGATCGCCCCCAATCTTTGAAAAGAGCTCAACAGATTTGTTGAATTCTCGCCGTATATAGTGAATATGAGCTAGATAATAAATAGCCGGTGAGGTATAGCTGTCCTTTTTGCCGGTAATAACTTTGTTGAGGTGAAAAAGTGCTCTCTCTGTATCTCCCGTTTTGAACCAAGCGTAACCTATTTTAAAGTTAAACTCGTTTCTGTTTAAAGAGGGCAGATCTCTCTCATCAATTTTGTTAAGAACATTAAATGCCTGATTGTACTGCTCTTTATCGAAGAGATATGATCCATATTTCAGTCTCACGACGGGTGCGAGAGGAGAGTTATACCAATATTTTTCAAAATTATTAAAAGATGCGTCACAATAGGGTTTTTCTGTTTGGATCTCTATTATTGTGATGTAGCCCATAACTAGTGCCTCAAACGAACTGCCCTCTGTACCTGCTCTCTCCAAAACTTGTTTGAACTCTCTGTAGGCATTTTCATACAGCCCTTTATTAAAAAGTTCAATTGCCCCGCTAAACCCCCTTTGGGTTGCCGCGCTGTTTGGCGTAGATTGCGCAGAAGAGATGTTTATTACAGATATGATGAAAAACAAAGCCGGTAATAATCGCGATAAATATACTCTCATATCTTTTAAGTTTTTATTAACTGTCAAATTTAGTAAATTTGCCTTTAATAATATCTAAAATATGATTCCTGATAATCAAAGACCACTCATCTCATTCGAAGATGTCCAAATAGCAAAAGAGGAGAATCTAATAATCTCAGACTTCTCAATGAGTGTAAATAGGGGAGATTTCATATATATAATAGGCAGAGTTGGAAGCGGCAAAACATCAATAATTAAGACAATCATTGGGGAGATTCCTATTAAAAGCGGAAGGGCAGAGGTGGCCGGTTTTAGGTTAGAGAGGTTAAAAGAGAGAGATATACCATATTTAAGAAGGAGAATAGGCGTTGTTTTTCAAGATTTTCAACTTCTAACAGACAGGAGCGTTTATGACAACCTTCTCTTTGTTCTCAAGTCTACAGGTTGGAGTAGTAAGAGAGATACAGACAGAATAATAAAAGAGAGATTAGATAGTGTTGGGATGCTTTTGAAAAGCCATAAAATGCCTCATCAACTCTCGGGAGGTGAGCAACAAAGGGTAGCAATTGCGAGGGCGCTTTTGAATAATCCAGAGATTATACTTGCAGATGAGCCTACCGGAAATCTAGATGGAGAGACAGCATATGAGATAATGGAGCTGTTGAGAGGAATTCACAAGTTGTACGAACCGGCCATACTGTTTGTTACTCACAACAGGTCTCTTTATAAGCGTTTTCCAGGTAGAGTGATGCTATGCGAAAACATGACATGCAAAGAGATTGAAATAAGTCAGGAGATAGATCTTTCTCAAATTTTAGATATTTGAAGCCGGTTATGAAAATAGAAGATAGGTATAAGCATATTATTAAGTGGTTCGAGGAGAATATGCACAATGCCGCAACCGAGCTTGAATATAATAATCCGTTTGAACTTGTAGTGGCGGTTATTCTATCAGCACAGTGCACAGACAAGAGGGTAAATATGGTAACACCCTCACTTTTCAAAAGATATCCCGATGCACGCTCAATGGCAGAATCATCTCAAGAGGAGATCTTCTCATATATCAAATCGGTAACCTATCCTAACAGTAAAAGCAGACACCTTGCAGGGATGGCAAGGGTTTTAGTTGAAAAATACAGTGGCGTTTTACCGCATGAAACCTCGGAACTTCAAAAACTACCCGGAGTTGGAAGAAAAACTGCAAATGTTATAGCTTCTGTGCTGTTTAATAAACCTGTGATTGCCGTAGATACACACGTATTCAGGGTGTCGCGCAGATTAGGTCTTTCAAATGGTAAAGATCCCCTTGCAGTAGAAGGGGATCTTACTAAATTTATCCCGGAAGATAGACGTGCTGTTGCACACCACTGGTTAATTCTTCACGGAAGATATGTGTGTACTGCCAGGTCTCCAAAATGTCATCTCTGCGGCCTATCTCTCTTCTGTCTCTATTACCATAAGACCGGCAGGGCAGATCTCCATAAAGGTAGCACCTGCTGAGGGGCCAAAGCTGCCACCCACAACACCTATTACATCCTCTTTTGAAAAACACTTATCATTTAAAAGAGTATTGATTGAGCTTTTAATAAATTGATCTTTACTCTGATATGGATCCATAGAGTATGCATAAACTCCAAAAGAGAGGGCAAGCTCTCTCATAACATGCGGAGCGTAGCACATAGCGTAGATTGGAGTTTTAGGCCTGAATGCAGATAGATACCTGCCTGTCCTCCCTGTTCTACTATCAAATACCATTGCTTTGATAGGGAGTTTTTTTGTGGCACTTACAAGTTGGCAGCTTAACACAGCGGCAACAGGGTGTGTTATGTCTTTCAGTTCCAATCCATAGTAGGGCCTAAGCTCTTTCTCTGTCTCTCTTGCGATATTGGTCATTGTTCTCACTGCCTCTTTTGCATATTTACCGTTTGCAGTCTCTCCGCTGAGCATTATTGCATCTGTTCCCTGATAAATTGCATTTGCCACATCTGTCACCTCTGCCCTGGTTGGCCTTGGATTCTCAATCATGGAGTGAAGCATTTGAGTTGCTATGATTACCGGCTTTTTTCTCTCTTGGCACTTTTTAATAATCTGCCTCTGAATTATTGGAATCTTTTGATAATCTATCTCCACTCCCAAGTCTCCTCGGGCAACCATAACCCCGTAACAGTGAGATAAAATCTCATCTATATTATCTACACCCTCTTGATTCTCAATCTTTGCGATAATCTTCAGATGGCTGCCGTGGAGGTCTAGTATCTTCTGTATCTCAATCAAATCCTCTTTGTTTCTTACAAATGAGTGTGCAATAAAATCTAAATCGTTTTGGATAGCCCACAATATGTACTCTTTATCTCTTTCAGATACAGAAGGTAGTCTTACAGGAACATTCGGGATATTGATGCTTTTTCTCCCCTTAATAACTCCACTGTTATTGGCTTTACAATAGAGACGTTTGTCTCTTTTTCTAACAACAGTGAGAGATATCTCACCATCGTCTATGAGTATGTTGGAGCCAACGGGAACCTCAGCAACAAGATTTGTATAGTTTGTATAGAGAAGTCCGTTTCCTGAAATACCGGCCGGATTATCTTCGAAAATAACCTCATCTCCGTTTTTAACATTGAATCCACCCCCTTCTCCCATACTTGTTATTCTAATTTCCGGCCCTTTTGTATCTACTAAGATTGCTATCTTTTCAGAAACCTTCCTTGTATTTTCAACTATTGGCATAGACGACTCAAGAGTGGTGTGTGCTGAATTGATCCTTACCACATTCATCCCCTCATTATAAAGACTTTCAATAAATTCAACGCTGCAATTTCTGTCCGATACTGTACAGATGATCTTGGTTTTCTTTTCCTCCATATTTCTTCTAAATTTGTGTGCAAAAGTAATTCATTTTATTTGAAAAAGAGAGCAACATCAACCATATTAGATGACTTCTCGGTATATCTGAAGCTTGAGAGGTCGTTGTCTGAAAATACCATAAAGGCATACTGTTCAGATGTGATGAACCTATTAAATTACAGCTCAGAAGATAAGTGGAGCTCCGGGTTGTTCTCATTCGATAAAATTACCGATATAACTTTATTATCTTTTATTGCAGCTCTCAATAGCAAAAATCTCTCCAAAAGATCTCAGGCAAGAGTTATAAGCTCCATAAAGTCTTTTTTTACATTCCTTGAGCTGGAGGGAAAGATATCGTCTAACCCGTCGGAGGCGCTGGAGACTCCTAAAATTGGGAGGTATTTGCCTGCAGTACTTTCACAGAACGAGGTTAACAAAATCTTAACATCTGTAGATCTCTCTTTACCCGAAGGGCATAGAAACAGAGCTATATTGGAGATGCTCTACTCGTGCGGCCTTAGAGTAAGCGAACTTGTTAACATTAAGATTTCGGATCTTTTTTTAAAAGAGGGTTTTATCAGGGTAAGCGGAAAAGGAGAGAAGGAGAGACTCGTACCTATTGGAGAGCCGGCAATAGATGCTTTGAACCACTATCTGGCCGGGAGAAGGTGCGGTGTTGTAAAGCCCAAGCACGACGACACCCTGTTTTTGAACAGAAGAGGGGGAAAACTATCCAGAGAGATGGTATTTCTTATTGTAAAAAAAACCGCTGTTAATGCGGGTATTGAGAAGGATGTCTCACCGCACACCTTTAGGCACTCTTTTGCAACCCATATGGTAGAGAATGGGGCCGATCTGAGAGTAGTGCAACAGATGCTCGGTCACGAAAGCATTCTGACCACCGAGATCTATACTCATGTGAATAGCCAAAAATGGAGAGAGAGTGTGCTAAAATTTCACCCTACAAAGCGAAATAAATTATGATTTGATTTGTGAGATGTTATATTTGCAACTCTATTGTAAAATAAGTTTTGATGAGATACTACTTTAATATTCCATTTATAACGGCGATGCTAATTTCGACACTCTCTTTTGCCGTAGAGGATACCGTGAAAACCACAAATCTTAATAAGGTTGTGATTACCGCAAATAAAACCAACATAAACAGAAATGCCATTCCGCTTACTGTATCTGTTATAGATAAAGATGAGATTGAGATGTCGGGGAGTTCTGCAGTTTTGCCTATTTTATCTAATCTGGTACCGGGGCTTTTTATAACGCAGAAAGGAGTTACCGGATTTGGAGTTTCTGCAGGCTCTGCAGGAGCTATCAATATAAGAGGGGTTGGTCAGGGTAATAAGGTATTAATGCTTCTGGACGGACAGCCACAGTGGGCCGGTGTTTTTGGCCATTCGGTTCCGGATTTATATGTCTCTTCAGATATAGAAAGAGTTGAGATTATTAGGGGCCCAGGATCGTTGCTTTATGGTTCAAATGCCATGGGTGGGGTGATAAATGTAATAACTAAGAGGAGAGCAAAAGAGGGCTTTGGTGGAGATGCACGGTTTACCATGGGCTCTTACGATACTCAAAAATACATGGTAAATGGTGGGTATGGAGGTGAGAGCTTCTCTACATTTATATCTTTTAATCATGATCGAAGCAACGGCCACAGAGCAAACTCCGACTTTAAAATAACCAACGGCTTTATTAAAACAGATAAGAGATTGGGTAAAAACTTCAACATTATTGCAGACCTTTCAGTTGCAAAGATATTTAATCAAAACCCGGGAAAAATTGACGATCTTTTATTGGACAATGAGATGGATATATTAAGAGGATCTGCCTCTATTTCTTTAGAGAACAAACATAAATATGGATCGGGAGCACTTAAAGTGTATTATAATGGTGGCGAGCATGAGGTAAACGACGGCTACAAACCGGGACAATTCCCAAGAGATTATCTGTTTTACTCTAAGGATTACAACACGGGAGTAATGGTGTACGAGAACTTTAAACTTCTTGAAGGAAACACTCTTACGGTTGGATTTGACTATAAAAAATGGGGTGGAGAGGCTTGGAATACTTCAACCACAAATGGGAGTAGAACCTACTTGGTAGACAGGGAGATACATGAAACAGCCGCTTATGTTATAGTTCAACATGATTTCTTTGATAGATTTACTATTAACGGAGGTATGAGATTCGAATATAACTCTGCTTTTGAAGGGGAGTGGGTACCACAGGTTGGGGCTGCGTTGAGAGTTTTAGAGAATAGTGTAATTAAAGCTTCTATATCTAAAGGTTACAGAAGTCCTACAATCAGAGAGATGTATATGTTCCCTCCTCAGAATAAAGACCTCATGCCTGAAAATATGATCAACTTTGAACTCTCTGCGGGTCATTCTATGTTTGACTCCAGACTTACAGCAGAGCTATCGGTGTTTTACATAGATGGATGGAATATGATTGAGACTGTAAGAATAAATGGTGTTCCTAAGAATCTGAACACAGGTTTTTTTGAAAATAGAGGGTTTGAATTTCAAGCGGGGTATAAGATTAGACGAGATTTGAGAACAGATTTTAACTACAGCTATCTGGCAACCAGCAAACCATTACTGGCATCGCCAAAACATAAACTATATCTCTCTGCAACATGTACCCCGGGAGATTTCTTAATTAATTTGAGCACACAATATATTGGACAGATGTATATTAACACAGCTACCAAACAGGAGGAGAGTTATACTGTGGCAAACTTAAGGATCTCTTATAAAGCAAAACTTTTAGGTTTAGAGCTTAGGCCATTTATTCATGGTGATAATATAACAGGAACCGCATATACCATTAATGAGGGCTTTCCAATGCCGGGTGTGGTGATTTTAGCAGGTTTTGATATAAAATTTTAGTAAAATATTAATAAATGATGTATATTCGCGGCTGAAATCAATTAACCCCATAACACACTTTTTTTAAGATGAAAAAACTTTTCGTTTTATTCGCAGTTGCCGGATTGGCACTTACTTCATGCGGAAGCAATGCAGAAAAACAAGAGGAACCAGTAGTAGTTGAGCAAACTGACAGCACTGCTGCTGCCGCTTCAGATAGCACAGCTTGCTGCCCAGACAGCACAAAAGCTGCAGAGACTGTTACTCAGTAATCTGACACTAAATTTAAACAGAAGGGGATCTTAATGTTGGATCCCCTTCTGTTTTTTTATTCCCATTCAATTGTTGCAGGCGGCTTAGAGGAGATGTCATACACTACCCTGTTAACCCCTTTAACTCTGTTGATTATCTCGTTTGACACCTTAGCAAGAAATTCGTAAGGAAGATGAACCCAGTCGGCAGTCATTCCATCAGTAGAGGTTACAGCCCTTAAAACAACTGTAGACTCGTAAGTCCTCTCATCTCCCATAACCCCTACGCTTTTTATAGGTAAAAGAATTGCTGCTGCTTGCCACACTTTATTATATAGTTGGTGCTCCTTTAACATCCCGATAAAAATAGCGTCTGCCTCTTTAAGTATTGAGAGTTTCTCTTCAGTAACCTCTCCAAGTACCCTTATCCCAAGCCCTGGGCCCGGGAATGGGTGACGAGCTATTAGAGACTCCTCAATCCCGAGTGCTCTTCCAACTCTCCTTACCTCATCTTTGAACAGTGAGCGCAACGGCTCAACAACTTTCAGTTTCATGTAGTCCGGGAGACCTCCAACGTTATGGTGAGATTTAATTGTAGCAGAGGGGCCGTTTACAGACACCGACTCTATTACATCGGGGTAGATAGTCCCTTGTGCCAACCACTTTGCGTTCTCTACTTTATGTGACTCACTGTCGAATACCTCAACAAAAACTCTTCCTATCGCTTTGCGCTTCTCCTCGGGATCGGTCACTCCGTTAAGAGCTTTAAGAAAGTCAGACGATGCGTCTACTCCTGTTACATTTAGCCCCATATCTTTATATGAGTGAAGAACATCGGTGAACTCACTCTTTCTTAATAGACCGTTATCTACAAAAATACAGTGGAGTTGAGAACCGATTGCTCTATGCAATAGAACCGCAGCAACCGTTGAGTCTACACCCCCCGACAGACCAAGTATTACCCTCTCTTCTCCTACTCTCTCTTTTAACTCTGATATTGTACTCTCTATGAAAGAGTCGGGAGTCCAATCACCTTTACAATTACAAATCCCCATGACAAAATTCTCAAGAATCTTGCTTCCATACTCTGTGTGATAAACCTCCGGATGAAACTGAAGTGCAAATGTCTGCTCATTGGGGATTCTGTAAGCAGCATTTACAATATCCTCTGTAGACGCCACAGGAACAGCCCCTTGAGGAAGGTGCGCAATGGTATCGCCGTGCGACATCCAAACCTGAGAACCAGTGGGCACCCCCTTAAAAAGAGGACACTCCGGATCGTTCACCTTAAGAATAGCTCTTCCATACTCTCTCGCAAGAGACGGTTGAACCTCCCCTCCAAAGTTGTGAGCCAGAAATTGTGCTCCATAGCATATCGCTAAAAGGGGAAGCCTTCCTTTAATATCGGAAAGATTTGGGGTAGGTGCGTTTTGATCTCTTACAGAGAATGGGCTGCCAGACAGTATCACACCCTTAACATCATCTCCTAAATGGGGTATTTTGTTGAAGGGAACAATCTCACAATAAACGTTAAGCTCTCTTAATCTTCTGCCAATCAATTGAGTAAATTGAGAGCCGAAGTCCAGGATTAGGATTCTTTCTGTCATTCAGGGAAAATTTCTTAAAATTAAACCGCAAAAATAATAGTTTTTTCTACTTTTGCGGCTTAATTATGCAGAAAATACGGAACATTGCCATCATCGCACACGTAGACCATGGCAAAACCACTCTGGTGGACAGAATGATTCTTCAGGCAAAACTATTCAGGGATGCCGGAAAAATGGGAGAACTAATACTAGACAATAACGACCTCGAAAGAGAGAGGGGTATAACAATACTGGCAAAAAATGTGTCGGTACCTTATAAGGACTATAAAATTAACATAATAGATACTCCGGGCCACGCCGATTTTGGTGGTGAAGTGGAGAGGGTTCTTAATATGGCAGATGGTGTACTTCTATTGGTTGATGCTTTTGAAGGAACTATGCCCCAGACAAGATTTGTATTACAGAAAGCAATAGGGATGGGTAAAAAACCGATTGTAGTAATCAATAAAGTTGACAAACCAAATTGCAGACCCGACGAAGTTAATGAACAGGTATTCGACCTCATGTTCTCATTGAACGCCTCTGAGGAGCAGCTTGATTTTAAAACAGTATTCGGCAGTGCAAAGCAGGGTTGGATGTCGCTTGACTGGAGAAAGCCCAATACAGACATAACCCCTCTGCTGGATACAATCATAGAGGAGATTCCAGAACCTCTTGCACTAGAGGGAACACCTCAGATGCTGATATCGTCTCTTGAGTACTCCCCTTACGTTGGAAGAATTGCTGTAGGAAGAGTAACCAGAGGATCGTTAAAAGCCGGAATGCAGGTATCTCTCTGCAAAAGAGATCTATCTGTAGAGAGGAGCAAAATAAAGGAGTTGATGGTTTTTGAGGGGCTTGAAAAGACAAAATCGTTAGAGGTAAAGAGTGGTGATATTTGTGCCGTTGTTGGCATTGAAGGTTTTGAGATAGGTGATACTATTGCAGATTTCGAAAATCCTGAGCAGCTTCCTCCAATAGCCGTAGATGAGCCAACCATGAGTATGCTCTTTACTATAAACGACTCTCCTTTTTTTGGAAGAGAGGGTAAGTTTGTAACTTCCAGGCATATTAAGGATAGATTAGATAAGGAGCTGGAGAAGAATCTTGCATTAAAGATAAAAGATGGTCTTACTGCAGACTCTTTTATTGTTTATGGAAGAGGGGTGCTCCATCTCTCAGTGTTGATAGAGACAATGAGACGAGAGGGATTTGAGCTTCAGGTTGGCCAACCTAAAGTTTTAGATAAGAATATTAATGGTGTGAGGTGTGAACCAATCGAGCACTTGACAATAGATCTCCCCGAGGATATGGTAGGAAGGGCCATTGAGATGGTAACCAGAAGAAAAGGGGTGCTATTGCATATGGAGCACAGAGGTGAAAGGGTACATTTAGATTTTGATATACCCTCCAGAGGCCTTATAGGTTTAAGAAGCAATTTGCTCACAGCCACTCAGGGAGAGGCAGTTGTGGCACACCGATTTAAAGCTTATGAGCCATTTAAAGGAGAGATTGAGAAGAGAACCAATGGTTCGCTTATATCAATTGAGACTGGTACAGCAATAGCTTATGCAATGGATAAGCTTCAAGATAGAGGAAAATTCTTTATACACCCTGGGTCGGAGATATATGCAGGTCAGGTTGTTGGAGAGAACTCAAGAGGCGACGATCTTGGAATAAACCTTTGCAAGACTAAAAAATTGACAAACGTGAGAGCATCGGGGTCCGACGATAAAGTGATGCTGGCTCCACCTATAGAGTTCACACTTGAGGAGGCCTTGGAGTACATTCAGGAGGATGAATTGGTAGAGGTTACTCCAAAATCTATTAGACTCAGAAAGATATACCTGGATGAGAACGAAAGAAAGAGAAGAAAGGGGTAGGCAAGGTTGTTAATTTAAAAAAATAGATTAACTTTGCGGGCTCATTTCCTTTATGTCAAAAATTGATAACAGAGAGTATGTAATCCCTATTAAAGGGATGTCGCAGGGGAGGCACAAGTTTGACCTTTCCATAGGCGATAAGTTTTTTGAAGAGTTTGAAAGCAGTGAAATTTTGGGAGCATCTCTAAGTGTAGAGCTTACTCTTGAAAAAAGTACCACTCTTATAAATATCTCCGGTAAAATTAAGGGGATTGTAAAAGTAGAGTGCGACAGATGCCTTGAGATGGTAGATTTGGAGATAGAGGCCGAGCCTGTGATGATAGTTAAATTTGTAAAAAGCACAGACGAGCCCGAGGATAGCGAGGTATTAACACTGGATATGACAGAGAGTGAGCTGGATCTTACTCAGTTTCTTTATGACTACATATGTTTGGCACTGCCAATACAGAGAGTTCACAAAGAGGGTGAGTGTGATAAAGAGATGCTTAAAAAACTGGGAAAATACAGCAATGCGGAGAGTAATGATGAGAGTAGCAACTCACCGTTTGAAAAGTTAAAAGATTTATTGAATTAATATTGTAAACATTATAAGAAATGGCACATCCGAAACACAGAATTTCCAAGACTCGCAGGAATAAGCGCAGAACACACTATAAAGCAGAGGCTCCAACTTTAGGAACTTGCTCAAATTGCGGCGCAGCGGTTTTGTATCACAGGGTTTGTCCTGAGTGCGGTTATTACAGAGGTCGTCTTATTGTAGAAAAGGCGAGCGCGTAATGCCGATGAAAATCGGGATAGATGTAATGGGAGGCGACTATGCTCCTCTGAACACAGTTCTGGGAGCGATTGACGCCTTTTCCAAAATATATTCCGATTTTCGTATAGTACTGATAGGTGATAAACCAAAAATTACAGAGATCTGCACAGAGAGAGGATTTGAATCTTCAAATTTTGAGATATTCCACACCTCGCAGGTCATAGAGATGGACGACCATCCTGTAAAGTCATACCAAAAAAAGCATGATTCAAGTTTAGTCGTTGGGTTTAATCTTCTCAATAGAGGCGAACTGAATGCTTTTGCAAGCGCCGGAAATACCGGGGCAATGCTCACAGGTTGTGTCCACACCATAAAACCACTTCCGGGGGTTATGAGACCTTGCATCTCGGCAGAGATGCCAATGCTTAACGGGAGAAAAGTACTGATCCTTGACGTTGGATTCAACACCGACTGCAAACCCGATATTTTATATCAGTTTGGTATGCTTGGTTCGATTTATGCAAAGGAGATGATGGGAGTAGAGAGACCTGTAGTGGCTTTGCTGAATATTGGAGAGGAGGAGGATAAAGGTGACATGGTTACCAAAGAGGCCTATAGATTGATGAGTGATTCAATTCACTTCAATTTCTGCGGAAACATAGAAGCCAATCATCTCTTTACCGGCGATACGGCAGATGTGGTTGTAACTGATGGCTTTGCCGGAAACATACTACTCAAGCAAGCAGAGGGGATGTACAATCTTACTCAAAGATTGGAGATTAAAAACGATTTCTTTGAAAGGTTTAATTACGAGAATTACGGAGGAACACCTGTTTTGGGAGTTCCATATCCCGTAATAATCGGACACGGTGCTTCAAGCCCATCGGCAATTTCAAATATGATACTGCAGGCAATGAATGCACTCAATAATAAATTGGTAGATAAATTTAAAGAGGCAATCTCTTATGAGCGGTAAAAAAAGAGCCATAATAACCGGAATAGAGGCATATCTTCCGGAGTACATATTAGACAACCACATGTTGTCTGAGATGGTAGATACTACAGATGAGTGGATAATGACCAGAATAGGAGTGCGTGAGAGAAGAATCCTTAAGGATGATGGATTGGGAACCTCATTTATGGGCGCAGAGGCAGTTAAGAGACTGCTTAACAAAACAGGAGTTAAACCAGAAGAGATAGATATGCTCCTCTGTGCAACGGTTACTCCCGACATGCTCTTCCCCGCAACAGCAAATATAATCTGCGATAAAACAGGTATTATGAACGCCTGGGGTTACGATATTAATGCCGGTTGTTCGGGCTTTATTTTCTCTTTTGAAACGGCAGCATCATTTATTGAGACAGGAAGATCAAAAAAGATGATTCTGGTAACAGGAGAGAGAATGTCTGGAATCACAGATTATACCGACAGAACAACATGCCCGCTATTTGGCGATGCTGCTGTTGCAATGCTTATAGAGCCAACAGAGACAGAGGGAGAGGGGCTGCTCGACTCTATCCTGCATGTAGATGGTATAGGAAGGCACTATTTGTATCAGAAAGCCGGAGGTTCTGTTTACCCTCCAACTCCTGAAACGATTAAAAACCGTGAACACTACGTATACCAAGATGGCCAAACGGTATTTAAATATGCTGTAAGCAGAATGGCAGATGTTTCGGTAGAGTTGATGGAAAAAAATAATATTGAATCAAAAGACATAGCCTATCTTATTCCTCACCAGGCAAATATGAGAATTATTGAAGCTACCGGAAAAAGAATGGGTTTGCAGAAAGAGAAAATTTTGATTAATATTGAAAAATTCGGCAATACTGCAGGAACCTCTATTCCGTTAGTTTTATGGGAGTACGAGAAGAGTTTCAAAAAGGGAGACATACTCATATTCTCTGCATTCGGCGCAGGATTCACATGGGGTTCAATGTATTATAAATGGGCTTACAATCCTGAACAGTAAAGATATAAATGGTCCTATAGTTCAAGGGATAGAACGGAAGTTTCCTAAACTTCAGATCCAGGTTCGAGTCCTGGTGGGACTAC